>DATEOW010000063.1:0-6908 GCA_035273665.1 Burkholderiales bacterium | reverse complement strand
CATTCTCGCAGCCGATGAGTCGACCGGCACCATCGACAAACGTTTCAAAACGATCAACGTAGAAAATATCGAATCGAATCGCCGCGCGTATCGCGACATGTTGTTCACTGCCAAGAATTTAGGCGACTACATCAGCGGCGTCATTCTGTTCGACGAAACCATCCGTCAAAAGGGTTTGAACGGCGCGCCTTTCCCCAATCTTCTCGAGCAAGCGGGCGTCATTCCCGGTATCAAGCTCGATGCGGGCGCGAAGCCCATGGCGAAATGCCCCGGCGAAATGATCACCGAAGGACTCGATGGTCTCCCAGGGCGCGTGCAGGAATACGTGAAGCTGGGCGCGAAGTTCGCGAAATGGCGCGCGGTCATCAACATCGGCAAAGACATTCCCTCGGCTTCTTGCATCTGGGCGAATGCACACGCGCTCGCGCGCTACGCGGCGATCTGCCAGGACAACGGGCTGGTGCCGATCGTCGAGCCGGAAGTCATTATGGACGGCGATCATAGTATCGAGCGTTGCGAGGAAGTCACCGAATGGACGCTCAACGCGGTGTTCGACTCGCTCTACAACCAGCGCGTCGCGCTGGAAGACATGGTCTTGAAGCCCTCGATGGTCATCTCCGGCACTCAGAACAAGCGTCAAGCATCGCCGCAAGAAGTCGCGGAGCGCACGCTCGCTATCCTAAAACGCACTGTGCCCGCGGCCGTGCCCGGCATCGCTTTCCTTTCGGGTGGGCAAAGCGACGAGCTCGCGACGCTGCATCTCGATCTGATGAACAAACTCGGCGGCGGACCTTGGCCGCTGACTTATTCATACGGACGCGCGTTGCAAGCCGCGCCGCAGAAAGCGTGGAGGGGCGCGTCGACCAACGTCGCGGCGGGCCAAGCCGCGCTCTTGCATCGCGCGCGCATGAACAGCTTGGCGGCGAAAGGCCAATACAAAGCGGAACTGGAAAAAAAGGCCGCTTAAGTATTTATCTGCGAGGACCGGCGTTGCCGGTCCTTTTTATTTATAGGATCGGATCATGGCAAAAGTAAAAGTCGGCATTGTTATGGGTAGCGCGAACGACTGGGGTGTGATGCAGCAAGCGGCAAAGCAACTGAAGGACTTTGGTGTGGCTTACGACGCACGAGCCTTGTCGGCGCATCGAACGCCGGAAGCGCTGGAAGAGTGGCTCGCCGGCCTTGAGCAAGACGGCGCGCAATGTTTTATTGCCGGTGCGGGCGGCGCCGCGCACTTGGCGGGTGTGGTCGCGGCAAAGACCACACTGCCGGTTCTCGCCGTACCGATTCCTTCTCCGCACCTTGGCGGTCTCGATTCGCTGTTGTCGATGGTGCAGATGCCGAAAGGTATTCCGGTAGCGACCTTTGCGATCGGCGACGGCGGCTCCGCCAATGCTGGACTGTTTGCAGTGGCAATGCTCGCCCTGCAGGACGCAGGACTCGCCGAAAAGCTCAAAGCATTCCGCAAGAAGCAGGCGGACAATGTCCTCGCCACCACGCTTCCCGATATCTCTTAACTGAGTTCCCTGAACGAGCGCTGAAATGAAATCGCTGCTGCAATCCAATCTCAAGAGTCTTCAGTTCCTGCATCGCGGCAAGGTTCGCGATCTTTATGCGGTCGGCGACGACAAGCTACTGGTGATCCAGACCGATCGCTTATCCGCATTCGATGTCATCTTGCCCCAACCCATTCCAAGCAAGGGCAAGGTGCTCACCGCGATGTCGAACTTCTGGTTCAAGAAGCTCGCGCATATCTTGCCGAACCACATGACCGATATCGATCCGGCAACCTTGGTGTCGCCGGACGAGCGCGATCAGGTCGCGGGCCGCGCGATCGTCGTGCGTCGCATGAAACCGCTGATGATCGAGGCGATCGCGCGCGGCTACATCATCGGATCGGGTTGGAAGGACTACCAAAAGACCGGCAAGGTATGTGGCATCGCCTTGCCTTCGGGTTTGCGCGAGGCGCAGAAATTACCTCAGCCGCTGTTTACGCCTTCAACCAAGGCCGCGGCAGGCGCGCACGACGAAAATATTTCTTATGAACAGGCGGTGGAGATCATCGGCGAGCGATACGCTCAAACCGTTCGCGATGCGACGCTGCGCATCTATCAAGAAGCGAGCGATTACGCGGCCGAAAAAGGCATCATCATCGCCGATACGAAGTTCGAATTCGGCATCGACGACAAAGGCACCGTGCATCTGATCGATGAAGTGCTGACGCCGGACTCCTCGCGTTTCTGGCCGGCCAGCCAATACCAAGTCGGAATGAGCCCGCCTTCCTTCGACAAGCAGATCGTGCGCGACTATCTCGAGAAGCAGACGAGCTGGAACAAGAAGCCGCCGGCACCGATGTTGCCCGACGAGGTGCTCAACACCACCGCGCAGAAATATAACGAAGCTTTGCGTTTGTTGACGGGTTCTGCGATTGAGCTCTGAAGAGCAAGCGGTTCCGGTCGCCGAAACAGATGCGGTAACTGCGGCGACGACCGTGGAAGCCGTTGCGATTCCTTCGACGATTGTCGAAGCAAGCGAAGCAAACATTGCACGCGCGGTGGACGCATTGCGCGCCGGCGAAGTTGTCGCCTTCCCCACGGAAACGGTCTACGGACTTGGCGCCGATGCTCACAACGCCGAAGCACTACGAAAAATTTTTAAACTGAAGGGACGGCCCGCCGACCATCCCTTGATTCTTCATATGGCGAGCGCCGCATCGATGGAGCAGTTCGCTCAGGAGATCCCTCAAGCGGCGCACTTGCTGGCTGAAAGATTTTGGCCGGGCCCGTTGACGCTGATTCTCAAGCGCGCCGCCGGTGTTTCGGATGCGGTAACCGGTGGGCAAGATACAGTGGGTTTGCGCGTGCCCGCACACCCGGTCGCGCAACAACTTCTTCAAGCTTTCGGCGGTGCATTGGCCGCACCCTCGGCGAATAAATTCGGTCGTGTCAGTCCTACGCAAGCGGCGCATGTTGCGCAGGACTTTGGCCCACAAGCACCGATGATCCTCGATGGCGATGCGGCGCCCGTCGGTATCGAATCCACCATCGTCGATGTGTCCGGAGCGCGGCCGCGCATGCTGCGCCCTGGAGCCATTGGCGCGGCGGCAATCGAAGAAGTATTGGGCGAACCGCTCGCCCCACCGGATGAAAACTCCCCGCGCGTTTCCGGTGCGCTCGAAAAACATTATGCGCCGCGGGCCGCCCTGCGAGTGGTCAAACGCGTCGAGATGATCGATTTGCTCGTCGGCAACAGAGGGCGCCGCGTCGCGGTGCTTGCGGTGGAAGTGAAGGTGCCGCGTTTGTCGCCCACGCTTGTGCGAGTGCTCCCTGCAATCGCCACTCAATACGCGCAATCCCTCTACGCCAGCTTGCGCGAGTTGGATGCTACCGGTGCCGATCTCATTCTTGTCGAACAGCCGCCTCAAACACCGAGCTGGACGGCGGTCAACGACCGTCTTCAACGCGCACAGAGTCCCGCAAAAAAATCCTAAGTCGCGCGTTGTTGTGTCTTGTGCCTGTCTTGGGCTAGGCTTCGCCAATGCTTTTACGCATTCTCGCGATCATCACGCCGATCCTGGTGATCGTCCTCGTCGGCTATCTGTATGCGCGCCGTCACCGGCCCAATCTTGCCGCGATGAACACTTTGACGGTGGACCTGCTCACGCCGATGCTGGTCTTTTCCGGCCTGACCGCGCAGAACTTCGATCTACTCGCCAATCGTCAACTGCTACTGGCGAGTGTTGCTGTTATCGCAGGCTCCGGATTGCTTGCATGGTTCATCGCGCATTGGCGCGGTTGGGATACGCGCACCTTCGTGCCGCCGATGATGTTCGGCAACACCGGCAACATGGGATTACCCATTGCGCTCCTCGCTTTCGGGCCGGAGGGATTGCCGCCGGCGGTCGCTTTGTTTGTTCTGACCAACCTTTTGCATTTCACGCTGGGCGTAAAACTCGTGAACCCTCGGGCGTCTCTCATGGAGCTCATGCGAAACCCGATCGTCTTGGCTTCGGTGGCGGGAATTATTTTCAACCTCGCCGGGCTAGGATTGCCGGATTGGCTGGCGCAGCCCATTGCAATGTTGGGCAATGCGGCGATTCCCTTAATGCTTTTTGCGCTCGGGGCACGCATGATCGATTTGAATCTGGGCGGGTGGCGTATCGGTATCGTTGGTGCAATGGTCTGTCCGCTTGCGGGACTGGGTGTTGCCGCCTTGATCGTTATGGTACTGCCCTTGAGCAGTCTGTCGATCGCACAACTGTTTGTCTATGCGAGCTTGCCTCCGGCCGTCATGAACTTCTTGATTGCCGAGCGTTACCTGCAAGAGCCTGACAAAGTTGCGTCGATCGTGCTGCTGGGAAATGTCGCGAGTCTGATCTTCGTTCCCCTCGGGTTGGCGCTTGCTTTCGCTTAAGCGCTTTGAACTCGTCAAAATCAACAAGACAAGCTTCAATGATGTCCCTATTTCCTTAGCCCAAGATCGCGCCTACAATCGTTCAAACAAAAAAATACTTCTCAAATACGAGAAAGACATTCGTCTATGCAGCGGTGTCTTTCCGGTGGAGGTTTGGGGATTAGCCGCGCACAGTGCAGCGTGCGTGCTTTATGGTGCGCCATAGGAGGAGTCTCATGTCTCGAATCAAGCGTCAACAAGACGCAGCTAAAACCGTTTCCGCTTCAACAAAACCTCAAAGCTCGCGTCGCAAATTTCTAAGCGGAGCGGGCGCCGCCGGTGCGGCGGCACTAGGCTTCCCGGCTATTGTCAAGGCGCAGGGGCCTATTTCAATGCGTTGGCAAAGCACCTGGCCAACCAAAGATATCTTTCATGAATACGCAGAAGACTTCGCCACCAAGGTCAACAGCATGTCCGGCGGCGATCTCAAGATCGAAGTGCTGCCTGCCGGCGCGGTGGTCAAGGCCTTCGATCTCGTTGATGCGGTGAGCAAAGGCACGCTCGACGGCGGTCACGGTGTGGTGGCCTATTGGTATGGCAAGAATTCCGCGCTCGCGCTGTGGGGTTCCGGCCCGGCCTTCGGCATGGATCCCAACATGGTGCTGGCTTGGCACTACTACGGCGGCGGCAAGGAGCTGCTGGATGAGATTTATCGCGGCCTCAATCTGAACATTCAGTCTTTCATGTACGGGCCGATGCCAACGCAACCTCTGGGCTGGTTCAAAAAACCCGTTACGAAGGCGGCAGACATGAAAGGCCTGAAGTTCCGTACGGTCGGCCTGTCCATCGATATTTTTAGCGGCATGGGATTGGCGGTTAACGCCCTGCCCGGCGGCGAGATCGTACCTGCCATGGATCGCGGCCTCCTCGATGCGGCGGAATTCAACAACGCGAGTTCCGACAACCTGCTTGGTTTTCCGGATGTGTCGAAGGTCTGTATGCTGCGCAGCTTCCATCAATGCTCGGAGCAGTTCGAGGTGCTATTCAACAAGGCCAAATACGACGCGCTGCCCGCTGAAATGCGCGCGCTGATCCAGAACGCCGTGAGCGCCGCTTCGGCCGATATGTCCTGGAAAGCAATCGACCGCTACTCCAAGGACTATATCGACATGCAGAAAAAAGGCGTGAAGTTCTATGCCACGCCCACGGCAATCCTGCAGGAGCAGTTGAAGGTCTGGGACCAGGTCCTCGCCAAGAAGGAGGCCGAGAACCCCATGTTCAAGAAGGTCAGCGATTCAATGCGCGCCTTCGCGCAGCGCACGACCAAGTGGCAGACCGACACGCTGGTCGACTTCCGCATCGCGCAGGACCACTTCTTCGGCGGCAAGAAGAAGGCTTGATCCCGGTGCCGGGCCGCCCGCCAGGGCAGCCCGGCATTCCTTAATAGGCCCTGATGCAAAAATTCCTGCGCTCCGTCGACAAATTCAGCACGATTGTCGGTCACTGTTTCGCGTGGCTGATCGTTTCCCTTACCTTGATGATCTGCTACGAGGTGTTCGCCCGCTACATACTGGGGACGCCTCATGCCTGGATCTACGACGCCAGCAATATGATGTATGGCATCGGCTTTATGATGGCCGGCGCTTATACGCTTGCGAAGAACGGCCATGTGCGCGGCGATATTCTGTATGGCTTCTTCGCACCGCGCGTACAGGCGAGTATCGACCTGGTGCTTTATCTGCTGTTCTTCATTCCCGGCGTCGTGGCGCTGGTGTGGGCCGGATGGGATTTTTTCCAGGAATCACTGGCGCAGAACGAGCATTCTTCGCTCGCGGCGGACGGACCGCCGATCTACCCCTTTAAATTGTTCATTCCCATTGCCGGCGCCGTGCTGCTGCTGCAAGGGATCGTGGAAATCATTCGTTGCATCGTTTGCCTGAGAAATGGCGCTTGGATGGCGCGCGAGGAAGACGTCGAAGAAGTCGATGTCGATAAACTGAAGGCGATGGTGCATGTTGACGATGCCGACATCGCCGCGGCGGATCGTGCCGTGGTCGCTGCGGAGACCGGAGCGCGGCGATGAGAAAAGAACTCTGGTTCGGTTTCATTCTCATGAGCCTGCTACTGATCGGCGTCGGCATCATGATGCCGCCGTATTCGGAGTGGACGAACGGTCATCTGGGGCTGCTGATGCTGTCTCTGGTCGTCGTTGCCATCATGCTCGGCTTCCCGACGGCCTTCACGCTCATGGGGATGGGCGTGTTGTTCGCGTGGCTCGCCTATCGCAGCGCCGATCCGGACATCGCCGGGCAACTGACGCTCGACCTGATGGTGCAGCGGACTTATGCCGTGATGACGAACGAAGTGCTGATCGCGGTACCGCTGTTCGTCTTCATGGGCTATCTGGTCGAACGTGCGAACCTGATCGAGAAGCTCTTCAAGAGCCTGCACCTGTCGCTGTCGCGCGTTCCGGGTTCGCTGGCGGTCGCCACGCTGGTCACCTGTGCGATTTTCGC
>DATEOW010000062.1:0-23162 GCA_035273665.1 Burkholderiales bacterium | reverse complement strand
GGGTCTTATGGCAAGGACACCAAAGGTCTCATTCGTCAGCATCAATTCGACAAGGTCGAAATCGTGCAGATCGTGCATCCGGACCAATCCTACGAAGCACACGAACAGTTGACCGCACATGCCGAGGCGATTTTAAAACGCCTCGACCTGCCTTATCGCGTCATGCTGTTATGCACCGGTGACATGGGCGCAGGGTCCGCAAAAACTTACGACTTGGAGGTATGGTTACCCGGCCAGCAAGCGTATCGAGAGATTTCCTCCTGCTCGAATTTTGAAGCTTTCCAAGCGCGTCGCATGCAAGCGCGCTTTCGTAATGACAAGAACAAGCCGGAAATCGTACATACGCTCAATGGCTCGGGCCTTGCGGTCGGGCGAACGCTGATCGCGGTGATGGAAAACTACCAGCAAGCGGACGGCAGCATCGCCGTTCCCGATGTGTTGAAGTCTTACATGGGCGGCATCGAGGTTATTCGGTAGATGGCCCGAGGGCGCGATGCTAGAATGCGCGCCTTCCCAAAGGGAAATCGGTTTGGAGCGGTTGAACGCGCCAGTCTCGCCGATGTCCAGTGCGGTTACTGGCATCGGGGGCGTAGGCTAACTTGGCTTCAGCCAAGTTAAGCGCGAAGCGCGGCCGGAGGCAAAACTGGAATAGCGATTGTAGTTTTTGAAGTACCCGAGACGGAGAGGTGGCGGAGCGGTTGAACGCGCCAGTCTCGAAAACTGGAATAGGGGCAACCCTATCGAGGGTTCGAATCCCTCCCTCTCCGCCATGCGCTCACCCGATTTGAGAATCTTTGCTGCTAACGAGCAGCAAGTGCGCCACTCCCGCCTCTTTGCGGATCCCGTTCGCATAAGTCTTGAAGAACAGATCACCCGGCACGGGCATGCCGATTCGGAATCCCTGAATGGCGTCGCAGCCGAGTTTTTGCAACGCGAGCTGTTCGGCATGTGTCTCACAACCTTCGGCAATGACTTTGAAATGCAGCGCGTGCGCCATCTGAATGATCGCCAAAAGAATGGCGTTTGCCTCCTCACTCGTATCCAGGTCACACACGAGGCTACGGTCGACTTTTAAAATAGACAACGGCAAATGACGAAGTTGGCCGAATGAGGAGTAACCCGTACCGAAGTCATCCACAGCGATTGCAATGCCGAGTTTTGACAGCCGCCTGAGTAAAGCAATGCCCACTTCAGGACTGCTCATCAATTGAGATTCAGTGATCTCCAATTCCAGCCTATGTGGTGCTACTCCGGCCGCTTCCAGAGCACCAATGACATCGAAATAAAAACCTTCATGCTCAATTTGTCGAGCCGTGATGTTCACTGCGACTCGATCAATGTGCAAACCGGCGTCGTCCCATAACCTGACTTGGCGGCACGCGGTTGCCAGCACCCAAGCGCCGACACGATGAATAAGGGGCGTCTGCTCCGCATAAGGAATCCATTGCAATGGGTTGCGTACCGTGCCGTCCGGAAGAACCCAACGAACGAGCGCTTCAGCCCCGATGATCGATTCGCCGTCTGCACTCACTTGCACTTGGTAGTGAAGCAATAGTCGATCGTGTTCCAACGCGTCACGCAGCGCATGATCGAGCGTGAGACTGTCTTCGACTTCTTTTTCCATGTCCCGCGTAAAAGCGGCATGGCTTTGGCCTCCCGCCTTCTTGGCGTGGTACATCGCCGTGTCGGCGCGCCTGAGTAAATCCAGCGCATTTTCGCCATCCGCCGGAATCTGTACCGAGCCGATGCTCAGCCCAATAAATACTAGCCGGCCTTCAATATCGAATGGCTGGCTAAGGTGATTAATCAAGGAGGCACAAAGTGTCTCGACCTTTCCACCGCTGTCATTGCACACAATGGTGAACTCGTCGCCACCCAAGCGTGCGAGGAAATCGCTGGGCCGAACGCTTGCCTGCAAGCGCTCGGCGGCCATTTTCAGAAGGGCGTCGCCCGCCAGATGCCCGAGGACATCATTTGCGCGTTTGAATTGGTCTAGATCGAGAAACAGCAGACTGCCCATGCCGCCGCTCTGCATCGCGTTGCGCACCGATTTATCGAGATGTTCAAGGAAGCTACGGCGGTTGGGTAGGCCGGTCAACGAATCACACCGCGCCTGTCGCTGTAGCAGCCGTTCGCGCTGCGCGGCCACAAGCGCGATGGCGACGCGGTCAATTAGCCCGTCAATTTTTGACCGCAGTTTGTCGTCCCAAGCGATGGGGGAGGGATGACTAAGCATCAGGACGCCGAGAAACTTCGAGCCGCTGGCGATCGGGAGACCACAAGAAAATCTCTCGCGGCCGGGCCACGCGTAGGCGTTTGCTGACTCGTACGCGATGTTGTCGAGCCACTCGGCTTTTGCCTGAAATCCTTCGAAGCCGATTCGATCGACAAGTTTGTGTGCCATATGGGGGCGAGCCGACGATAGCGTGTAACGATGGAGAAGTTCGCTTTCATCGCAGTCGAGATACATCGCCGCTGCAGCAGCCCTCGTGCTCGACAAAACCTCACCTAGAACCCTCTCTGCCACTGCGGACATATCGAGCGTCGTTAAAACGATTCGATCGATGTCGGCATAACTGTTCAAAGTGGAAAGTTGATCGCCAATCTGTGCTGTCATGGCGTTGAATGCAGTGCCTAGCGCTGAAAATTCAGTACTGCCTTGCGCGGATACCTGACCGGAAAAATCGTTTTTGGTGGCGCGTATCGCTGCCGATTTCAATTCGTCCAAGGGACGGAGCCATCGCCGGATATGCATCAGCGCTAACAACGCCGCGGCGATTGCTGAAAACAAAGCGATGGGCAAAAATGCACGATTAAAAGCTTGCACGGGGGCATCGATGTGAGCGGCCGATTGACCTGCGGCCACAAGGTAGTCTCCAGCGCCGAGCTTACCGGGAGGCAATTGCCAATAACCGATATAGGAATGCTTCGGCCCACCTTCGCCGCTAGATGCCACGCCGCGATGCTCGCCTTCACTCAGGCGGTCGCGTAGTAGGGCTGCCGTGCCTGCGCCGAAAGCTTGAGATTGATACAAGATCGAACCTTGTTGGTTCACCACAATGACATCTGCTGTGCCCGGCAATTCATCCCGCGTTCCCCATAGATAGTGCGGATGAAGTTTTGCAACGATCCACACGTCCCCATGGCGTGGGTCCGCACGTTTGGCGAAATAAACCGAATGCCCGGATGGTCGGGTAATTACGGCGGGGCCTTCTTGCTGTGGATTGAATGTCTGTAACTCAGCGGCATCGCCTAACGCGCCAATCCCCTTGCCTTCCATGATCACAGCGACGCCTGCGAACTCGTCATCAATATGAGATCTGAACGCCAGCAGAATGTTTTTCGGATCGTTGGCACCAGCACCTCTCCGAAGTAAATTTTCGACACTGTGTAAGCGGCCAATAAGGCTCATACCATACGCTTTGCTGAGCTGTATTAATTCGGCTTGACGCACGGCGCGCAATTCGGACGAAACGCGTGAAACGGTGTACGCGGCCAATAGCGACAGCGGAACGGTTGCCGTGAGCACGAACAGGACAACGAGGCGTCGACCGATTCCGCCAGGCGCAAAATAGTGTTTGGTTAGGATTAATCCCATCTCAATAGTCATCGCCCAGACCGATAAAACGGCCATCGTTGGCGCGGATGACGTCATCCCTGCTGGGTTTTGCGGTGAGCGGCAAGACGCTCTGCTGATCTCGGCCGACGCTATACAGATCGAAGTCGCTGTTGAGAGGATGCAGATTTTTGTCCTTACGAGCGCTTTTTAAGTTGCCTGCTTCCGTAAGATCCAGATATCGATAAGGTTGACCCCAAGGATCCAATCGTCCGTCGAACCCTACTTGCGCGAGGCTATCGGGGGGAGAGCGTTCATCTAATTGATACTGTTTAATGGTTGCGGCCATGCCGGCGATATCAGTGATGGCCTGCGCGACCTCGATGCGATACCGATAGTCTTGGTACTGTGGGAACGCCACCGCGGCGAGTATGGCGACGAGTCCGATGGTAAGGAGCATCTCCATTAGGGTGAACCCGCGCCTGTGCGCTGCAAAATGATGGTGCGACATCTGTAGGTTTAGGGTTGGTCGCGGAACGCTGGCTGAAGGATAGAGCATGGGTTGTCGGCTCACGGCGGTGAATCCTTCCCGTGCGACGGTCGCGGCAAAAGTCACAAATCCGCCCCGTGCTGCTGGGCTTGTTTATTGCCCACAGCGCTGGAGTACCCCCCAGTCTCAACCGTGACTGTTTTCTCGCAGCGCCTGCCCACATGGCGATTTATTGCCATTAGTCGCTGTCCTACAAACCCTGTTAATCTCCGGTCAATTAATGGCCCCCTAAGAGCGCAATGGCGGGTAAAGCGACACCTGTTGATCCTAAGATCTACCAACTCATGGTCGAGCAAACCAGGGATTACGCCTTGTTCATGCTCGATGTGGACGGATTGGTCACCACTTGGAATGCCGGTGCCAATCGAATCAAAGGCTATACCGCTGAAGAAATTGTCGGGCGTCATTTCTCGACCTTTTATACGCGCGAGGCGATCGACAAAGCCTGGCCGCAGTACGAACTCAAAGTCGCAACGCGCGAGGGGCGCTTCGAAGACGAAGGTTGGCGATTGCGCAAAGACGGTTCGCGCTTTTGGGCGAGTGTCGTTATCACCGCTTTGCGCGATGAGCATGGGAAGCTGCTGGGCTTTTCCAAAATCACCAGAGATCTCACCGACCAGAGGCAGGCAGACGAGGCGCTCCGTCAGAGTGAGGAGCGCTTCCGGTTATTGGTTGAAGGCGTCGTGGACTATGCTGTCTTTATGCTCAATCCCGAAGGGGTCGTCAGTAGCTGGAACCCCGGTGCTGCGAGGATAAAGGGATATAGCCGGGACGAAATCATTGGCCGGCATTTCAGTCGCTTCTATGTGCAAGAAGATCTGGATGCGGGCAAACCTTGGGAAGAATTGGTCATCGCCAAACGCGTCGGCCGGGTGGAAGACGAAGGCTGGCGCCTAAGGAAAGATGGCGAACGCTTTTGGGCGCGTACTGTGATTACGGCGATGCGCGATCACGAGGGCACACTGCGGGGTTTTGCGAAAGTAACGCAGGATTTGACCCAGCGTCGTCAGCTCCAGTCGCTAGAGCGCGCGACCCAAAACGCTCATGAGTTTATTGCCACGCTTGCACATGAGTTGAGAAATCCGCTTGCGCCCATTCGCAGCGCGGTAAGCGTTATGGACAAGCTCTCTCCAGACGATCCTGCTCATGAAGAGATCAGGCAGATGATCGACCGTCAAAGCGCCCACCTGTCGCGCATCGTTGACGATATGGTCGACATTTCGCGTATCAGCCAAGGCGCTCTCAGCCTGGATCGCAAACCGGTTGATCTCGCGGAAGTGGTGCGGCGTTCGGTTGAAATGGCGATGCCGCTTGTGAGAGAGGCGAAGCATGCGTTGGAAATCGATTTGCCGAACGATCCGCTTTTTGTCGAAGGGGACATCTATCGATTGACCCAAATTTTGTCGAACCTCATCAATAACGCTGCGCGGTATACACCGCAACGCGGAAGAATTTTCGTCAAAGCGCGTGCCGAGGAAGGTTGGGTCGTCCTCAGCGTGCAGGACACGGGTCGTGGCATCGAGCCTGAGATGATGGATCACATCTTCCAGATGTTCGTTCAAGGCGGCGATAGATCGGAGCGCGTCGGCCAAGGGCTAGGCGTAGGCCTTGCACTCGCGCGCAAGCTCGCTGAGATGCACGGCGGTACGCTTGAGGGCAGAAGCGAAGGCCGGGGCAAGGGAAGTGAATTCGCTCTTCGAGTACCAAGGCTCAAGTTGACCGCCAGAACGAAAGAAGCTGAGGTAGATAATCAGCCAAAGGCCGTGGCCATGCGGCGTGTCTTGGTGGTGGACGATAACGTCGATGCGGCCACTGCCTTGCATTTGCTCTTGCAGTCGCTTGGACACGAGAGCCGGGTCGAGCACGAGGGAATCGCGGCCTTGAGAGTAGTCAGCGAATTCAAGCCTGATATCGTCTTGCTCGATCTCGGAATGCCGGGCTTGGACGGATACGAGGTGGCACGACGCATGCGCCAACTGGTGACTGAGCATCCCATCAAGATCGTGGCTGTGACCGGCTGGGGACAGGAGGCCGACCGGGAAAAAACTCGGGAAGCTGGTTTCGATCTACATTTGGTCAAGCCGGTGGATCTTGACGAGTTATCGCAGGCGCTGAACCATAAAAATAGCGCTACGGTTCATTGAGCTAATTCTTTCTTATTGATTTTTTAAGTAAATCTGCGCGGCATACGGCTTGCATATGGGTTGGTACCAAAAATCGCCACCTATAGGGGAAGACCATGCCTAAGAAAAAAACGCGCAGTGAAGATTTGGATTGCAACTGTCAGGAATTGGCCCTCCGGTTGGCCAAAGACGACTTGTTGGCTACTTCGCCCGATCTTCAAGAGTTCCTTGCTTGCAACGTTGTCTCGCTTATCGAGATCGAACGTGCGCTCGCCCATGTCGCGAGCACGCAGCCCGAAGGCTCGGAAACGCGGCTGTCTTTGGCAGCAATTCAAATCCGAACGGCCCGTCTCAGGGTGGCTTTGGATTTCGTGGAGCGCGGCATTTTTTCCAATACGCCCACCCATTTCGACTCCAGCATCGGACGTCACGCGACGCTCGCCTGAGGAAGCACTTCGCGCAGGACGACGACCCCTTGGAGGGCCTGTTCGCTTTTCGACAGGCGGCACGTCCTTTGCAGAATTCCGCGTGTCTAACTCTGGAAACTTGAAACATGAATTTGCATGATCCCTGGATGGTCGAGACCAAGTTGCACCGAACGCCCAAAACCGGACGGATCGTTTTGGTTGTTCGAGGGATGAAGACTTCGGATTGCGCGAGGAGCGTGGCGAGCGCCTTAGGATTAATTCGCGGCGTGTCGAAAGTCGAGGTTTCTCTGCAACGCTCCCGGGCAGAGGTGATTTTCGACCCGCGCAAGGTCGAGCCGGTGCAGTTTCATACCGCCATTCGCGCAGTCGGGTTCCATCCCGAATGCCTTGAAGACGCTCAAGCGGCGGCTTGACCCATATCAATAGCGCTTACTTCAGCGTGAGAAATCGCCTTCATTTCCTGAGCCGGTAAGCTAAGTCTTTGCCTGGCTGACACTTTCTCACAAAGTGAGCGAGTGCCCTTTGTTATAGTCATCGCACAGGAGCCGCCGCTCGCCGGCGCGATGTTCCATAACAACATGGCCTGAAATCAGGCTTACAACCCCTTCCTTTTTGTCGCGCCCGCCGCCCCTCGGGGAACGGCGCGTATGCGCGCGACCTTATGATTCGAGAGTCCAGTGTCGATTAGCAGCCTGACAATGAATGTCCTTTGTGTGCGCCCGATTCGGGTGGTGCGCGATGTCTGCACGCGCCGCCTCAGTCGGGGAGCACCGGCTTGACCGTGCGTTCCGCGACCATCGCAATAGATACCTCTGATCCCGCGCTCGGCGCGCGCATCAGCGATCTGCTGACAGCCGCCGGCCACCGCATCGTCCAAGATGCGTTATCTGGAAAAGCGATTGATGCAGATCTGTGGATTCTGGACGCGCCGCCGTTGGAAGAGAGCGGCGAACTCGTCGAGCGGCTGAAGCGCCGCCCTGACGGCGTTTATGTTCCGCTGATGGCCTTACTGCGCCCGGATGATGCGGATAGTGAAGGCTGGCTGGATGCCGGCTTCGATGAAGTGTTGCGTTTGCCGCTCATGCCGCAGAAGCTATTTACGCGTTTACGCATTCTGCTGCGCTTGCGTCAGCAGTCGGTTATTGCGGCACATGAAAGCGCCGCCAGTCACAATGCGATTCTTGATTCCGCCATTGATGCCGTCGTGACCTTTGATGAGCGCGGTGCGATATTGGAATTCAATCCGGCCGCCGAAAGCATGTTCCAGATTGCGCGCGAGGAAATCCTCGGTAAGCAAATGTTCGAACGTCTGATGCCGCCCGAGCTGACTGATCCCTATCTTTCGTCTTTTGAAGAGTATCTGGCAACGGGGCGCAGTCTTTTTGTCGGGCGGCGGGCCGAAGTGCAGGCAATGCGCGCCTCGGGTGAGCAGTTTCCTGCCGAAATCAACGTCACGAAAATCGAGGCCCATGGCTATACCAGCTTTACGGCTTTTATACGCGATCTGAGTGAACGCAAGCGCGCCGAAGCGGGGCTCGCGCAATTGGCGGCGATCGTCGAAAGCTCCGAAGAAGCCATTATCAGCATGACACTCGAGGGCGTCATCACCACATGGAATCGTGGCGCGGAAAGGTTATTCGGCTATGGCCCGGACGAAGCGGCGGGTCGGCCCTTCCATATGGTCTTGCCACAGAGCCGGACAGTCGAGCTGTCCGGTGTATTGATGAGTGTGGCCTTAGGTCGGCGTTATATGGATTTCGACGCGGTGGGCGTGCATAAGGACGCGAGCTTTCTCGATGTTGCATTGAGCGTTTCCCCCATTCGTGGGCAGGCCGGCAATATCATCGGCGCCTCGGTCATTGCCTACGACATGACGGAGCGCAAGCGCGCCCGACAAGCGTTGCAAGAGAGTGAAGAGCGTTACCGGTCGCTTGTTGCGGCGACGACTTCAATCGTTTGGACGAGCGACGGAGAAGGCCGTTTCACTCATCCACAGGACTCGTGGGGGCGGTACACAGGGCAAGATTGGCCCGCGCACGCGAAGTGGGGATGGGCAGAGATGTTTCATCCGGAGGATCGCGAGCCGGCTTTGGCCGGCCTGCATCAGGCTGTGTTAGACCAAGTGATGTACGAGAGAATCGTTCGTCTACATCACGCGGCGTCCGGCGAATACCGTTATTGCTCTTTACGTGCGGTGCCCATCCTCGCGGCACACGAATCCATTCGCGAATGGATCGGCACGATTACCGATGTGCATGACGCCAAGCAGGCGGAAGCGGCGATTCAGCGGATGAACGTCGAACTTGAGCAACGGGTGGCAGAGCGCACTGCGGATCTGGCAGCGGCCAATCGTGAGCTGGAGGCGTTCACCTACTCGGTATCGCATGACCTGCGGGCGCCGCTGCGGGCAATCGCCGGCTTCTCGCGTATCGTGGTTGATAACGAAAGTACGGACCTTTCCCCCGAAGCACAACGTCTAATGTTGCGTATCGGGGCGAATGTGGATCGCATGGACGCGCTGATCACCGATCTGCTCAGTTTCTCGCGTATGTCTCGCATGCCGCTGGCCAAACGTAGCCTCGCCCCGGATACGCTTGCTCGCGAAGTCGTCGAAGAACTCCTGGCTGAACACCCAGGCCGAGCCGTCGTCATTCAAGTGCGGCCGATGCCCGACTGCCTCGCCGATCCATCCTTGTTGCAGCAGGTCTTTACAAACTTGATCTCGAATGCGGTCAAATATACGCGCGGCCGCGATCCATCTTTGATCGAGGTCGGGGTCAAGCTCGACGAGGACAAAAAAGCGCCGCCGATTTATTACGTTCGCGATAACGGTATGGGTTTCGACATGCGCTACGCGTCCAAGCTCTTTCAAGTGTTCGAGCGGTTGCACAGTACGGATCAGGCAGAGGGTACCGGCGTGGGTCTCGCGCTCGTCCGGCGCATCGTGGAACGCCACGGCGGCACCGTCTGGGCCGAGGCGCTTCCCGACCACGGGGCGACCTTCTTCTTCACGCTGGAACCCGTGTCCAGCACTTACATCGAAAATATCAACGCCATCCGGCCGGCCGCCTAGGCCTTCTTTTGCACGTTTGCACGGCGCCCAATACAGATTTGTCTGCTCGGCCCGCCGACAGCGCACGATCTTTGCCTGTGACGTGAGAGGGGCATATGCGCTGTTAGCGCCGGGAGATGTACCGTGATTCGAATTCTGATCGCCGACGACCATGAGATTGTGCGCGCCGGTTTACGTCAATTCATCGCCATCGAAGAGGATATGGAGGTGAGCGGTGAGGCGGAGAGCGGCACGCAGGCTATCGACATGGCCAAGGCGGGCGAGTTCGACGTCGTGTTGTTGGATATCTCCATGCCGGACAAAAACGGCGTGGACACCTTGAAATCGCTCAAACATCTTCGGCCGAATTTACCGGTGCTGATGCTTTCGGGCTATGCCGAGGAGCAATACGCGATCAATCTCATCCGCGCCGGCGCCGCCGGATACCTCACCAAAGAAAGCGCCGCGCAGGAACTGGTCAAGGCGATTCGTCTCGTCAGTAGCGGCCACAAATATGTGAGTCCGGCCTTGGCCCAAATGCTGGCACAGGATATCGGGGGTGATCGTGCAGAGCGGCCTTTGCACGAATCGCTCTCCGAGCGCGAGTTTCAGGTCTTCTGCAAGCTCGCGAGCGGACAAGCAGTTTCTCGAATCGCCGAAGAACTCTGTTTGTCGGTCAAAACGGTCAGCACCTATCGGACGCGCGTACTGGAAAAAATGAACATGAGCAGCAACGCCGAACTGACTTACTACGCCATAAAAAACGAGCTGGTGCGTTGAGCGGCACGGCGCTTGCAAAAGGCGGTGCATGGGCCGCAGAGAAGTCCTCTGCAGCGACTTTTGAAAGGGAAAGATCATGAAAAATCTCATTGCATTGGCAGTGGTGGCGTTGTTTATTACCGGTTGCAATACGGTGCAAGGTGCGGGCAAAGATATCGAACGCGGCGGCGAAAAAGTCCAAGGCGCAGCCGAACGCGCTAAGAATTAAACCCAACCACGGCATGTCCGTTGCAAATCCAGGCATAGAGGTTCTTGCCTCAGATTTTCACCGACGCGCCAACCCGAGGAGAAAGACATGCTGAACTGGGCTATTGCGTTTTTTATCATTGCACTGATCGCAGCGATCTTCGGCTTCGGCGGAATCGCTGCCGGTGCTGCGGAAATTGCGAAGATCTTATTCTTCGTATTCCTGGTGCTGTTCCTCGTTTCGCTGGTTAGCGGTCTGTTACGACGTTAAAGCGGCGACACGTCATCAAAGCCCGCAGGAAGCTCTGCGGGCTTTTTTGTTTTTCTTTTAGTGCCTTAGCGCCATGGCACGTGCGTTGCACCTTTCCGGCTGTACTCACGACGTTGTCGGGGTCGAATCTCTAAGGAGGATAGCTATGAATTGGGATCGAATCGAAGGCAACTGGAAGCAGATGCGCGGCAAAGTCCGGGAGCAATGGGGGCGTCTTACCGACGACGAACTGGATATGGTCGAAGGAAAGCGGGACGTTTTGAGCGGCAAAATCCAGGAAGCTTATGGCATCACGCGCGACGAGGCGGAGCGTCAACTGAGCGACTGGGAATATCGTCAATAAACAAAAGTGATATGCGGCGGTTTAGTGCCGCCCGGACAACAACACAAGGAGACACACACATGAAGTCATTCAAACAGGCGATGATTGTTGCGGCATTGGGCTTAGCCTTCGGCGGGAGCGCGGCTGCTGCGGATAATGCTTTGAGTAAGGAAGAGTACAAATCTTCCAAGGATCGCATTGAAGCCGATTACAAAGCAGCGAAAGACCGTTGCAATGCGATGAAGGACAATGCGAAGGACATTTGCGAGGAGGAAGCCAAGGGCAACGAGAAAATCGCCAAGGCTGAACTCGAAGCACGCAACGAAAATACGGATCGAGCTCGTCGTAAAGCGCTCGAGGCGAAAGTTGAGGCTCAGTACGAAATTGCCAAAGAGAAATGCGACGATCTAAAGGGCAACGCCAAGGATGTCTGCATTAAGGATGCAAAAGCAGTTGAGCAGCGCGCCAAGGCCGATATCACCGCAAACATGAGCGGTGCGACCGGCGCGAGCGTTTCCACTGACGATCGCAAGGACGCGCGCGAGGATGCGAAAGATGCCCAGTACACGGCTTCCAAAGAGCGTTGCGATAGCATGAGCGGGGACGCTAAAGACCGTTGTGTTGCCGACGTCAAGGCTCGCTACGGGAAATAAATCCGGGGCGCACCGAATAGAAAAGGGGCTGCGGCCCCTTTTTCTTCGCTTGCGATTTCAAAAGCGCATGAGCTTTGCAAGCTAAAAGGACGTCGGCGTTTCGCGCCGGGCAAAGGAGAAGATGATGCTGAAATGGGCTTTGATATTTTTTGTGATCTCGTTGATCGCCGGTATCTTCGGCTTCACGGGGATTGCTGCAGGTGCTGCAGGCTTGGCGAAGATTTTATTCTTCTTGGGTCTGATCCTCTTCCTCGTGTTTCTGGTGATCGGCTTGACCATAACAAAGAAGGTGCTCTAGGGCTGCAGAGCAAAAAAAAGGGCCGGTCGCACCGGCCCTTTTTTTGATTCCCTTTAGGGGTTATTGGTCGTGGTGCTGGTCGAGGAAGAACTGCTTCCTACGCCCGGTACGTCCACCTGGTTGCTTTCGGTTGTCGTGGTTGTGCTGCTGCTTCCAGTGGCGCCGGAATCGCTTGGCACAGGCACAGGCACCACCGCTACGGGATCGGAAGGCGACGCCGAGGGTGAGGAAGAGGTGTCGGGCAATACCGTCGTTTCTTCGTTCGAGCACCCGCTCAAGAGGGCAGCCGCGATAGCCGCTGCAATCAGACTTTGCTTAATCATTGTTCCATCTCCTTTGGTGTGTTGAATGCGGTTAGGTCCGTTTTGAGCGTCTTAAACCAAAAACGTCCGCTGAAGCGGTTGGACCCATCGCGCATCGCATCGTCCGGACGGGCCGGAATCATGGTCGCTCGCTTAAGGTTATTGCAATCAGCGCACCTACACCTACAAAGGCCGGCACGCGGAATGCAGACAAAGGGCATCGTTGCGGGAGCGTAAAAAGGGGATGGCGATGCGAAAGAACGATGTCATGCAATCGGATGCCGAGATGCAAGTCGCGCAAGATTATCGGCGTTTTTTGGGCGAAGCTGAGCAACTGCTCCATAGCGCTCGGCAGCTCAGCGGCGATAGCGCCGCATTGGTGCAGCAAAGATTGGCGGATCGTGTTTCGCAGGCAAAGATCAGGCTTGAGGCGGCGCGTAGTCACGCCGCCCAAAGGCTTCACGGCAGGGTGCCGGTCGCTTCCACCACAAAGGTATTGATTGGCGCAGCGCTGTTAGTGGGTGGCGCTGCGCTCGCGACCTACTTCTACAAGCGTCACTATTGATCCGAGGAGATTTGCATGCAGCCTGCCAATGGCACTTTTTTATCCGATATTCAGACAATTCGGCAGCGGGCGCGAGAGCATATGGAACGCGGCGCCGTAACGCCCGGATATGCGGCTGACCGAGAGACGGTGCTGCGCTTATTGAATGAAGCGCTTGCAACTGAGCTGGTCTGTACCTTGCGATACAAGCGTCACTACTACATGGCGAACGGTATCCATGCAGAGGCTGCGCAAGCGGAATTTTTAGAACATGCCAATGAAGAACAGGAACATGCCGATCGGATCGCCGCGCGTATCGTACAGTTGGGCGGTGAGCCCGATTTTTCCCCGGACGGACTCGCCTCGCGCTCTCATGCCGAGTATGTCGAGGGGGCGAGCCTTCGAGAGATGATCCAAGAAGACCTGGTCGCTGAGCGCATTGCGATCGAAAGCTACCGCGAGATGGCGCTTTACATCGGCGACAAAGACTCGACCACGCGCAACATGCTCGAAGACATCCTGTCGACCGAAGAGGAGCACGCCGAGGACTTGGTATCGCTGCTCGGCGGATTGCGGGATTGAGCGCCGATGCCCGATTTGCGTATTGGCATATCGGGCTGGCGCTACGCTGGTTGGCGAGCCAATTTTTACCCCGCGAAGCTTCCGCAACGGCTGGAATTACAGTATGCGTCCGCTAACCTAAACAGCATCGAGATCAACGGGTCTTTTTACTCCTTGCAGCGGCCGGAGTACTACCAGCAGTGGTACGAAGAAACGCCCGAAGGATTTCTCTTCAGCGTCAAGGCGCCGCGGTATATCACCCATATTCGTAGATTGCGCGAGATTGAGGCGCCGCTCGCCAATTTCTTCGCCTCGGGCGTTTTTAACTTACGCGAAAAACTCGGTCCCTTGCTGTGGCAGTTTCCGCCAAGTTTTCGTTTTAACGCCGACTTATTCGAACATTTTCTTTCGCTCCTTCCCCATGATACCGAGCAGGCCTTGGCGATCGCGTATAAGAGAGAAGCGAGAATGAAGGGGAGGGCGCGCTTAGCGATCGACGCAAAGCGCGAGATACGGCACGCGGTCGAGATTCGACACGAGAGTTTCGTCGATGCCGCGTTCATTCGCTTGCTACGGCGCTATGGCGTCGCTTTGGTAGTGGCCGACACGGCGGGTAACTGGCCTTATCGTGAAGAGGTAACGGCCAATTTCATGTACATGCGACTGCATGGCGATAAAGAGTTATATGCAAGCGGCTACGATGACGCGGCATTGGATCGATGGGCCAGTCGCATCAAAGCATGGACTCAAGGGGGCGAGCCTAAAGATGCGCATCGCATCACCGACCTGCCCTTGTTAAAACACGCAAGCCGAGATATCTACTGTTATTTCGATAACGACTATAAGGTGCGTGCGCCTTTCGATGCAAAAGGATTGATGGATCGGCTGGGCGTCGAGTGGGAGCACACGCTGCCCGAAGTCAAAGCATCAAGAATGGCGCCTTCGCGCAGTTCGGCGGTCCGCGAGGAAAGCTTGCGGTAACATAGCCTTTTCGTCGTCTTCATAGGGTTTTGGTGTCTTTCTATAACCTGTAC
Organism: Burkholderiales bacterium; assembly: GCA_035273665.1. Taxonomy (GTDB): domain Bacteria; phylum Pseudomonadota; class Gammaproteobacteria; order Burkholderiales; family SG8-39; genus DATEEW01. The sequence goes on along the minus strand of DATEOW010000062.1, from coordinate 8,502 downwards.
CGCCATAACTTTCTGCGGGTAGCCGTGTGCGTGCCGCGAGTGCGAGTCGCCGAACCTGCGTTCAATGGCGCGCAGACGATCGCGTTGATGGAAAAAGCGGAAGCGGCAAAAGCGGCCATAGCGCTTTTCCCGGAGCTGGGTTTAACGGGCTATAGCTGCGAAGATCTCTTTCAACAGGATGCGTTACTCGACGCGGCGCAAACGGCGCTAAACGAAATCGTAGAGCATTCCAAGAACCGCCAACTGGTGACGCTCGTGGGATTGCCCTTGCGTGTCGATGGCGCGCTGTATAACTGCGGGGTGGTCATACATCGGGGGCGCATCTGCGGCGTTACCCCTAAAAGTTATTTACCGAATTACCGTGAGTTTTATGAATTGCGGCAATTTACGCCGGCGGCCCGTTGCGCTCGCTCGCAAATCCAATTGCTTGGGCAAGAAGTTCCTTTTGGCTCGCGCCTCTTGTACCGTTTTTCCGATCAGCCGCTCGCCGTGATGCACGTGGAAATTTGCGAAGATGTGTGGACGCCGATCCCGCCTTCATCCTTCGCCGCATTGGGCGGCGCCAGCATTCTCGCCAATCTTTCGGCATCGAATGTCACGGTGGGAAAAGACGGTTATCGACGTGAATTGGTGGCCAATCAGTCGGCGCGCTGCATTGCCGCCTACTTATACAGCGCTGCCGGCTTTGGCGAATCGACCACCGACCTAGCCTGGGATGGACACGGACTGATCTGCGAGAACGGTACGCAGTTGGCGGAGACAGTCCGCTTCTCTTATGAGAGTCAGCTTGTCTTTGCGGATATCGACCTCGATCGTATCGCGCAGGACCGCATGCGCCAAAACAGTTTTGGCGAGTCGGCAAGGCAGCATGCTGCGGAGATCGAGTCGTTCCGAACCGTTTTGTTGGAGACGGCGTTGCCTCGCGACATCGAGCTGCCTCTAGTACGCCTATATGAGCGTTTCCCGTATGTGCCTGCCGATCCGGCGACACGCGATGCACGTTGTCAGGAGGTTTATGACATCCAGGTTCAAGGACTCGCGAAGCGTTTACAGGCGATGGGTAGCGACAAAGTGGTCATTGGGATATCGGGCGGACTAGATTCGACCCAAGCCTTGATCGTCTGCGCTCGGACCATGGATGTACTTAAATTACCGCGCTCGAATATTCTGGCCTATACGATGCCCGGTTTTGCGACGAGCGAACGTACGCTCGACCAAGCACGGCGCTTAATGGCGGCCGTAGGCGTAACAGCGGCCGAAATCGATATCAAGCCCAGCTGCATGCAGATGCTCAAAGACATTGGCCATCCTTATGCGGAAGGAAAGCCTGTCTACGACATTACTTTCGAGAATGTGCAGGCAGGTGAGCGAACGAGTCATCTTTTTCGTTTAGCGAATGTGCATCACGCGCCGGTGGTGGGCACCAGCGATCTTTCCGAACTCGCTTTGGGTTGGAGTACCTATGGGGTCGGCGATCACATGGCCCACTATCACGTGAATGCCAGCGTACCGAAAACCTTGATCCAATTTCTAATACGTTATGTCGCGCGCACCCATTTACTGGGCGATAAGACAAGCGCCGTGTTGTTGAATGTGTTGGATACGGAAATCAGTCCGGAGCTTGTGCCGGGCGCCGAGAAAGGAGCGCCAACGCAAAGCACTGAATCTTCAGTTGGCCCGTACGCTTTGCAAGACTTCACGCTGTACTACGTGCTGCGCTTCGGCTACCGTCCGCAAAAAATTGCGTTCATGGCATGGAGCGCATGGCGAGACGTGGACATCGGCAATTGGCCGGAGGTGCCTGGGCCGCAACAGAAAGCTTATGACATCGCGACAATCAAAAAATGGCTCGGCGTTTTTTTGAAAAGATTCTTCCAGACTTCGCAATACAAACGCAGCGCTATCGCCAATGCACCCAAGGTGGGGTCGGGCGGCTCGCTATCGCCTCGGAGTGACTGGCGGGCGCCCAGCGATAACGACGCTGCTGTCTGGCTTGCCGATCTAGACAATATTCCGGAACGCTGACCGCGATGGTGGCAGGGTTCGCTAAGGAGCGGATGAACCGCGGGCCCGTTTTCTGCGCTGTTGTTTTATCGCTCCTGGTTCATATCCTGTTGTTCGCGTGGTTGCAGCATTTTGATTTACACGTTCCGGATATCCCGGTCTCGCGACCGCTGACGGCCGAACTACAGACGACGGCGATCGTGCCCTCCGTAGCGGCCGAGTCGAAGGCTATAGACAAGTCGCAAGAGAATCGGCCGCACTCCGCCGCGCCAAAGCCATATGCGCGGCGGAGCGTTAACCGATCAGCTGAGTCACCTCCAAGCCCGGCAACGCCTGACCGCATACCCGAGTTGCCGTCTCAAACACCACCTGCTAACACAGTGGATCCGCCGAACGAGATCCCGGTTGCAGCGGAACCTATATCGGCGGTAGCGCCCTCTGCCCCTGTCCAGCAAGCGTTGAACGTTGCGCTCGTCGGACGCTATCGCATGGCGCTGATTTGCGCTTTAAAGCGTCATCGCTCTTATCCGCCCTACGCGCAAAAGCGTGAATGGACAGGAAAGGTGCGAATGCGCGCAGAGTTTGCCGAGAGTGGTCGATTGGAAAACGTGCAGATTGTTCGCAGTAGCGGCCACTCTATTCTCGACGAGAATGCTGTGGAAACCGTGCGCAAGGCGCAGGCGGACATGCCCGTGCCTCAAGATCTAATCGGACACCGTTTCTCCCTCGAGCAGGAGATCGAATACCAGTTCGATGAGCAAGCGTCGAACGAGCCGCCGCCTTCCTGTCCCTTACCTTAAGCCGGAGAAAATGTGACGACGTGATCGACGTCGAGTCGGATGCCGATTTTTTCGCCCAGCGCGTGATTGTGATGACTCGGAACAAGCGTCAATAACTTCCGCCCGCTGCTCAGCTTAAGGGTGTAGAGAATTTCGGCGCCACGAAACGCTTTGTGCACCACTTCCGCCTGCATGCTGCTCGCATCGTCGTGGACAATATCGTCAGGGCGTAACAAGACGTCGACTCGATCGTCGGCTTGTATGCCTAATTCTGAGACAGCTCGTTTGAGCGTGCCTAATTCAATTTCCACTTCCATGCTGGGTAAAACACGGCCCGGTAAAAACACCCCTTGGCCGACGAAGTCGGCGATGAACCGATTCGCCGGACGATGATAAAGGTTGTAGGCGCTATCCCATTGTTGGATTCGGCCTTCATGCATGATACCGATCTCGTCCGCAATGGCGAAGGCTTCATGCTGATCGTGCGTAACCAATATCGCGGTGGTGTTCGCATGCTTGATGATGTCGCGCACTTCTTGGCTAAGACGCTCACGCATTTCCACATCGAGGTTCGAGAATGGTTCATCGAGCAACAAGAGGTCGGGCTCGGGCGCTAGAGCGCGCGCCAAGGCGATACGTTGTTGTTGTCCGCCCGATAGTTGGTGCGGATGTTTGGCCGCATGCTCGCGTAGCCCGACTGCTTCCAAGTATTGCAAGATCCGTGCGCTTCGCGCTTTGCTCCCCAGTTGATGCAGGCCGAAGCCGACGTTGTCTGAGACATTGAGATGCGGGAAGAGCGCGTAGTCTTGAAATACCATGCCGATGCGTCGCTTTTCGGGCGGCAAACTGAAGCCCGGTCGCGATACCACCCGTCCATTCAGTGAAATTTCACCGCCCTGTATCGATTCAAAGCCTGCGATACAGCGGAGTGCAGTGGTTTTTCCACAACCGCTTGGCCCGAGGAGGCAGCCGATTGCGCCCCGAGACAGGGAGAAATTAAGGCCGCGCACAACATCCTGATGCGCGTAGCGCTGCTGCACATTATTTAAGCAGAGAAGGTCCATGAGCTTGCGCATTATAGCGAGCGGCCGCCTGTTGCTAGAATCGGGCATGTCCTTCAATCCCGCCGCTGCGCCCTTCGGTCGTCTTATTCTTTATCTGAAACAGCTTGGCGTCCTTGGCTGGGGCGCCTTGATCGTCGCTACCTTATTGATCATTCCGCTTGTTGCCGTCGTCTCGAGCGTTTTTGTGCAAGGGAGCGTGTGGGAGCAACTCGCTGAGACGGTTCTCGCAAGTTACCTGGTCAATACGCTTTGGCTATTGCTGGGCGTGGCGTGCGGAGTGATATCCATGGGCGTCTTAAGCGCCTGGCTGATTGCTTCGTATCGCTTTCCGGGTCATGCGATCCTGCAATGGGCTTTGTTGCTGCCCCTGGCGATGCCTGCCTATGTGATGGCCTACGCTTATACGGATGCGCTTCAATTCGCCGGACCCGTACAAACCGCCCTGCGTGAATGGACCGGTTGGCGAGCCAGGGAGTATTGGTTCCCCGAAATACGTTCGATCTATGGGGCGGCCGCGATGTTTAGCTTTGCGCTCTACCCCTACGTTTATCTGCTCGCGCGCGTTGCTTTTCTCGAACAGTCGCGCAGTGCGCTCGAAGCCGGGCGGTTGGCGGGGTACAGCGCATTCGGTAGCTTCTGGCGCGTTGCATTGCCCCTGGCCCGCCCGGCTATCGTGGCCGGGAGTGCACTCGCTTTAATGGAAACCTTGGCCGATTTCGGCACAGTTGCGTACTTTGCCTTGCCTACTTTCACGACGGGTATTTTTCGTGCGTGGTTTTCTTACGGCGATCCGGTTGCTGCAGCACAGCTGGCCAGCTGCCTGCTCGCATTCGTTCTAATCGTCTTGTTTCTGGAGCGCCGCAATCGTGGCGCGGCCCGTTACCAACTGACCGGTGTGCGCCGCCCGGCGCATTCTCATTCGCTGGACGGCGGGAAAGCGATGCTCGCTACGCTGGCGTGTACTGCTCCCGTGGTGTTGGGCTTCATTTTGCCCGTCGGTTTGCTGATCGACTTGGCGCTGGAAGAAAGAATGCACTGGTCTTCTCGGGTGCTCACCCTGGCTGTCAACAGCTTCAGCTTAGCCGGCGTGACCGCAGTGGCGGCCATCCTCCTTGCCTTATTGTTGACCTACGCCGGAAGGATGACACGTAGCCCATTGGTCAATTTAGCGAATCGAGGCGTAAGTCTCGGTTATGCGGCGCCCGGTGCGGTCATCGCAGTGGGAGTCTTAATTCCCCTAGGCAAACTCGATAATGCGTTGGCGCAGTGGCTCCACACGCACTGGGGGATCAACATTGGGTTACTCCTGACGGGAAGTATCGTCGCCCTCGTGTACGCCTATCTTGTACGTTATCTCTCTGTTGCCTTGCAAACCGTAGACGCGGGTTTGACGAAGATCACCGCATCCATGGACGATGCCGCACGCAGTCTCGGATTGAATGTATCGGCGGTGCTCAAGCGCGTGCATGCGCCGATGCTTTACGGCAGTTTATTGAGTGCTGGTCTTCTCGTTTTTGTGGATGTCATGAAAGAATTGCCGGCAACTTTCGCCATGCGGCCTTTCAACTTCGACACGCTTGCCGTGGAAGCCTACAACCTGGCTAAAGACGAACGGTTGTCGGAGGCGGCTGTCCCTGCGCTCTTGATCGTCCTCGTCGGGCTGTTGCCACTGCTTTTCATTTCCCGTCGGCTGCTTAACCTGAGCAAATAAAAAGCCCGCGGCGGCGGGCTTTCATTACGTAGCGCGAATTCGATTCGCCTACTTCCATTCAACCTTGTCATAGATCTTTTGTGCGAGCGCCTGGTTGCGGCCGAGCGCTGAGATATTGGTTGCATCGTATTGCATTTGGCCAAAGGCGGTGAGGGCTGGGTTGAAAACCGTGACGGTCGGCACGGTGGGCCATTCGTTATTGCCATCGGCGAAATAACGCTGCGCATCGTCGCTTGCCAGGTACTCGAGGAAGCGGACCGCGTTCGCGCGATTCGGCGCGTTCTTCAATACACCCGCACCGGATATATTCACATGGGTGCCTCCCGCATTTCGGTTGGGAAACACAACGCCAACCTTCTGCGCGATCGCCTGTTCATCCGGTTTTGCCGATCGGGCGAGGCGAGCGTAATAGTAGTGATTGACCAAAGCGACTTCACATTCGCCGGCTGCCACGGCTTTGATTTGATCGGTATCGCCACCCTTCGGCTCCCGCGCGAGATTTCCTTTCACTGCCCGAGCCCATTCCGTTGCCTTCGCCTCACCCGATTTCTCGATCATCGCCGCGAGTAAGGAAAGGTTATAAATATGGCTTGAAGAGCGAACGCAAATCCTGCCCTTCCATTTGGGATCGGCAAGGGATTCATAGGTCGGCAGATCAGCCGGGTTCACACGCGCTTTGTCGTAGGCAATGACGCGTGCTCGGGTCGAGAAGCCGTACCAAAGGCCGGTCGGTTCACGAAAGGTGGCCGGAATGCGGGTCTCTAATAACGCGCTCTTCACGGGCTGGAAAAGCCCCAACTGTTGCGCTCGCCAAAGACGACCAGCGTCCACGGTGATCAATACGTCGGCCGGGCTTGCAGCGCCTTCGGTGCGGATACGCTCGATAAGCGGGTCTTCCGCAGCCTCGATACGGTTGATCTTGATGCCGGTTAGCGCCGTGAAACCGCTATAGAGCTGTTCGTCTGTTTGGTAGTGGCGCGAAGAGTAGATGTTCAACTCATTGCCACTTACGGTTTGAAAAAACGTCAGAAAAAGCAGAGCGATAAGCGCTTTGACATGCGTAATTCTCATGAAAGTCCTTTGGATTTGAAGAGGAAAACCGGATTCGCCCTAGAATATAAATGAGAATCTCTTTTATTTCCATTGACTCTTACTTGAGAATGAATATCATTTAGAAAATATTTCGACGGAGTGATTGTGGAAGCATTGGTTGTCGGCGCGGACCGGTTGGGAAACATCCCGGATGTACTTAAAGAAGCCGGTATCGGCATTGCGAAGCACATCAGCGGTCGTGAGTCGGCCCATCAAAAACGGGTCAACGGCCTCCCAAACGGGATCGGGCTGGTCATCCTTTTCACCGATTTCCTCGGTCACAACGTCATGAAAAGCTTCCGCGATGCGGCTCGAGCCCAGGGGTTGCCGGTGCTTTGTTGTCGCCGCTCGACGTGCAGCGTAAAGCAGGCATTGGCCCAATGCCGCTTCGACTGCTCCGGGCGATGTGACTGAAATAGAGCCGAAAACGGCCTTTCTTCCGCGGTTGTTTCGGTCGTGCGCCGGGCAAGATCACATCCCGACGCATAGCGAGGAGCCGCCAAATGCTGCGTGCTGTGTCCCAACTGGCAGATGCCGAAGTAGCGGAGTTGTTTCTAGAAGAAAGTGGCGAGGATGCCGGCCTAATACGGTTATCGAAGCCGACTCCCTTAGAACAGCTCATCGCAAATTTGCGTGCTCGACGCGGCGAGATGCAATGCAGCCGTCTTGGCTGCAATCAAACCGGCAAAAGGCGTCGGGCGCCGTTGTAGCGCTGTATCCAATAATCCGACTGCATCGACTCGATTCGCACGACACCTCCCGAACTGGGTGCGTGAATAAAGCGCTGCTCGCCCATGTAGATTCCCACGTGTGAAAACGCTCGAGACAGAGTGTTATAAAAGACCAGATCGCCGGGCTGCAAATCGCCGGTCTCAATTACGCGACCGACTTTAAACAATGCGTAGGTCGTGCGAGGCAATTGCAGGCCCGTAGCGTTCTTATAGACGTAATACACCAGCCCGGAACAGTCGAATCCTTCTTCTGGAGACGTGCCGCCGTTGAGATACGGCACCCCCAATTGGGCTAGCGCGTACATGCTCAGTTCGCTGTGAACATCCTTCGGTCCCCTTTCTATCGTGCTCAGCGCGGGGTCAGCTCGCGGTGCTTTAGGCGTGGGCGCGTGCTGACAGGCCGCCAAAGCGAATAACGCCACTACCGTCGGGAGGAGAAATTTGGTCCACATGGCGGGATAGTGTAAAAAGGAAGCGTGTAATGGTGAAGTGGCTTCACCGTTGGATGAGAACTAGGCCCTCAGCATGATGTATCGATGTTTCTTGTTGTTTCTGATCTTCGCGGGTCTGAGCGCGTCCGTCGCCGCCGATGAAGTTGAAGTCATCCAACTGCGCCATCGCATGGCCGAGCAGTTGATTCCTACCTTGCAACCTCTACTTGAGCCGGGCGGTGCGCTAAGTGGAATGCAAAGTAATCTGATCGTAAGATCCAGTCGCGCCAATATCGAACAAATCCGTCGTGTCGCCCAGTCGTTGGATACCGTCCAGCGCCGCTTGATGATTTCTGTGCGCCAAGGGAATAGCGGGAGCGTCGACCGCAGTGGCGCCAGCGTCTCAGGGCGCGTTGACCTCGGCGAGGTGGACGTCGGAGTGGGGCAAGGTAGTCGTAACGGCGTAAGAGCTCGCATACTCGATTCTCGCTCGGTTACTGAAGATGCTTTCGACTCGCAGGTGCAAGGTGTTGATGGCATGCCGGCATATATCGCTACCGGGACATCGGTGCCAGTTCCCAACACCACGGTAACCCGCACCTATAATGGCCGAGTGATCAGCGACACATCCACTGAATACCGCGATATCAATAGCGGCTTCTACGTCGTCCCTCGCGTTATCGGCCAACA
>DATEOW010000061.1:0-2377 GCA_035273665.1 Burkholderiales bacterium | reverse complement strand
GAATGTACCTGACACCCCTACTAAGGCCAGGAATAGGACCAGATTGACGCCCATCCGGGTCTAGATATTTATATGGATTGTTATTCCCATACGCATAGCGGTTGAAGCTATGGATGTTGCCCGGATCAAACGTAACCGGATCAGCGCTCATGAACCGCCCGAGCACGGGGTCGTAGTAGCGCGCACCGAAGTATTGAAGCCCGGTTTCCGCGTCCAGCGACTTCCCATGGAACCACTGCTCATTGCTCGCGGCAGCGGCCTGGTTTTGTATTCGATCGCCGTAGGGCCGGTAGCTTTCCCGCCACAGGAGGTTGCCCGAAGCGTCAGTAGCCGAAATAGGACTGCCGGCGATGTCGTTGTGAATATAGGTGATCGACTCCGCAGCGCCGGCATGCTCCCCTAACAGGAGCAATACAAGCAGCACGCGGACGCCAAGGGTGATGGCTTTAAGCATATTGCCCCGCTTCGCTACGCATCAGATGCGATGCTTCAACTGGCAACTTCAACTTGAACAAGAGTGCACTTGCCAGTGGTTGACACCGAATAATCCAGGTAAGAGCTGGCCCCGTAAAACTGCACAGCGGGATAAGTGGATACTCTGCTTCTTGACGGGCGCGAGCCCGGTAAAAAGGAGCATAGATGAGCAGAAGACCACGGCGCAAGCACTCAGCGGCATTCAAGGCGAAGGTGGCATTAGCGGCCCTACGGGGTGACAAGACGCTGGCGCAATTGGCGCAGCAATATGACGTGCATGCGAACCAGATTATCGAATGGAAGGCTCAGTTGCTTGAGCGTGCGGCCGACGTGTTTGGCACGGAGCGCGCCTCAGAGGAACCGCCGGTGGATGTGAAGGTGCTGCACGCCAAGATCGGTCAATTGGCGCTGGAGAATGATTTTTTAGAAAGCGCGCTCATCAAGGCCGGCATGCTGAGCGCAAAGCGATGATCGACCGCGAACACGAACTTTCTCTAAAACGCCAAGCGCAGTTGCTGAACATTAGTCGCGGTGCGCTGTACTACCGGGCCGAATCGGTGAGTGAGGCGGACCTGGCGCTGATGCGCCGCCTCGATGCGCTCCATCTGGAGTACCCGTTCATGGGGGCGCGAATGTTGCGCGACACACTGAACCGGGAAGGCTTTGAGGTCGGCCGCAAGCGTGTGGCCGGCCTCATGCGGCGCATGGGGATTGAGGCGCTATACCGTAAGCCCAACACGAGCAAGAAACATCCGGGCCATGCGATCTACCCTTACCTGCTGCGTGGCCTGAAGATCGAGCAGGCCAACCGCGTCTGGGCGATGGATATCACCTACATTCCCATGGCGCGAGGCTTCGTCTATCTGGCGGCGGTGGTCGATTGGGCCAGTCGCCGGGTGCTCGCGCATCGCGTGTCGATCAGCATGGATGTCTCGTTCTGCATCGAAGCGTTGGAGGAGGCGATGGCGCGCTTCGGCAAACCGCAGATCATGAACACAGATCAGGGCAGCCAGTTCACCAGTGCAGCCTTCACCGGCACGCTGAAGGACGCAGGCATCGCCATCAGCATGGACGGCAAGGGCAGCTGGCGCGACAATGTGTTCGTCGAACGGCTGTGGCGAAGCATCAAATATGAAGAGGTCTACCTGCATGCCTACGACTCGGTCACTTCGGCCAAGGTGGGCATTGCGCGCTATATCGATTTCTACAACATGCGACGGCCGCATTCGATGCTGGGCAAGCAAACCCCGGATGAGTTTTACTTCGCGTCGCTGCCGGCGATTAAACAGGCGGCTTGAACAGGCAGAGTCCACTTAACAAACCCGTTTCCGTGTTCAGATATAGGGGGCCAGCTCTCTAGGAGCACTTTTGGTTGCGATGATTCCCCTTAGCAGCCACGGAGTAGTAGAACGAGATAAAACACCGATTCGAACGGGAAGCCGAATCGATGCAGTTGGCGAGCGCTTCTTTTTTGCTATCGCAGGCGGAACCAGCCAACCATGCTCCCTTGGAGTGATCTTTATAGATAGCAATAATGATAACTTCTTCAAAGCCGCGTATGCGACGATTCTTAGTGCACAAACTACAGCGAAAACTCTTCGCTATGTCGAGTACTCAATCGACGCCTCGGGAACTTGCGTCTTAGTCCAAGTTGAACTTGGCCCTTAAAGGACGATAGTTTAAAGTGACGCTTGAGACAATGGCCCCCGCTTTCTAGCCGCGTCTTCACTCAAATAGTCATCGCACGTTTCACTTCACCCCCATGGGCACACGAACCCGGGTGCGGCTGGCAGTTCATAGAGCCAGCAGTTTGTGTTTTGCGCCGCGCTGATCGGAAACGCGGGTATGCAGCGGCATTTCTCGAAGCAATCCGCGCAGCGTGGATGAAAGTGACGGACCGGAG
>DATEOW010000060.1:0-15512 GCA_035273665.1 Burkholderiales bacterium | reverse complement strand
GATATTTGAGGCCTGCTTGCCTTTGGGGCCCTGCGTGACCTCAAAACTGACCTTCTGACCTTCCTTGAGTGTTTTGAAACCGTTCATCTGAATGGCAGAGAAATGCGCGAACAGATCCTCGCCACCATCATCCGGAGTAATAAATCCATACCCCTTTGCGTCGTTAAACCACTTCACCGTACCGATTGGCATAGCCCATCCCTGAAAATTGACACTCGGGGTTTCCCCCCCTCCTTTGAATGCCTGAACCCAACCCGCGACAAAGCAACCCCTTACAGCACCTTGAAACGACTTGGAAAACAAACACAGGCGCCTTGTACGCCCTTTGGGGAACCTCGTCAAGGGGCCGCTGTCTGGGAACGCACGGCGATTGCAGCATGGTGTAACAGTGGCTAGGATACGAATAGAGACCTCGTAAACCGTTTGAGATCGCGCGTTTTGGCACTTTGAACGCAGCAGAACCGCTCGGTAGGTCAAACTGTTTGGAGCGTATGGCAACCCGATCGCGCGATGGCACCATCCTTGAACCTGAAAAGAGCAAGGTTGCCCCGCCTCCGCTATTCAAGGTCCTCTTGCTAAATGACGACTACACCCCCATGGAGTTTGTAGTCGTAGTCTTGCAAACCTTCTTCACGATGAATCGCGAGAAGGCGACACAAGTCATGTTGGCTGTCCACCGTGAAGGCATGGGTGTATGCGGGGTATATCCTCGCGACATCGCCGTCACGAAAGTGGAACAGGTTATTGCTTATGCACGTAAACATCAGCATCCGCTGCAATGCGTGATGGAGGAAACTTAGATGATCGCCCAAGAGTTGGAAGTCAGCCTGCATATGGCGTTTGTGGAAGCGCGCCAGAAGCGGCACGAGTTCATTACGGTCGAACATCTGCTCCTCGCCCTACTGGACAATCCCACCGCCGCCGAGGTGCTGCGCGCGTGCGCCGCCAATATAGAAGAACTGCGTAAGGCGCTCGCCGACTTCATCGGCGCGCATACGCCGACCGTTGCCGGCAGCGAAGAAATCGATACTCAGCCGACGCTGGGCTTTCAACGCGTCATTCAACGCGCCATTTTGCATGTGCAGTCCTCCGGCAAAAAAGAAGTAACCGGCGCGAATGTGCTGGTGGCGATCTTTGGCGAAAAGGACTCACACGCCGTTTATTTCCTGCACCAGCAGGGCGTCACGCGTCTGGACGTGGTCAATTACATTTCCCACGGGATTACGAAAAGTGGCAGCACTTCGCCACCCAAGGCTGCGGAGAGCGGCAGCGAGGCCGAACAAGCCGAGGAAGGCCAGCAAGCCGGCGGCGCCTTGGAAAGCTACACGATCAACCTCAATGCGCAGGCCCTCGTGGGCAAGATCGATCCGCTCATCGGTCGTGACAATGAATTGGAGCGCGTCATCCAAACGCTTTGCCGTCGGCGCAAAAACAATCCTTTGCTCGTAGGCGAAGCCGGGGTGGGTAAGACAGCGATTGCGGAAGGCCTCGCCCGGCGCATCGTGGAAAACCAAGTTCCGGACGTCCTCGCGCAGGCGCAGGTGTACTCGCTGGACATGGGCGCCCTCCTCGCCGGCACCAAATATCGCGGTGACTTTGAACAGCGTCTTAAAGCGGTGCTCAAGCAGTTGCTGGACAACCCGAATGCGATTCTTTTCATTGACGAAATCCATACGCTGATCGGCGCCGGCGCCGCATCGGGCGGGACGCTCGACGCCTCTAATTTGCTGAAACCTGCGCTATCGTCAGGGCAGCTCAAGTGCATCGGCGCGACGACCTATCAGGAATACCGCGGCGTCTTCGAGAAAGATCATGCGCTGTCACGCCGTTTCCAGAAAATCGACGTGCCTGAGCCGTCCGTGGACGAGACCATCGAAATCCTGAAAGGCCTCAAATCGCGGTTTGAAGCGCATCACGGCATCAAGTACAGCGGCACCGCGTTGACCTCCGCCGTGGAGCTATCCGCGCGCTTCATCAATGATCGTCATCTGCCTGACAAGGCAATCGATGTCATCGACGAGGCCGGCGCCGCACAGAAAATTTTGCCGAAATCGAAACAAAAGAAAGTCATTGGCAAACAGGAGATCGAGGAGATCATCGCCAAAATCGCCCGCATCCCGCCGCAGACCGTTTCGAGCGATGACCGCACGGCGCTGAAAAATCTGGATCGCGATCTGAAGGCGGTTGTATTTGGCCAGGACAAGGCGATTGACGTCCTCGTGGCTGCGATTCGCACTGCGCGCTCCGGTTTGGGCAGCCCAAGCAAACCGATCGGTAATTTCCTGTTCAGTGGCCCCACCGGCGTCGGCAAAACCGAAGTCGCGAAGCAACTCGCCTATTGCTTAGGTGTCGAGCTGATCCGCTTCGATATGTCGGAATACATGGAACGGCATGCGGTCTCTCGTTTGATTGGCGCCCCGCCCGGTTATGTCGGCTTTGATCAAGGCGGCTTGCTGACCGAAGCGGTGACGAAGAAGCCTTACTGCGTTCTCTTATTGGACGAAATCGAGAAAGCGCATCCGGACATCTTCAACATCCTGCTGCAGGTGATGGATCACGGCACGCTGACGGATAACAACGGTCGTAAGGCTGATTTCCGTAACGTCACCATTATTATGACGACGAATGCGGGTGCGGAAGCTTTGACCAAGACGACTATCGGTTTCACGACGGATGCGCATACCGGCGACGAGATGGCCGATATCAAGCGGCTGTTCACGCCGGAGTTCCGCAATCGTCTGGACGGCATCATCAGTTTCCGTCAACTCGACAACGAAATCATCCTGCGTGTGGTCGACAAATTCTTGATGCAGTTGGAAGAGCAGCTACACGAGAAAAAGGTCGACGCCATTTTCACCGACAAGCTGAAAACTTTCCTGGCAAGCAAAGGTTTCGATCCACAAATGGGCGCAAGGCCGATGGCCCGGCTCATCCAGGATACGATCCGCAAAGCGCTTGCCGATGAGTTGCTGTTTGGACGGCTCGCGAATGGCGGCAAGGTGACGGTGGACCTCGATGAGGAAGACAAGGTTGTCCTCCGCTTCATCGAAGAACCGGCATCGGAGTCGGTCGCGCCATCAACCTGACGCGATGAGGGTAGGGAATAAAAGCCGGCGAGCTTGTGCAGCGCCGGCTTTTATTTTGTTCCCGTGCTCCCGAAGCCGCCCGCGCCTCGTTCGCTGACAGCGAATTCGTCGACCACGTTCATCGCGACTTGCAGGACAGGCACAACGACGAGCTGTGCGATCCGCTCCATCGGTTGCAAAGTGAAAGCCGTTTGAGACCGATTCCAAAGCGAAACCATGATCTGCCCTTGGTAATCCGAGTCGATAAGACCGACCAGATTGCCGAGTACGATGCCGTGCTTATGACCGAGTCCCGAACGCGGCAAGATCAGGGCCGCGAAGGCAGGATCGGCGAGATGAATAGCAATCCCCGCCGGCACGAGCGCCGACGCGCCGGGTTCCAACACGATCGCCTCTTGTAGGCAGGCCCGCAAGTCAAGACCGGCGGAGCCGCCGGTGGCGTATTGGGGCAATTGATCGCGCAGGCGCGAATCGAGAATTTTGACGTCGATACGATGCATGTTGAGCTTAAAAAAGAAGAGGAGGAAGACTCAGCGATTCATGCGTTGGGCGATGGCGCCGATCAGCTCGCGCGCAACTTGAAGTTTAGGGCCCCGCGCGATCCGCGTTTCGCCCTGATCGTCGAATAGCCGCAATTCATTGTCGTCGCGGCCGAAAGCATCTTGCGCAAGATTTGCCGCGAGTAATGGGATGTTTTTTTTCTTCCGCTTGTTTTGCGCGTACTCATCGAGGTTTTCCGTTTCCGCCGCGAAGCCAACGCAAAAAGGCGGATTCGGAAGTGCAGCAACCTCAGCAAGAATGTCGGGGTTCTCCACGAATTCGATATGAGGTGCGCCTTGCGTCTTCTTCCATTTCGTTTTCGAAACGTTGGCGACGCTGTAATCCGCTACGGCAGCGACACCAATAAACACGTCGGCCCTTAATGCAAGCGGCATCACCGCATAGTGCATCTCGCGGGCGCTAACGACGTCGATGCGTCGGACGCCAGGCGGTGTGGCCAAGGGCGTCGGTCCGGCAACGACAGTCACACTTGCGCCCGCTTCCACGGCGGCTTGGGCAACGGCGAATCCCATTTTCCCGGAGCTTAGATTCGTGATGCCGCGAACCGTGTCGATCGCTTCGAAAGTCGGACCTGCAGTGATCAATACACTTTTCCCGGCGAGTTGTTGCGGCTTCATCGTCGATGCAATCGCCGATGCAGTGTCATCGAAGAGCTGCTGGGGTTCGAGCATTCGGCCCATGCCCGTTTCCCCGCAAGCCTGGTCGCCGCTACCTGGTCCGAGCAGACCAACACCATCGGCCTTCAGTTGTGCGACGTTGCGCTGGGTGGCCGCACTCTCCCACATCTGTCGATTCATCGCTGGCGCGAGATACAACGGGCATTCGCGCGCCAGACACAAGGTAGAGAGCAAATCGTCAGCCAAGCCATTCGCGACCTTAGCCATGAAGTCGGCGCTAGCCGGTGCGACAAGAATGAAGTCTTGGCCACGAGAAAGGTCGATATGCGCCATGTTGTTTTCAACACTTGGATCCCACATGTCGGTGTAGACGGTCTTGCCTGAGAGCGCTTGCAGGGTCACGGACGTCATGAACTTTGTTGCACTCTTCGTCATCACCACTTGCACGTCTGCGCCGGCTTTGACGAACAGACGGCATAAATCCGCCGCTTTATAAGCCGCTACGCCGCCAGTCAGTCCCAATAATATTTTTTTGCCTTGCACGCCGCTACCTCCGCGGTGCCTTGGCCGAAGGGCCTAGGCGGAATGTTGGGCGATCGAGAGCACCCGGACCATTAAGATGGCCATTGTACCGTTTAGCAGCGAGCGAATATGGGGATCAATGATTGGCCGGAAGGCGAGCGTCCGCGCGAAAAACTTCTTGCGCGTGGCCCCGCCGCACTCTCGGATGCCGAGTTGTTGGCGATTTTCCTTCGAGTCGGCACCCGTGGCAGCACAGCTGTCGATCTTGGCCGAGAGTTGATTACCCGCTTCGGGTCGCTCGCCGCTTTGTTAGCTGCGACGGAGAAGGAACTGGGCAAATTGTGTGGAATCGGTCCGGCCAAATGCGCACAGTTGAAAGCCGCGATCGAATTGGGACGTCGTGCGTTGGCGGAAACGGCTCGCCAGACGGACGCATTGTGTTCCCCGACCGCAGTGCGCGATTATTTACGCTTGAGTCTTAGCGAACGCGAACATGAAGTCTTCGTCGCCGTTTTTCTGGACGCGCAAAATCGCGTGATCGAAATGGAGGAATTATTCCGAGGTACGCTAACCCAAACGAGCGTCTATCCGCGCGAAGTGGTGAAAAGCGCGTTGCGACACAACGCCGCGGCAGTCATATTGGCGCATAACCACCCGTCCGGTGTAGCGGAAGCCAGCCAAGCGGATCAATCGCTTACAGAGACGCTTAAACGTGCCCTGGCGATGGTAGATGTCCGGGTGCTGGATCACTTCATTGTCGGCCGTGGTCGCGCCTTTTCCTTTGCCGAGCGTGGTTTACTTTGAGCTTTCAGCTTGAAAGAAAAGCGCTTTTACGCCTATAATCGCCGTTTTTCGCGATCCGGAGACGCCGTCATGGCGCGAGTCTGTCAAATTACCGGTAAGAAGCCGATGGTGGGGAACAACGTGTCCCACGCTAACAATAGAACCAAACGCCGCTTCCTACCGAACCTGCAATATCGTCGCTTTTTCGTTGAGAGCGAGAACCGCTGGGTGCGCTTGCGCATTTCCACCGCGGGCCTACGCATCATCGACAAAAAGGGCATCGAATCCGTGCTGGCCGATCTACGCGCCCGCGGTGAAATCTAAGGAGCCTAGCGATGCGCGAGAAAATCAAGCTCGAGTCTTCCGCCGGCACCGGCCATTTCTACACGACGACCAAGAACAAACGCACGAAGCCTGAAAAAATTGAGATCAAGAAATACGATCCCAAAGCGCGCAAACACGTCATGTACAAAGAAACCAAGCTGAAGTAAGGCCGAGAGCAAGATAAAATAAAAAGCCCCGCATCGCGGGGCTTTTTATTTGTTCAGAGTCGCTTACGCGTAGCAGCGCAGTCGCAAGGAGAAGTCGCGCAACGGCGCAATATCGCTCGCTTCTGCCCGATGACACCAGTCTTGCAATTGCTTCAGTAATTGCTCGCGCGATGCGGTTGAACGCTCCCACAAGGCAGCCAATTCGCTGCGCATCTTGTAGACGGTCTTGAGCTTTTCGCTTTTATTCAGCGCGGCGTCCAGCTTGGCGCGCTCGGCTTCGGCCAGCTTGCGCTCATCGCGCATCAACCAACGCTTCAGCCGCGGCTCATGCGCCAGCTTGTTAACTTCCTGCGCATAAGTGGCTTTCAGAGACTTCGCATACTTCGCCCATACATCGTAGCGGTGGGTCAGCACGGCCTGAAGCGTTTCGAAGTCAATTGCGGATTTGGCCGGAGCGAACTTCGGCGTGGGCGCGACTTTCTTGACTTTGGCCAAGCCGAGCATTTCCATCATACGGATGTACATCCAACCGATGTCGAACTCATACCACTTCGAGGACAGCTTCGCCGACGATGCATAGGCGTGATGATTGTTGTGCAACTCTTCGCCGCCGATCAGGATGCCCCAAGGGAAAATGTTGCGGCTGGCATCTTCGGCTTCCCAATTGCGGTAACCCCAGAAGTGACCGATACCATTGATCACACCGGCGGCCCAGAAAGGAATCCATGCGATTTGCGTGATGAACACCAGTGCGCCGGGGATCAGGCCAAAACAAAAAATATCGATGAGCGCCATGGTGGTGAGACCGAGAACCTGGCGGCGCGAATAAATGTTGCGCTCCATCCAGTCGTCGGGCGTGCCGTGGCCATAGCGTTCCATGGTCTCGCTGTTCTTCGATTCTTTGACATAGAGGAACACGCCGCCCCAAAGCACGCGGTTAATGCCTACCTGCTGCGGGCTATGCGGATCGTCGGGCATCTCGCATTTGGCGTGATGCTTGCGATGAATCGCAGCCCACTCCTTGGTGACCATACCGGTGGTCATCCAAAGCCAGAAGCGGAAAAAATGCGAAGGAATCGGATGCAAATCCAAAGCGCGGTGCGCTTGGCAGCGATGCAAAAAAATGGTGACCGAAGCAATAGTGATATGCGTCAGGACCAGGGCGGCGATGACGACACCCCACCAGGACAGGTCCAGCAAACCCGAGAACAAAGCACCCGAGACAGACATTAAATTTCCTCTAAAAAACAAAGCGCAGGCCGGATTCTACGGGAAACCCCCTAGAGGGCAAGGACAGAATTGCTCCATATAAATGGTCTTTTACGGAACTTCTCCCGCTACCCGCGAACAGCCTACAACTTACCTTGAATCAGGCACTTGCGCGCTCTAAGACCGCAGCAAAAAAGCCGTCGGTTCCGTGTATATGCGGCACAAGCCGCAAGAACTCGTCTTTCGGCCCCCAATGCGGCAGCTCTATTTCTAAAGTCAGCAAAATTTCTGCCGCCGGTCTTAGGACGAATTGCGGATTCGCAGAAAGGAAACTCCGCACAACATCCTCGTTCTCTTCGCGCAAGACGCTGCATGTCGCGTAAACCAGTCGACCGCCGGTCTTCACGAGTTTGGCAGCCGCATGAAGTATCGAGGTCTGTTTAGCGTTGAGCTCGGCGATATCACTTTCTTCCTGGCGCCAACGTAAATCCGGATTACGTCTTAACGTGCCGAGACCGCTACAAGG
Organism: Burkholderiales bacterium; assembly: GCA_035273665.1. Lineage (GTDB taxonomy): Bacteria > Pseudomonadota > Gammaproteobacteria > Burkholderiales > SG8-39 > DATEEW01. Next base: position 7,717 of record DATEOW010000060.1, on the reverse strand, counting down.
TGCGTCCACCAGCACACGATCGAGCTTTCCGGCCAAGCGCCCAAGCTTCGGGTCCCGCTCCGATTCGATGAGACGCGTATCGACGTTGGATGCCCCGGACCGGGCAAGGCGAGGCTTGAACTTCGCCAGCCGCTTTTCAGCGACGTCAAAAGCATATAAACGCCCGGTCGAACGCATCAGTGCGGCGATCGCCAGCGTTTTGCCGCCTGCCCCGGCGCAGAAGTCGCCCACCATTTCGCCGCGACGCGGTCCGAGCAAGTAAGCGATCAACTGACTGCCTTCGTCCTGCACTTCGATACGACCGTCCAGGAAAAGCGGATTGCGTTGCAAAGGCGGTTTGCCCTTCACTCGAAGTCCGATCGGCGAGTAAGGCGTCGGTTCGCAGCAGATGCCCAGTTCTTGCAAATCCTTGCTGACTTGCTTTGACTCCGCCTTGAGCAAATTCACCCGAAGATCCAACGGGGCGGGCTGTTGCAAAGCTCTTGCCAGTGCCAACAGTTCCGCCTGCGGCATCTGCACGCTCAAACGTTCGACGATCCAATCCGGCAGCCCGCATTGGACGGCAAAAGGCAATTCGCTTCGCAACGCACTCTTGTATACGGCGAGGTCGTCGATTTCTTCGCGGCGGACGATCTCCTGCAGTTCTCTTGCATTCATATTGCAAGCCCGAAGCAAAGTCGCCAACGTGAAACGGCGGGCACGTGCGTAGGGACTTAGGACGGCCTCAGGACGAAGACTTTGCATGTCGTCGAGCAACAAATCGAGCATGCGCTTGTGACGCAGGCCGGCATATACCGTCTCGGCGATAAACCCGCGTTCGTTCTGACCTAGCTGAGGATGCGCACGAAAATACTCGGAAAGCTGTCGATCGGCTGCTTTCTCCAAGCGCAAGACGAACATCATCGCCTCAGCGAGCCGCTCCAACAAAACGGGCGTCGGTTTCGCGCCGACGAGCGCCGCGCTATTCGTCGGCATAGAGATATTGGCGTTCGTTGCCGTCAACGCGTACACGGCCGTCAACCACATGCACCTTGTCGTCGAGAATCCACCTCACGGCCAGAGGATAAATCTTGTGTTCCTGGCGCAGCACGCGCGCCGCGAGATTGTTTTCATCGTCAGTCGGCAGCACTGGAACCGCTGCCTGGATGATGATGGGACCTTCGTCGAGTACTGGGGTCACCCAATGCACCGTGCAACCGTGAAATTTCACGCCTGCAGCCAGGGCGCGTGCATGCGTATTTAAACCGGTGAATGCAGGCAACAACGCCGGATGGATATTGACCAGGCGGCCGGCGTAACGCGCTACAAAAGCGGGGGTGAAGATGCGCATGAAGCCGGCCAAAACGACAAGGGAGGGGCGATGCTTGTCGATTTCGGCCACGAGTGCCGCATCGAAGGCTTCACGCGTCGCATAGCGACCATGTTCGATTACAGCGGTGGGAATGTTGCGCGACTGCGCATATTGCAGACCGGCCGCGTCGTGTCGATTGCTGATTACCGCCACAACGGGAAGGCCCGCTTCAATCAGGGAACGCATGTTACTGCCGCGACCTGAAATGAGAACAACGATGCTTTTAGGAGTGCCAGGAGATGTCATTTCCGGATTTTACCGGGCATGCGACTCCTTCGTTCAGTTTCTCGCTTCGTTCAGTTTCTCGCTTAGTTCAGTTTCTCGCTTAGTTCAGTTTCTCGATTACTTGCACCAAGCGTTGCGCGATACCATCGACGGACGCCTGGGCGCGCGGATCGTTCAACTTAGCTTCCGCGGTGAACGCTTCGTGAGCACGGCCCAACGCGTATTGCTCGTTCAACACCAGCACACCGAGATTCTGCAAAATCGCCCGGATATGCATGAGGCCGCGTAAACCGCCATATACACCTTGCGATGCGGCGAACAGCGCTGCAACTTTGCCCTGATAAGGGACCAAGCCATTCTGCCCGCCGTCTTGCCTCGATACCCAATCCAAGGTGTTCTTAAGCAAAGGCGACACCGACGCGTTGTACTCCGGCGATGCGATGAGCAAGCCCTGATGCTCGCGAAAGATTGCTTTGAGTTTGCGTGCATTCGCGGGAATACCTTCGCGAGCCTCCAAATCGCCTTCGTAAATGGGCATGGGGTATTCACGCAAATCAAGCACGGTCACGTCCGCACCGGAGGCCAGCACGGCCTGTGCCGCCACGGCGAGAAGCTTGCGATTCAGCGATTCACCACGCGTGCTTCCGGCGATTGCCAGGATCTTGCTCATCGTCCTTCTCCCGTTCACATCAAATCAAACAACAAGACCTCTGCATCGTCCCCATCCTCAAACCGCACTTCTGTTATATCGACCAGCTTCAAAGCGTCGCCCGAATCGAGGCGCTCACCATTCACATTCAGGCTGCCACGGGCAACGTGAACATATATCTTCCGCCCGGGGCGGACTTCATGCGTTACGCGCTCGTCGCCGTCGACCAAGGCGGCGTAGACATCTGCGTCTTGATGAATCGTTGCCGAGCCGTCACGACCATCGCCTGATGCAATCAAACGCAACTTGCCGCGTTTTGATGCGTCATCGAAATGTTTCTCTTCGTATGAGGGACGCACCCCTTGACGGTTCGGGACGATCCAAATCTGCAGAAGATGCGTCGGCTCTTCCGCTGAGGGATTGAATTCCGAATGCATGACACCCGTTCCCGCGCTCATGCGCTGTACATTGCCGGGCCGGATGGTCGAGCCGTTCCCCATACTATCCCTGTGCGCAATGGCGCCGTCCAAGACATAGGTGATGATTTCCATGTCCTTGTGACCGTGAGTACCGAAGCCTTTTCCGGCAGCAATCCAGTCGTCGTTGATGACGCGCAGGCTTCCGAAACCCATGTGTGCCGGGTCGTAGTAATCGGCAAAAGAAAAGCTGTGGTGCGATCGCAGCCAACCGCGATCCGCATAGCCACGTTCTGTTGCAGGTCTTAGTTCTTGCATGACAAACTCCTATCAATTTTTTGAACACCGTTCATGGCTTTGCACTCATGGTAGAGTCCAACGGGCTGCGTTGATAGCGAAGAACTTTAAGCAACTTGTTCTAAATTACTGAATATGAAGCTGAGCCTAGAAGCTATCCAGATTTTGGACGCCATCGAGCGGCGGGGAAGCTTTGCGGCAGCCGCCACGGAATTGCACCGAGTCCCCTCCGCCCTGACCTATCAAGTGCAAAAACTCGAGCAAGATCTAGACGTACTGCTTTTTGATCGGCGCGGCCATCGTGCCCAGCTCACGCCAGCCGGGCGGGAATTGCTCGCGGAGGGCCGGCTGCTGCTGCGGGCCGCAGACGAACTTGAATATCGCGTAAAGCGCTTGGCTCTCGGTTGGGAGCCGGAACTGCGCATCGCCCTGGATACCATGATAGGCGCTGAGCGCCTCATGACATTGATCGAGCGTTTCTACACCGAGCACGCCGGCACACGTATCCGCATCGCCTCCGAAGTGCTCGGCGGCACCTGGGATGCACTCGCGGACGGTCGGGCGGATTTAATCATCGGCGCGTCCGGCGACGCGCCACCGGGGGGCGGCTATTCCTTCAAACCGCTCGGAGAAACGATTTTCGTCTTCGCGGTGGCACCGACACACCCTTTAGCCGCGGCACCCGAACCGCTCAGCCCCGGGACCATTCTCGAGCATCGCGCGGTCGCTGTCGGGGACACCTCGCGCCATCTCGCCCCGCGATCGACAGGATTGCTCACGGGCCAAGACGTACTGACCGTGCCTGACATATCGAGCAAACTCGCCGCGCAAATTGCCGGGCTAGGATGCGGCTTTCTTCCTATACCGTTGGCGTCTAAACATATTGAAGCGGGCGCCTTGGTTGTAAAGGAAGTGGAAGAAGAAAAACCGCGAGGGCGGATGCATTACGCTTGGCGAACGAAGGAGCGAGGCAAAGCGTTGAGGTGGTTTTTGAAACAGCTTGAGGATGCACGCGTGCAAGCGGAACTGCTTGATCACTAGGCCGCCGCGGACCGGCCTTTTTCCGAATAGAAATTGAAGACATTACGGCCTTCTTGCTTGGCGTTATACATGGCAGCGTCCGCACACTTGAGTAACGTTTCGACGTCCTCGCCGTCGGCGGGGAATACGGCAATACCGATGCTTGCTCGTACCTGAAAGTTATGACCGTCCACCTTGATCGGACGAGCAACCGCATAAAGCACTTTCTCCGCAACGCGCGCCGCGGCCACTGGCTGCTGTAGTTCGGGCAAAACAACGACGAACTCGTCACCGCCCATCCGCGCCACGGTGTCGGCCTGACGTACCGTCGTACGCAAACGGCCTGAAACGACTTGTAGCACACGGTCCCCTATCTTATGGCCGTGAATATCGTTGATGCGTTTGAACTCGTCCAAGTCGATCACCATGATGGCAACCTTGTCCTCATGGCGTTTGGCGTGACTGAAAGCCTGGGTCATCCGATCATGCAAGAGACGGCGGTTAGGCAGTCCCGTGAGTGGGTCGTGGTTAGCAAGATGCCGAACCTGCTCTTCTACGGCCTTGAGCGTAGTGATATCGGCATGGACACCCACGATCCCACCCTCGCTCGTGCGCCGTTCTTTTGCCTGCACCCATCGTCCATCGCCGAGCTGAAAAACGAAACCGTCGCCATGAGGATTGCGATGGTGGCGCACCCGCTCGGCCACCCATGCATCCACATCATTGCCGTACTGGGGAGGAATACGCTCGCCCTGCGCGATGGATAAGCGAACGAGCGCTTCGGCGGTAAGACCCCGCAGCTCGTCCGGATCGCTTTCACCGGTGAAGGTGCGTGCGAAATTCCCGTTGCATAAGACCAACCGATCTTCCGCGTCAAACAGAGCAAAAGCATCCGAAACGCTTTCGATAGCATCGTGCAACCGCGCATTTGCCGCATCTGCTGCTTCTAAAACTTGGGATAGCCGTTCGGCCGCGGCGCGCTTTTCCGAGAGATCTTCAAAGAGCCACATGGCCCCACGGCTTAAATCTCGGCGGTCGACCACATGCCCACGATGACGACACCACAGCGATGTGCCATCGCGGCGGTAGAGATTGCATTCTTCCTCGTGTGCGCCCCCTTCATTGAGGTCCGCTTCGATCGCCCGCATGCTGTCCTGCCAACTGTGGTCGTCCGCATAGAGCACGCGAGTGGATAAGCCAACCAGCCCCCCGCGACGGTAGCCGAGCATCTCCTCCAGACGGCGATTGCAGCGCACGATACGATGATCCCGGATAACGGCAATTCCCACCGGGGCGGCATCGAACATCAGGCGATGCTCGTCAAGCGCGATCTTGAGCGACAGCTCGGCCGCCGAGACTTCTTCTAAGAGCGCCTCATGATGGAATTGCCAATGCAACGCGTCACGCAGAATGCGGCCGGACCGGGCGGAGATCCAAACCACCAGCGCAACGAGTATCAACAGCAGTAGTACAGCAGCCGGATGCCGAGGACTGTCGACGAAGGAGAAGCTTAAGCCAATGAAGATGGGCGCGGCATAAGCGATAAACGCTGTGCGGCTGGCGTGTACGACCACGACCCCTCCTGCCGCAACCAGCGCGAAGGTCACGCCTAAAAGCAACATATCCGCGCCTTGCAGGCGAGGAAAGACGAAAACACCCAACACGCCCCAACCTAAACCGATCAGGCCGGCAGCCAATGTGATCGCTCGTTCCCAACGCAGTGCGCTCGACGGCGGCGGAAGGCTCCCGTAATAGCGCGCGCAAATCAACAGCGCGCACAAATTGACCAGCGCCATGTAGCTGGCCCAACCGACGATGAATTGCGAAAGACTATGTCCTCGGAAGGCGAGGACCACAAGGCCGGCGGCGAGCAGCTGGGCTGCGATCGACAAGGGCGCCTGTTCGCAGAGCATACGAAGCCGTTCGACCCGCACGCGCGCGTCGAGAGGTTGCACCGGGCTCAGGCTGAAATGATCGTTCACCACCATCGATTCGTTGCGAGGGAAAATGCGATCAAACATCGAGCAAGCTCTCTGCCTTGCTCATGCGCTTTTTGCTTTATTTATTGCTATCCGGCTATTGCGCCGTGTTGTTATTTTCTTCCGCCTCGCGCTCGGCCAATTCGCGATGTACCTCGGCCATGTCCAGCGTTTTAGCGTGCGTCAAAACCTGCTCGAACTGCGCAGAGGGCAAAGCCCCCGCTTCGGCAAACAAAATCACCTGCTCTCGAAACACCATCAACGTAGGGATGGAACGGATATTGAACGCGGCGGCGATTTCCTGTTCCACTTCAGTGTTGACCTTGGCAAAGACCACATCCGGATGTTTTTCCGATGCCGCCTCATACGTCGGTGCGAACGCACGGCAGGGGCCACACCAGGGCGCCCAGAAATCAATGACCACCATCGAGTTCCCGGCGATCGTCGCGCCGAAATTGTCTTTGTTCAATTCCACTGTCGCCACGGCTTTTCCCTCTGCTGCGCCCTACTTGAAAGCGTTTCAGTATAACCGCACTTGTCCGAGCGAATTGCGGCGCAAGCGCTAAGATAAATGCATGCAAAGTTTGACCTATCGGGGACGTTTCGCCCCCTCGCCCACCGGGCCCCTGCATTTCGGTTCGATTGTGGCCGCCGTCGGAAGCTACCTAGACGCCCGAGCGCACGGCGGCGCTTGGCTGCTACGCATTGAAGACCTTGATCCCCCCCGGGAAATGCCCGGTGCGGCCGCAAACATCCTGCGTAGCCTGGAAGCTTGCGCGTTGTATTGGGATGAAATCGAGATCTATCAAAGTCAACGGCAGGAGGCCTATCACGCCGCCCTTGGACAATTGCTACTGGACCGGCAAGTCTTTCCCTGCACCTGCTCACGCAAAGAAATAGCGGATTCGAGCCTAAAAGACCGTCAAGCGAGCGTTTATCCGGGGAAGTGCCGGCAAGGTCCCAAAAACAAAGGCGTGACGCCGGCATATCGACTTAGGGTCGTAGAAGAGACGATCGTTTTCGACGATCGTGTCCAAGGCCGCATTCGCCAGGATCTCGGTCGTGCGGTCGGCGATTTCGTCTTGCAGCGCGCCGACGGTCGCTTCGCGTACCAACTGGCCGTCGTCGTAGACGACGCTTGGCAAGGCGTGACGGATGTCGTGCGCGGCGCCGATCTACTTCATTCGACGCCTCGCCAACTCTATTTGCAGCGCCAGCTTCGGCTTCCCACACCTCGATACGCCCACCTGCCGCTTGCTTTGAACGACCAGGGTCAGAAACTCTCCAAGCAAACGCGGGCGCCGGCTGTCACGGCTTCCTCCGCTGCGGAAAGTGTCTACACGGCGCTTGTCCTCCTTGGACACACTCCGCCCAACCCATTGCGTGGCGCGTCGCCCCTGGAACTCCTTGAGTGGGGCGCCGCCCATTGGCGGATCACGAACGTGCCCCGGGCACAAAAAATGATTGGTTCCCATGGGGATACCGGCGTTGTTGCGGAGCAGCAAATAACACTTGACTGAGCAACTGCAGGGGGTAAAATCCGATTGTGCATTGCAACAATACGAGGATTGAAATGTTTATCAACTTGGACCAAATCACCGCGACGGGCAAAAACAGCGTGGACGTATTCTCGAGCCTCGCGCGAACACAACTCGCTTTTCTCGAGCAATTGACCGCTTTAAATGTGCTTACAGCCAAGAGCTCCTTGGAAGCATCCGCCGAAACCAGCAAAGCCTTTTTCAATGTTCGGCGATTGCAAGACGTGCTGGATATCGGAAGC
>DATEOW010000059.1:0-3783 GCA_035273665.1 Burkholderiales bacterium | reverse complement strand
TTGACTGAAGAAGAAGAATTCAACGGCGCGGACTTGAGTATTCACCGCATCAACGCAACGCCGGACGACTAAGCGCAACTAGCTACGCGGCGCCGCTTCGATTTCGCCGCTGTGCATGCCAAATGCGCCGGCTTTACGGTCGGCGTAGTAGTGCTTCAAGGTGGTAATGACCGTGCGGAATGCGAGTTCCTCCCAGGGCGTGTCTTCTTCTCGAAAGAGTTGCACTTCCAGGCTTTCGGTGCCGGCGCCGAAATCGCGATCGAGCAAACGCGCGCGATAGAAGATGTGCACCTGACTCACATGCGGAACTGAAAGCAGCGTGTAAATTGGCAGCAATTCGACGCGTGCATGCGCTTCTTCCCAGGTTTCGCGCATTGCTGCTTGGGCCACTGTTTCGCCGTTCTCCATGAAGCCCGCGGGCAAGGTCCACATGCCGTAACGCGGCTCAATGGCACGCTTGCACAGCAAAATCTGGTCTTCCCACTCCGGTATGCAGCCGACCACCATGCGAGGGTTGACGTAATGAATGCTGTCGCAGACGTCGCAACAATAGCGGGGTAGATTGTCGCCCGGAGGAATGCGCAGCACGACTTGCGCGCCGCAGTTTGAACAGAACTTCATTGTCGTTTCGTCTTCTGGAACACTGAAAGCCGGATGCTATGATAGCTCAGGCTTTTTAGGACTCCATTCGTTTCCTGATGTCGTCGCAGATCGCAGCGATTGTTGAACTGCTCGCGAGCGCGCGGTCCGTCGCGGTGCTGACCGGTTCAGGCGTTTCCGCGGAAAGCGGCATTCCGACGTTCAGAGATGCGCAAACGGGTTTGTGGGCGCGTTTTCGGCCTGAAGAACTTGCCACGCCTGAAGCGTTTCAGCGCAATCCTCGGTTGGTATGGGAGTGGTACGACTCGCGACGTCAGACAGTGCGAGCCGCGCAACCCAATGCGGGCCATCAGGCGTTGGCCGCGTTGCAGCGCCGCTTCTCTTCTTTCACACTCATTACTCAAAACGTGGACGGCTTGCATCAGCGTGCCGGATCGCAAGACGTGCTCGAGTTGCATGGCAACATTTTGCGAAGTAAATGTTTTAAGGAAAACATCGTGCGGGACGTGGACGATTCAGATGCCGATGTGCCGCCGCGTTGCACGCGCTGCGGCGCGTTGATGCGGCCGGACGTGGTGTGGTTCGGCGAAGCGTTGCCTACGGAAGCGCTGAAACTCGCCATGCATGCCGCACAACACTGCGACGTGTTTCTTTCCATCGGCACCTCGGCGCTGGTTTATCCGGCAGCTGAATTACCGCATACGGCGCTTGCTGCCGGCGCGAAGCTCGTGGAAATCAACCGCGATCCCACGCCGCTTTCCGCGCACGCGCATCAGTCGTTGCAGGGCAAGGCCGGGGATATTCTGCCGCGGATTGTCGAAGCCCTGGGCTAGGTTTCGAGGAGCTCGCGGTAGACGCGTAAACCGTCGGCTGCATTGAAGTGCTTGCGCGCGTAATCGCGTGCGGCCGCCCGCATCGACGTGTACTTCTCCGGATGACGAAGCGCTTCCACGGCTTTGGCGGCGATTTCTCGATGGTCGAAGAAATCGACGAGCACGCCGGTCGCGCCGTCTTCAATTACTTCCTCCACGGGTTTGGTGCGAGAGGCGATGAGTAGGCAACCCGTCGCCATCGCTTCGAGCGTGCTCCAGGACAACACGAAGGGATAGGTAAGGTAAACGTGTGCGGTCGATATTTGGAGTAGTTTCTTATAGCGATCGTAAGGGATGCGCCCGAGAAAATGTACGCGCCGCAACTGTTGCTCCGGCAGGTTCACTTCCTTGAGCAACGCTTCGCGCCAGTTCGTCGCATTCTTGGGCGAAGCGCCATAACTCACCTCGTCGCCGCCGACCAGCACAATCTGCACGGTGGGATGTTGTTTCAAAATATGCGGCAGCGTGCGCATGAAAGAATGAAAGCCGCGGTAGGGCTCGAGGTTGCGCGCAACATAGGTCAGGACGGCATCGCCAGCGCGCAGTTCCGCGCCATTGGGCAAAGCGAAAACCGCATTGGGGTCGGGCCCTAGGCCTTCGATGTCGATACCTTCGTGCGCAATACGGATCTTCGGTTGATAGGCGGTCGGATGCAGGCTGTGCTGCCAGCGTGTTGGCGTGACGCCGAGATCGCAGTGTTCAAGGTTGAGCAAGTGCAGCGCGTTGCGTGCGCGAATGCGTGCCCGTTCATCGATGCTCAGGGGGAATTCCGGATCGAAGTTCGCGTCGGCCCCGTCGGCATGGTAGTAGTACTCGCAAAAATGAATCAGCTTCGCTTTTGGGAATGCCTCTTTGGCGAATAATGTTTCGCCCCAGCCGGGATGCGCGAGGATCACATCGGGAGTAAATTTTTCCGCGCGCAATTGCATCATCAGACGCAAGACGGCCTGGCCATGCAGCACTGCGTTTTCCATGCCACGGACATAGGCATGCGTCTGCCCGGTCACTTCGCGATGGGGTTTGTACCGATACAGCTTGAACTGCGGCAAATGGGGCAGCCCGGGCGCCGTGTCGCGGCCGATGCCGCGCACTTCGACGGCCTTGTCTTTGGCAAGATTCGAAGCGAGCACGCGAAACTGCCCGGGGAAGTTCTGATGGATGAGGAGGATTTTTTTAGGCATGCGAGCCCCGTTTCTTCTGGGGCGATTTTCGCGTACCCGTGAGCGGCTGGCTAGCTCGATTACGTCGTAGCTGAAAAAAACTTTGCGGCTCCCAGGCGCGCATGGCCATGAAGACGCCGATTCCAGTCCGATGCGCAAAAGGCGCAGATAGACTTTCCGCGTGCAACTCGGCGAAATCGGCGCGTAAGCGATCCAGCTTCTGCCGGAATTGTGCGAGGGCCGTGACGCTGAGCATGCCATGGAAAAAGATCGAACACTCTTGGGGTCCGTCGAAAGGCGCGGAGAGGAATTCGGCCTGTCCTTGTGTGCGAAAGAAAGTTGCGATGGGGCCCTTTGGGAGCCAGTCAAAATCTCGGGATACGCGTAACCGAATGCGATTGCTTGGTAAAAGCGCAATCAAACCGAGCTTATCGAGGCGCAGCAATCGCTGGACACACGCTGCCTCGCTGAGGGCGTACGTCGCAAGCATGTCTGCCAGCGTCCAATGGTTCAAGGCGCAGACGGCGATCAGCAGGAGCTTCGGATCGGATACCAGTTCTTTTTCTTGTGCGTTGCTCAGGCGACGCACTGTCGCTGGGGGCGTATGCGCTTCCGCGGCCAATTCGGCGACCGACAATTGGACGAGGGCACACAACTGACTCAATCGATCGAGGCTTAAGTTGCCTTGGCTGAACATTCGTTTGATGCTCGCCTCGGAGAGTTTTAGCGCTTGGCCGATGTCTTTATAGGTTAGGCCCTGCGCACGTGCGGTCCGCTTGAAGGCGGTGAGAATGGCGCGGCTTTCGTTCATGAATGGCTGAAAGGTATCGAAAAACGATACTCTACAGGCAAAAATGCGATTCAGAATGTAAAACGTTTCAGTTCTCCACAAAGAACGCGCAAGCTGCGGCCGTTTTCATTACATATAAAGACTATGGAACTCATCCGAAGTATTCGACCGCCTCAACGCCTTGCCTCGCTTTTGGTTTTACTGACCGCAGCTGCGTTGCTGCTCATGCAGGGCCCGCTTGCGCAATTCGACAATTACCATGCTTTCGCCGACCGTCGTACTTGGGGCGGCATGCCGAACGCGGCGGACCTCTGGTCCAATCTCGCGTTTCTCGTTGTGGGTGTGTGGGGATGGTTTCGCC
>DATEOW010000058.1:0-13870 GCA_035273665.1 Burkholderiales bacterium | reverse complement strand
GCAGGATGCCATCGTGACGCTGTCGGGCCCAACGGGCTCGGCTGACGGCCCTGAGGGCCCTGAGAAGAAGAAATGTAAGGGTCGCTTATGCAAATTCGATCCGCCTCCGCCTGGTACGCCTCCTGCAGGCGTGCGTACAAGTTGGCGCGAACTAGTGCGCTAATAATCTCAGGCAGTAAAAGATAGAAAGGGCTCCATCGGAGCCCTTTCTTTTCCCGCAAGCTTACAAGCTCAGACCTTTCGGGAGCGGGAAGCTCACATTCTCTTCCACACCCTCGAGCTGACTGACGCGCTGCACGCCGAGCTTTCTCAAGCGGTCGATCACACGGTCGACAAGTACTTGTGGTGCCGAGGCGCCGGCTGTGACGCCCAGGCGGCGTTTGCCGGCAACCCATTGCGGATCGATTTGGTCTTCATGGTCGACCATATACGCGGGGATGCCCATGTTCTGGGCGACTTCGCGCAGCCGATTGGAGTTGGAACTATTTGGCGAGCCGACCACGATGACAACATCGCTTTTGGGCGCCATGAACTTCACCGCGTCTTGACGGTTTTGCGTGGCATAGCAGATATCGTCTTTCTTCGGTCCGATGATCGCGGGGTAGCGCGCTTTCAACGCGGCAACAATGGTTGCCGCGTCGTCGACGGATAGCGTGGTCTGCGTGACGTATGCCACTTGTTGTGGGTTTCGAATCTGAAGTTTCGCAACATCTTCGAGCGTTTCGACAAGATGCATACCCTCGTCGGCCTGGCCCATGGTCCCTTCGGCCTCTGGGTGTCCGCGATGGCCGATCATGACGATCTCGCAGCCGGCCTTGAGCATCTTCGAGACTTCTACATGCACCTTTGTGACCAATGGACAGGTTGCGTCGAATACTTGCAGCCCGCGCGACTCGGCTTCGCCGCGCACCGTTTTCGCGACGCCGTGCGCAGAGAAAATGACGGTGGAACCGGGCGGGACTTCTTCCAACTCGTCAACGAAGATGGCGCCTTTGGCGCGTAGGTCTTCAACAACGAATTTGTTGTGGACGATTTCATGACGAACGTAAATAGGCGCGCCGTGGATCGCAAGCGCGCGTTCGACGATTGCGATCGCCCTCTCGACGCCGGCGCAGAAGCCGCGTGGATTGGCGAGCAAAACTTCCATGGAAACGTCGGACATGGCGCTTATTTTAACGCGCTTTCTTGCTGCGGAAGCTGTCGAGAATCAGGAGTCCGGCGCCAAGCGTGATCGCGCTATCAGCCAGATTAAAAGCCGGAAACGCGCGGCCCTGCCAATGAAAAAGTAGGAAATCGACGACATGACCCAGTAAGACGCGATCCCAGAGGTTTCCCAAAGCGCCGCCGAGAATCAGCGCAAGGCCAAGACAGAAAATCTTCTCGTCAGCGTGTTTACGTAACAGATAGATGATGACACCGCTCGCGACGACTGCAATTGCGATGAAAAACAACCGCTGCCACCCGTCTTGATCGGCGAGGAAGCTAAATGCGGCGCCGCGGTTATAAGCGAGCACCAAGTCGAAGAAGCTCGTGACCTGGATCGGTTGTCCGTCCTTCAGCGCTGAAAGAATCCACCATTTCGTGGCCTGATCTGCGAGGGCGATCAAACCGGCAGCAGGAAGCCAGCGAAGCATCGTTGTTGTCTTTTCTTCAGGCATGGTTCCGCGGCTCGCCGCTCCCATATAAATTGCTGACGCAGCGCCCACAAATCGATGGATGCGTATCATCCGCGCCGACGTCCTCGCGGTAGTGCCAGCAACGCTCGCATTTTTGCGACGTGCTCGGCATAACAATGATCTTTTCCGTCGAGGCTTTCACAAGCGTTGCGCGCGAGCTGATGAACACAAAGCGCAGGTCGTCGCCAATGCTCGACAAGGCGGTATATCGATCGCCCGAAGCATGAATCTCCACATCGGCTTGCAGCGACGAGCCAATGCTGCCGGCGGCGCGCAGTTGCTCCATGTCCTTCTGCACTTCGGCGCGCACTTGGCGTAAGACGCTCCAGCGGGACATAAGCGCTGCGCTGTCCGGGACGGCGGGGAAATCGTGCCATGTTTGAAAGAACACGCTGTCCTCCGGCTTTGCAGTGATCAGTGACCAAGCTTCCTCTGCGGTAAAGCTAAGGATGGGCGCCATGAGCCGGAGCAGGCTCTGCGTGATGTGATAGAGCGCATTTTGCGCGGATCGCCGCGCCGGCGAGTCTGTCGCAGTCGTATAAAGCCGATCTTTGAGAATGTCGAGATAGAAGGCGCCCAAGTCTTCGGAGCAGAAGCTTTGAAGCTTTTGCACGACATTGTGGAACTCATATCGCGCATAGTGACCTTCCAACTCACGCTGCAAGTTCTCTGTGAGCGCCACAGCGTAACGATCGATCTCCACCCATTGCGCGACCGGCATTGCATGTGCGGGGTCGTAGTCCGCCAGATTCGCCAGCAAGAAACGCAAGGTATTGCGAATGCGTCGATAGGACTCGACCACTCGCTTCAGAATTTCGTCCGAGATCGACAATTCGCCCGAGTAATCCGTGGCGCCCACCCACAGCCGCAATATATCGGCGCCTAAGGTATCGGACACCTTTTGCGGCGCGACGACATTGCCCTTGGACTTGCTCATCTTGCGCCCATCGCCATCGACCACGAAGCCGTGCGTCAGTAGGCCCTGATAGGGCGCTCGTCCATCCATCGCGCATGCAGTAAGTAGTGAAGAATGGAACCAGCCGCGATGCTGATCGGACCCTTCCAGATATAAATCCGCCGGCCAGGCAAACCTTTTGTCGCCTTCGGCTCGCAGGACAGTCGAATGCGTAACGCCGGAATCGAACCAGACGTCGAGCGTATCTTTGATTTTGTTGTATTGCTTGGGGTCGACGCCGAAATCTTCGGCATTCATTCGGAACCACGCTTCCAATCCGCCTTGTTCTACCGCTTGCGCGGCGCGTTCGAGCAAGGCATCGCTGTCGGGATGCAATTCGCCGCTTTCCTTATGCACAAAGAAAGGAATCGGTACACCCCAATTGCGTTGACGCGAGACGCACCAATCAGGCCGATTGGCGATCATCCCATGCAAGCGCGCTTGGCCCCAGTCCGGATAGAAAGCCGTTGCCTGCACTGCATCGAGCGAAGTTTCGCGCAAGCTTTTCCCCGCCGGCGTGTTGCGATCCATGCCGATAAACCATTGGGTCGTCGCACGGAAAATGATCGGGGTCTTGTGCCGCCAGCAGTGCGGATAGCTATGCTTCAATCTGGCATGTTTGAGCAGAGCGCCTTTTCTCTCCAACTCGGCAATGATGATTGGATTGGCTTCCCATACTGTTTTCCCCCCCACTAGCGGGGTCTTGGCAAAAAAGCGGCCGTCATCGCCCACCGGGTTATCGACGGGTAATTGATACCCCAAGCCGACGATGTAATCGTCGACACCATGTGCCGGTGCGGTGTGAACTAAACCGGTACCGGCTTCCAGCGTGACGTGTTCTCCAACAACAATCGGCACAACCCGGTCGAGAAAAGGATGTTGGAGTGTCAAGCCTTCGAGTTTCTTACCTACAGTGGTCGCTAGAACGCGTCTTTCTGTGAGCTCGTAACGATCGAGAGATCCGGCGCTGAGCTCCGTTGCCAAGACCAGCAAACCCTTAGTCGTTTGTATGAGTTGATACTCGAACTCGGGATGCGCCGATACCGCTTGGTTGGCGGGCAGTGTCCACGGTGTCGTGGTCCAGATCGCGGCAGAAGTTTTGCCATCCGGTAGATGCGATAGGCCGAATGCTTCTGCCAAGGCGCTGCGGTCGACAAAGTCAAAGGCGACATCAACCGCATCCGAAGTACGGTCTTCATAATCGACCTCCGCCTCGGCAAGAGAGGAGGCGCAGTCGATGCACCAGTTGACTGGTTTTTGCCCGCGATAAAGCAGGCCTTTGCGAAGGATGTTGCCCAACGCACGAATCTCACCCGCCTCGGTGCGAAAATCCATCGTCTTATACGGCGCATCCCAATCGGCAAGCACACCGAGTCGGATGAAATCCTTCTTTTGCCGTTCCACTTGCTCCGTCGCGTAAGCACGGCAAAGTTCACGCGCCTTATTCGGATCGATATCTTTGCCGTGCTCCTTTTCGATCTGATGTTCGATCGGTAATCCGTGGCAATCCCAACCCGGCACATAGGGTGCGTCGAAGCCCGACAGCGTCTTCGACTTGACGATCATGTCTTTGAGAATCTTATTGACCGCGTGACCGATGTGAATATCGCCGTTTGCATAGGGCGGTCCGTCGTGCAGCACGAAGCGAGGCCTGCCTTTGCACACATCCCTCAGGCGCTCGTAAAGCTTCGTTTCCTGCCATTGCTTGATCCATGCCGGCTCGCGCTTGGCTAGATCCCCCCGCATTGGAAAAGGCGTATCGGGGAGGTTGAGACTTTTTTTATAATCGGACATCGTCAGGTTCTTAGTTCTTCGTCAGCAACATACTGCGAGCCGTCTCGCAGTCCTGCGCAATTTGCGCTTTCAAACTTTCCAGATCGGGGTACTTCACTTCGTCGCGGATCTTCGTCACGAACTCCACGCGAACATGCCGCCCATAAATGCTTTCGGCAAAGTCGAATAAATGCACTTCAAGCGTTTTCTTGCCGCTGCTGTCCACTGTGGGTCTGAGTCCGATGCTCCCGACACCATCACGAGGGGCGGCGCCTACGCCATGTACACGGACCGCATAAATCCCCATCAGAGGCGGACGGTTGTGTTTCATCTGTACGTTGGCCGTCGGAAATCCGAGTTTGCGTCCCAATTGCAAACCACGAACCACCCGCCCGCTAATGCTGTAAGTCCGCCCGAGCAGAGCTTCCGCTCCCTTGAGATCGCCGGCCGCGAGGGCCTCGCGAATCGCCGAGCTCGACACGCGGGCGCCGCTCGCCTCAACGGTCGGCATGGCATGCACTTCAACACCGCGCCGTTTGCCTGCTTTTTTCAATTGCGCCAGATCGCCTGAGCGGCGCGCACCATATCGAAAATCTTCGCCCACCAAAACCCACCGCGCCTGCAATTGCCCAACCAATAACTGCTCCGTGAAGTCCTCCGCGCTCATGGCGGCGAAAGCGCGGGTAAAGCGTTGCACATGCACATGCTCAATGCCGTGTTCGGCAAGCAATTCCAGTTTCTCCCGTAGAGAAGTCAGTCGAGTGGGTGCTGCCGCCGGGTTGAACAGTTCCCGAGGGTGGGGTTCGAACGTCAATACGCTGGCGCGCAGCCCTCGGGCTTTGGCTGCGGCTTGAAGCTCGCGCAACATCGCCTGATGACCGAGGTGCACGCCGTCGAAGTTGCCGATCGTCCAGGCCGCCGGCGGCAATTCACGCGGCGCCAGGGAACGACTGATCAGCATGAAAATCCATAAGGGGGAAAGCCGGGCATTTTAGCCGGTTCGGCTGCGCACCGAAACTCAGCGGACTGCCGGATTAAGACTGTAAGTACCGGTGAGCGACGCCTTGGCCAATATATGCGGCCCAATCGCGCTTAGAAGGCCTGCACCGTTGAAGCTGCCTTGCACTGGACAGTGCGAGACATCCAGTGCGTAGAGCGTGAACACATAGTGATGCAAGATCTCGTCGTTCCAGGGTGGGCATGGCCCGTCATATCCGTAATAGTCGCCGCGCATGTCCTCATCGGATGCAAACCAGCCCGTATAGTCGTTAATGCCTTGTCTCGTCCCCCGGGGCGCTGCGGGGCCGCTTTTACCCCGTGGCGTGACGCCGTCAGAGAACTCGCCCGCAACGATCTCCTGCATCGACGGCGGGATATCCACCAGTAGCCAGTGATAGAAGTCGACGCGCGGCAAGCCGGCGGGAACGGTGCGGCCGGGCTGATTCACATCGTCGCCCTTGCTGGGTACGTCCGGATCGTGGCAAATGAGAGCGAAGGACTTTGTCTCCGGCGGCGCATCTGACCAACGCAAGTGCGGATTGCGGTTGCTTGAGAGTTTGATCGGCGCGTCCGCGATCGCGAACGCAAACTCGCCGGGAATACGCTGGCCATCGGCGAAGCTTGAACTTTGCAATTGCATGATTGTTCCTTCGTTCACACACCGCGGCGCATGAAATCCCGCACGCGAAATCCCAAAAGCCATAAGGCGCAAAAATATACCGCCACGCCAGTCACCACAAGAAGGCTCAGCATCAGCACGCGCTCGAGGAGGTGCGCCTCAACCCACCAGGCGTCGGGTCGATTGATAAAAAACAGCACAGCACCCATCAAGGCAAGCGCTATCAAGAGTTTCCAGATGAACTTAGCCCATCCAGGCTGGGGTTTGTAGATCCCGCGTTTGCGCAGCAAAGTGAAGAGCAGCGCCGCGTTGAGGCATGCGCCCAATCCGATCGAAAGTGCAAGGCCGGCATGGGCGAGCGGTTTATAGAAGGCAAAGTTCATTAACTGCGTCGCGACCAGGGTGACGATCGCGATTTTCACCGGCGTGCGAATGTCCTGTCGGGCATAAAAGCCCGGCGCGAGGATTTTTACGAGAATCAGACCCAGCAGGCCGGCGCTATATGCAATCAAGGCTTCACGGGTCATGGCTAAGTCCAGGGCGCTGAATTTGCCGTAATGGAAGAGCGAGGAAACCAACGGCACGGAGAGCAACGCCAAGGCAAGCGCAGCTGGAAGGGTGAGCATCAGCGTCAAACGCAAGCCCCAATCGAGTAGCGCTGAATATTCGCTTTCGTTTTTTTCGCTGTGATATTTCGCCAAGCTGGGCAGCAGGATCGTGCCGAGCGCAACGCCAAGGAGCCCGGTCGGGAATTCCATCAAACGGTCGGCGTAATAGAGCCAACTAACGCTCCCGCTGGGCAAAAAAGAGGCAAAGATCGTGTTAAGGAGCTGGCTGACTTGTGCAATCGACACACCCAGCAACGCCGGCACCATCAACAAGAGAATGCGTCGCACGCCTGGATCGGCAGGATTGAACCGCAAGCGGGGGAACATGCCGATGCGCAGCAGGGCGGGGATTTGAAAAAACAATTGCAAGAGGCCGCCCGCGAAGACAGCCCAAGCGAGCACCAAAATGGGCGGATCGAAATAATCGGCGAATAAAAGCGCGCCCGCAATAAACGCGACGTTCAACAACGTCGGTGTAAACGCGGGTACCGCAAAGCGGCTCCAAGTATTGAGAATGCCGCCCGCTAAAGCCACAAGCGAGATAAATAGAATGTAGGGAAAAGTGATGCGCAACATCGTGACGGTGAGCGCAAATTTTTCCGGCTCGTCGGCAAACCCAGGCGCAGTGACATAGACAATGAATGTGGCGCCTAGCATGCCGATTATTGTTGCCACTACCAGTATGACCGCGAGGGTAGTAGCGACATGATCGATCAGTATTTTGGTGTCGGCTTCCCCTCGACGGCTTTTGTACTCGGCCAAAACGGGTACGAACGCCTGTGAAAAAGCCCCCTCGGCGAAAAGGCGGCGCAACAGGTTGGGGATACGAAAGGCGATTACAAAGGCGTCGGTTGCCGCGCTAGCGCCAAATAACGCGGCAATAAACGAGTCGCGCGCGAGACCGAGAACCCGAGAAACGAAAGTGAAGCCGCTTACCGTCGCCAAGGCCTTCAGCAAATTCATGCCGGGTTTTTCTTTTTTGGCTGCTGTCATAGGGAGGCGGCATTATACGGGCGCATAGTCGCGGCGACTGTCTACCTTGCGCCATGTTCGTTCTCCAGCTAAAATCGCACGTTTTGCCGAACCCACACCAGCATGGCCAATACAGTTCAAGCACGTAAACGCGCCCGTCAGGCCGAAAAACAACGCCAGCACAACGCTGCGTTGCGTTCGGAGCTGCGCACCGCGCTCAAAAAGGTCCAAAAAGCGATCGCCGCCGGCGATAAAGCTGCGGCCCAGCAGGTTTATCAGTCCAGCACGAGCGTGTTGGATGGCATCGCAGATAAAAGAATCATCCATAAGAACAAGGCCGCCCGTCATAAGAGCCGCCTTGCAGCGCAAATCAAGGCGATGGCTGCGGCCTAAAAGCCCCCAGCCCCATCGGCCGCCCCGGCCGGTGTCGCCTCCTCAGCGGCCTTCGGGCCGCTTTGTTTTTTAAGGCTTTGTTTTCCGCAAATATGCTGTCGGCATAGCCCGACCGGTTTTTCCGAAAAAAGCCGTTAAAAGAAGCGCTTGGGATTTGTCTTTGTCCTACAAAACCGTTATTGTTCGATCCATTCACCCCTGGGGAGGGAAGCATGGATAGCCTGGTTTCTACTGATAAATACCGTTTTCGCATTCGCACCCGCCTGGGCGGCACGGTCGATAAGATCGTCATTCAGGCGCGCACGCCGGCAGACGCGGAGCGCAAACTCAAGCAGATGTATCCGCATTGCGAAATTATTGAATCGAACACCGGCGCCGTCTTTATCCCGCGCATGCTCGCCCTCCGCGGCGAACCGAGTATCCTCCCCGGTCAATAAATAAGCGTTCAGGCGTGGCGTATTACTGCGCCGCGTCCTGAAAATCGCCAAGAGAGCACTTCAGGCTCTCGACGTCTCCTCGCCCGACTCTTATCCTTCGCTGCTAGTCGTGCGCTCAGGCCTGCATGGCCGATTGAGGAGGACGCATGCTGAAGTTGTTTGGCCGCGAAAAAATTGAGCATCCGCTCGCCGATCTCAAAGAGGCGCGCCGCATCCTGGGTGAATTACCCACGGAAGATCCGCTGTTCTGCCTGGAAGAAATGACTCACTGGCTCGCCTCTGTGCGGGATGAGCCGAGCTTCAAGGCGGAACACCGCATTCAGCTGCTGCAACTCATTGATGAAAGCGGTCAGGCCCCAGCTCGCCGCGCGGCGCGGGAATATCTTCAAGCGCATCGTCAGTTGAAGCAGCGCGAGTTGCGGCTGTGGCCCGCGCTCCACGAGTTCTGGTTGAACATTGCCTCCGCCTACACGCTTGCAGCTGAGCAAGCGGCAAAGGACGCCGGCACGAAGGCGTCGTTACCGCTCCTTGCGGCCCGTGCGCTACGCGCTTTGTCGACACAACACAAATGGGCATGCATGCGGTATGGCACGACCGATAACCGTCTGTGGGAAACCACTGCACGCGTGCATCGCGCCGTAGGCAATCCGCAAATCGCTCAAACGGTTGTCATGCTTGCGACCGCGCCGCAGGAAACCACCGTCGAGCACGAATTGAGCCGGCTGTTGATGTTTGCAGCCTGCTCGCCCCATAGCCTGACGCCCATCGACATGGAATTGTGCGAGCGACTCATCGGGCATTTCGCCCCGCGTTTCACGCTATCCGCGGAATCGACCGCAGAAACGCCTTATTGGATCGATCTGGGTGCGGGGAATGCGCCGCATCGTGGCCCACTTCCAGCGCACAGTTTGGGCCCGATCTGTTACTTCGGTGCCGGGCAGGCCTACGATGCGCTTCGCATTCTAAAGGCGGATATCAGTACGGCCGGCGCGCTTCCAAGCAGCCTGGATCTTGGCGCGACTTACGAGTTCCGCCAAGTGATTGCGGTGCTTGATCATCTCGAAGCCCATTGGGCGCCTCGTTTGCCGGAGCGCCGTCATGCGCGGCAGCCGATGAAATCGCGGTTGACCATCGCGCGGGGTTTCGATGGCGTGATCGAGGTATTGCGGCCCACGGACTCGATGGCTTTTGCCAGCGACGAGACCGAGAGCTGGGTCGTACAAAACGTCAGCACCGGCGGGTTCGGCGCGGAAGTGCCGCAACTCCAAGGCGATTGGTTACGGGTGGGTTGCCTATTGGGATTGCAAACGGAAGGCAGCAATCAATGGTCGCTGGGACTGGTGCGTCGATTGACGCGCATGGGAAATTTTCAGGCGAGCGTCGGTATCCAAACTTTGACCCGATCGGCTTTGCCCGTCGAGGTACGCATTCTCACCGAAGCAATGCTCAGCGAACATACCGAGACGGGAATCATCTTGCCGGCGCTGCGTGTGAATGACGAACTGCGGCTCGTTCTGCGACCCGGTATCTATAGCCCAGGACAAATGTTCGTCGTGGAAGGCGCAGCGAAAGATCGCGTGCTTCTTCCGACACGGGTCATCGAACGTAGTCCTGACTACGAAATCCTTGCCTGCAGAGAGGCCGTTCGCAAAATTTCCTAGTCGTTTTAGCGACCGAGGAGGCGATCGAGCAGGCGCGGTGCGGCGGAGCGGGCGATTGCGGTCGCAGTCCTTTCCAGAATGGCGTTGAGTATCGCTCGCGTCAATTCAGCTGAAGTGATTCCCCCGCGACTCTTCCCCAAATTGCGCAGATGGATATCCGGCAAGGTGAAGCTAAGATCGGCACCACTCACCGGAACGAGGGGAATATAGGTCACCTGTGCACCGGTAATCCGGAGTTCCTCCACGATCATTTTCGTTTCCGCTTGTTTCTCTTTGGGACTACGATCCCCGATGTACGCCATCACATTGCGCTGTAACGCATCGAAATTACTGCCGTTGCGGCCCTGTTCGTAAACAAGGCTCGGGCGCTCGATGACGATCTTTTTGATAAGCACGACATCGCTTGTTAGGCTCCCCGGCTCCAAAGCAAGATCGATGCGGCCGACGGCGGCTGCTTGTTTGCTGGCAAAACCCTTCGGATTGCCGATGCGGAGGTCGCCGATCTCGCCTTCACCTGTACGGGGCGAAATTTTCAGCTGGCCCACGTCCACCTTCGCCTGCAACATCTCGGACCCGTAACTTTCAATGGCGTGTTTGACTAGCCAGTCGAATTGCAGATACACATAGAGACCGCCCGCGATCAGCACTACCAATATTAAGCCACCGCCGTAAAGCGCAAATTTTTTCACTTGAGCACCTTACGTAGCCATGCGCCGATATGATCAAGCTCTTCCATGTTCACCGAGTGGGGCATATCGTAGTCATGCCATTCCACCGCGTAATTCAAGCGAAGCAGTAAATCTCGCGATTGCACGGCTGCGGACAGTGGGATGATCGGATCGCTTCGGCCATGTGCCATGAAAATGGGTACATCCCGATTGCTCGCATGCGCTTCGGTGGGCAAAGCATCTGGAATCGGGACATAGCTGGAAAGCACCATGACGCCAGCAAGCCGCTCTTGGTGGCAAAGACCCGTATGCAGGGCCATTGCGCCACCTTGGGAGAAGCCGGCCAACACGATTCGGGAGGCATCGATGCCTCGCGCCCTCTCTCGCGCGATCAGGGCTTCGATGAGCGCTTGCGATGCGCGCACGCCTTCGGCGTCCGTGCGTCTTGCAAAATCGCTCGAAAGCACGTCGTACCAAGCGCGCATGACATACCCGTTATTGATCGTCACCGCTTGCATGGGGGCATGCGGGAATACGAAACGAATGGGCGTCGAGGGCAACTCCAGTTCCCCCACGATGGGCACAAAGTCGTTGCCGTCCGCACCGAGGCCATGCATCCAGATGACGCTGCTGCTTGGGTCGGGGGCAGTTTGTATTTCGATGCAGTCGAGTAGTTCGGCCATGTCTATCCGTCAGGGAGTTGTCTTGGGTCTTTGCGCTGCCTTCGGCCGGAAAGCCTTGATGATCGCTTCGTCGGTTTCTACATAGGGACCACCGATAAGATCGATGCAGTAAGGTACGGCGGCGAAAATACCGTTGACTAAGGTCGCGCCGTCTTTACCCTTTGCGCCTTCCAGTGTTTCGCGAATGGCTTTCGGTTGGCCCGGCAAATTGATGATCAAACTCTTATTGCGTACTACGGCGACCTGGCGCGACAGGATTGCCGTCGGCACGAAGGCAAGGCTGACTTGCCGCATTTGTTCGCCGAATCCTGGCATGATTTTGTCGGCGACTGCGATCGTCGCCTCAGGCGTTACATCGCGCGGCGCCGGGCCGGTTCCTCCTGTCGTCAGTACCAGATCGCAGGCTTCACGATCCACGAGTGCAACAAGTGTTGCTTCGATTTGCGCCTGCTCATCCGGGATCAGACGCGTCAGGCTCTCCCAGGGCGTCAGCAATGCGCGTTTGAACCACTCTTCCAGCGCTGGAATGCCTTCATCGCGATAAACGCCGGTGGACGCACGATCGCTGATCGATACAAGGCCGATTTTCAACGGACGGTCCAGCATGTTCATCGCGACGTGGGTCCTTCGCAATCGCCAAGACGGCGAGCCGCATAGCTTTGTACGATGCTCATCCGTTCCTCGCCTCGGCGCATATCCACATTATTGCTGCCTTCGTATTGTTCCGGTTTGATGTGGAGCCGCCCAGTGCCTGTAATGACTGGCTCTCCCTGGCAGGTAAAATTCCAGTTCGCCTCATTACCTTGCAAGACGTAATCGCGGATGCTGCAAGCCGTACCGCTATGGAAACGAGGCGTCCATGCACGCGGATTGTCCGCCTGCTGGGCATCGATACAAAATCGGGAGATGAGTGGCGCGTTCGTTTGTTTTTTCCCGCCAATCTCCGTGCGTTGACTGATTTCCCAAAGGCCCGGGCGTATCGCCGATTGGGCGATGGCGTCGACAGAGACGAGCAAGAGCATGCAAAGCAGCGCGCGACTATTCCGGCGCATGGCTGCTCTCGTCGATCTGGCGAATCAGTTTGAACAGTTCGCGGAAATGACGGATCGGGCGTTGGCTCTCGCGTTCTTTTCGTGCCTCGCGTACGCAGGCACGCAGGGCTTGAAGATCCGCAGTTGGATATTCTTGTGCGAACAGGGTGAACGCGCCATCGTCTTCCAACAAGCGATCGCGCCAGCGTTCAGCGCGATGCAACGCAGCGGTGGCACCATGGGATCGGCCTTGCAATTCGTCCAATTTATCGCGAATGGGTGTCGTGTCCACATCGCGCATGAGCCGGCCGATATATTGCATCTGGCGCCGCCGCGCCTCGTGCTTATTGATCCGCTTGGCTTGAGCAACCGCCTCGCGCAGGCTCTCGGGAATATCCAATGAAGCGAGTTGCTCGGCGCTAATACCGACCAGCGCCTCTCCCAAATCTTGCAAGGCATGCATGTCTTTTTTGCGGCGGGTCTTGCTGGGCTTGAGATCGTCTTCGGACACTTCGAACATTCGCATGGTTGGGACAATGGAGGCCCGTATAATAACGGCAATTCCATTCCGCCCTATAGCCGATCTTCATGTCTGACAACCGCTTTGCCTATAGCCTCGACCAGTTTCGCGAAGTCATTCAGGACGTGATGAAGCAAGCGCTCAAGAAAGGCGCGAGCGCTTGCGAGGCGGATATATCCGAGGGATACGGCCAAAGCGTAACGGTACGCTGCGGTGAAGTGGAGACGATCGAATACAACCGCGACAAAGGCCTGGGGATCACCGTTTATATCGGGCAACAGAAGGGCTACGCCAGCACTTCCGATCTGTCGCCGAAGGCGCTTTCAGATACCGTCGAAGCGGCGTTGTCCATCGCGCGTTTTACTGCAGCCGATGATGCCGCCGGGCTGGCTGAACCGGAGTTGCTGGCGCGCAAAAGTGAAGATCTCGACCTTTTTCATCCATGGCATATATCAGTGGAAGAATGCGCGGAGATCGCGCGTGTCGCCGAAGATGCGGGCTTTCAACTCGATAAACGTATTGTTAATTCGGAGGGCGCCAGTATCTCGTGTCAGCAATCGCAATTCATTGCCGGCAATAGCGCAGGATTTCTTGATGGCTTTCGCAGCTCGCGTCATTACGTCTCCTGCGCGCTGATCGCCGCCGAGGGAGAGGCCATGCAGCGCGACGACTGGTATTCGTCGGAACGTTCCGCAAGCTTGCTTGCGCAGCCGCAGGCGATCGGGCGCTACGCAGGCGAGCGCGCCTTGTCGCGATTGCGCAGCAGAAAAATCGCAACGCAGGATGCACGCATACTCTTTGAAGCGCCTGTGGCAAGCGGCTTGATCGGCCATTTTGTCAGCGCGGCGAGCGGGGGGAATCTTTATCGTCAATCT
>DATEOW010000057.1:0-2456 GCA_035273665.1 Burkholderiales bacterium | reverse complement strand
GGTGAACGAACGCGATGAAATCGGACCGGACCTCGTGCCCGATTACCTGACCTCCGTGCGTGAAGGCGGTTTCTATGGCTGGCCTTATGCGTATTGGGGCCAGAACGCGGACCTGCGGGTCATGCCGGAGGATCCCGAGAAGGTCGCCGCCACGATCAAACCCGACTATGGTCTGGGCTCGCATGTTGCCGCGCTCGGCCTCGCCTTCTCCGTCCCAGCAATGGGGAGCGCGTTCGCCGACGGCGTATTCATCGGCGAACACGGCAGTTGGAATCGGAATCCACCGGTCGGCTACAAGGTGATCTTCGTGCCTTTCCGCAACGGTCGCCCCGCAGGCGATCCGATCGACTTCGTGACCGGCTTTTTTGGGGAAGATGGCAAGACACGCGGCCGGCCCGTCGGAGTAACCGTGGATCCGCGCGGTGCACTCATTGTTTGTGACGACTTGTCGAATACGGTGTGGCGCGTAACGCGAGCACGCTGATCGATTCCGACGAAGACGGCTCTTGTGCCGACGTTTTCAGCAGCAGCGCCTGTTCCTTCAGGCGCTGCTTTACGCAGACGTCTTTGCATATCGCATCATGCGGTCAGCCGCCCGACTACTCGCCTGACCCACGGCGCAATTAGTGTGACTGCAAGGAAAGCGACGGGCCAAGTTGTCGCGCAACTTTTCAACCACTGCGCCGGCAAGCCGGGATGAATGCCTTGCGATATCACCAGAACGAAGGCCGACACAATTGCAACCATGATGATCGACAACAAAGCACCAAATAGAATGGGCGCATAACGAGCGGGTAGAGCCATTTCATTTCCTTTCGATCAAGTTTCAAACGCTGTACCAGAAGCAATGCAAGCCTTTGGCGGCCCATGCGGATGCGTAGAGCCCCAGGCCGAATACTGTGTGCGTGACGAAGCTGTGAAAACGCGCGGTCCAAGGCCGAGGCGCGCGGCGCGCGGCGAGGCCCTGCCCCATGCCCGGTTGCATGAGCAAAAAGGGGGCTGCGAGCGTGCCGATACCAACCAGGAGCGCTGGTCCGATCTTCGGCTGATGAATCCAGTCGGCGCCCCAGATGCAAACTAAAATGGCTGCGAAGGCGACACCCGTCAGATAGTGCGCGGTCCAGCCAATCAGAGACTCCCCGCGCATCACCGATGCTTTGGTAATAGACTCATGTCGAAAGCGACCGCTCGGCATATGAGCGAGCCAACGGCCCACGAGGCCATAGTTCGGCGATGGCATTCCGAATAGTTTCTTCCGCGCGATTCCCCACAGATCCATGATCGCCGTCGCGCCGATTCCGACGAGTAGCGTCCACATTGAAATCTCCATTACCGTCTCCTTATTGCTTGCCTTCATGCGGCAGAGGCTGCACAGTGGCACTTCAAGTGGACTTGAAGTCAAGGGATGAATGAAATGGATATCGGCGATGTGGCAAAACGCTCAGGCATTCCCGGTTCGACACTTCGTTACTACGAAGAAAAAGGCCTGATCGCTTCTGTCGGCAGGAACGGCCTGCGCCGCGTCTTCCATCCGGACGTATTGGAACGACTGGCGCTGATTGCGCTCGGGCGCTCCGCCGGTTTTTCGCTCGACGAAATTGCGCGGATGTTCTCGGCCGATGGGCGCGTACGAATCGACCGGCGTGCTTTAGCATGGAAAGCGAAAGAGTTAGACCTAAGAATTCTCAAATTAACCGCGATGCGCGACGGGCTGAAGCATGCCGCCAAGTGCCCCGCGCCGAGTCACATGGAATGCCCAACGTTCAGAAAATTGATGCGGGGTGCGGCGGTCGGGAAGCTCGGCGATCGAAAAAGAGCGGCAGCGAAACCGGGAAATCCATAGCGGTCAGATTTGTCTGCACGTCATCGGCACTATTGTCTAAACCCACGGTATGCCCTTTGCTCTCCTTGTATGCAACCCATAGGAGGCGACGATGCGATTCAGTGCGTTCGACGATCGAAAACCGACGGAGATTCAGACAATCAACATGCACAAGGAACGGCCCATTGATGAATGCGCCGGAAACGATGGCCGCATCGCAACTGCCTCGAACTGTGACCTAAGTACGCCAACCTCCAAGTACAAGGTGATTTCTACAGCAACGTACGGGAGCTTCGAAGGCCCGATTTAAGTTTGTACCGTCCCCGGTTTGACCTGGACACCCCATGACTTAACACCAGACGAAACAAAGCCCGCTAGACGGGCCTTGTTATGCGTGTTTGTCCTACGGTATGTGGCTTGCAATCCAAGTTCATCATCGAGGGAAAAACATGCAACTACCGAAGCGGGCATTCGATCCTTCCGAGGAAAGCTTTTTCGAGACTTATATTTTGTCGTGTCCCTGGTGCGACGAAGCTTTGTTTCACTTGGAAACCGTCCCGGACACGCCGTTCGTGACCAAACGCGCCGGCGATCCCATCATCCAATCGAAGGGGTCGGATTTCTTTTGCGTTTG
>DATEOW010000056.1:0-8378 GCA_035273665.1 Burkholderiales bacterium | reverse complement strand
GTCAGATTTACAGTCTGATCCCTTTGACCGCTCGGGAACCCCTCCGAACGAAACGCGCGATTATGAGGGGTTTATATAGGGGTGTCAAACCGCTGCAGAGCGAATTTCATGCCTCGGCTGAACGCATTCGCTCTTGATCTCAAAGCATAGAGTGAGTCCGCGTGATGCCGGCTTTCGACCGGCGTGGAGCCGTAACCGCTGCCCGATTTAGCAACCGCGAATCCCGGGCAATGCCTTCGGCAATCCCTAATGTCGAGCAAATTCGCTCAACCTCTGGTTGCTCGTCCTATTCTTGCAAAGGCGCCCTGAATCTTCTTTGATCATGCAGCGAAAATGCGCCCATCTACAGCAAATAGGAGCCTAACAAGCGGGAAATCGGTCCTTTTACTCCCACCAGTTCATTCAGCCCCTCTCGAACTTTCCCCAGGGGGACCAACGGTGAGATAACTGTCCGCGCCCGGAATAACTGTCCGCGCGCCCCGGAAAGGTGAGTGACCAGCCCCGGTAGTCGCGCACAGAATGCAGTGAGGGACGCTTGAAGCGTTGCTCTGGGCTAGGTAATCTGGTCTTGCATATCCGAATCGGCGCCAGACCTTGTCAAGCAAGTCTCATCCTTCGTCCTCGACTCAACCGGCCAGTCAGCCCGTTGCGCCCCCGTTTTTGTGCCGTGCCGATCTTGAAAAAAACGTCCTGCGCCAGGGGCTCGATGAATGCCTGAACTCACATCTGCTCAGCGAAGAAGAGCTCGAATCCACCTTACGCGAAGTGCTCGATTCGCCTGAGCGAAACGGGGGGGACGTCTGGCTATTTGCCTACGGTTCGCTGGTATGGAATCCCGTTTTCGAATACGAAAGCCGCCACGTCGCGACGGTGCATGGCTTTCACCGAAGCATGTGCTTATGGTCCCGGATCAACCGGGGAACACCGCAGTCACCGGGAGTTGTTTTAGGGCTCGATCGGGGTGGGCGCTGCACGGGTGTTGTGTATCGCATTCCCGCGGCCATCGCCGAAAAAGAGCTTCGGCTTCTTTGGCGTCGGGAAATGCTACTGGGCTCGTATACGCCCCGTTGGGTACACGCCACGCGGGGTAACCAGAGTTTCCGGGCATTGGCCTTCGTCGTAAATCGCGACCGCTCGGGCTACGCCGGCCGTATTCCCAGCGATCGACTGGTGGAAATTCTGTGTCAAGCCAAGGGGAAACTCGGTTCTGCGCTCGATTACCTCCGGCTGACAGTCGACGGCCTGGCAGCGAACGGCATCCGCGATGCGCAATTGCTGCAACTGGACGCACTCGTCCGCGCACGCCAAGGCGAAGAAGAACCGCAGACACCACGCGCGGCGCTTCATACCTGAGCGGACAAATACCCGCTTCTATCGAAAAGACGCCCGGCAAAAGGCCCCGGGTATGCCTAAGCTAAAGCATTCCTAGAGACGATAGGCCCGGCAATGGCGGCACGCGCTTCTTATCAGGCTCCCAAAGCCGGCTTGCGCGGCGACTACCGGCATGCTGCCGCCGATTATTCCGTCGCGCAAAACTGGGAACGCTACTCCGAAAACGAACACACACTATGGCGCGCGCTGTACCTACGCCAGACGCAACTGGTCCTTCGCTATGCCTGCCCGGAATATATCGAGGCCCTTGCGATGCTGGATCCCAGCGCCGGTATTCCGCATTTCGACAAGGTGAGCGCAAAACTGGATGCCGCGACCGGCTGGCAGATCGTAGCGGTGCCCGGACTCATTCCGGACAAGGAATTCTTCGAACATCTCGCCGCGCGCCGCTTTCCGGTGACCGTGTGGCTGCGCAAACCCGAGGAATTCGATTACATCGCCGAGCCGGATGTTTTCCATGATTTCTTCGGCCATGTGCCGCTGCTATTCGATCCGGTTTACGCAGATCATTTGCAGGCCTACGGAGAGGGCGGTTTGAAAGCGCTCAAGCTAAACGCTCTACCCTATCTCGCGCGGCTGTACTGGTACACGATCGAATTCGGTCTCGTGCGCACGCCCAAAGGTTTGCGCGCGTATGGCGCAGGTCTGCTTTCATCGGCTGGAGAGCTGCCTCATTGCATCGACAGCGATATCCCGCGCCGGCTCGCGTTCGATCCCTTGCGCGTCATGCGAACCGATTATCGGATTGACGCGTTCCAGGATCTTTATTTTGTCATCGACAGTTTCGAACACTTGTTGCGCGACACGGCGCCGGACTTCAAACCGTATTACACGCGCCTCAAGCGCCTGAAAACCTTGTCGACGAAGGAAAGCTTGCCGACCGATCGCCTTACCGGGTGATCACTTGAGGTCGGCGGGAAGTTGCAAAGGTTCGGGCGTATTTAAGCCTTGCGCTTTAGCGCGACATTCCCGCACGACTTGCGAGGTTTCCTGCTCCGGTTGGGCGTAGACCTCGTCGACGATGCGTACGGCCCACACCACCTCGTCCCTTGTGGCGTCGTGCCATTCAGGGCGATTCAGCGTCTCTTCTAGTGTTTGTTTCTCGGAAAAACCACCGGCACGTAAACGCATCGCCGTTTGCTTTGCGCCGAATAGTTTTCCGCAGGTCTGAGCAGAGACTGCGGGCAAACCGGCGGGCGACTGCGCAACAGCGAAACAGTGGAAACCAATGAGGAAGCACAGAAGAGATAAACGCACGAAAACCTCATTCTTTGTTGTTGGCTGCTATCCAGTGTAGTGGTTTGCGCTAACGCAGCACAATTTTTCGCCAGGCCCCCGAACGCCACCGAGCAAAAAGCATGAGGCCCAGCGCGCAGCAATAAATTACGGCGGCGATCCAACCGCCCGTCGCACCCCAACCCAATTGCGGCAGCCATGAAACCCAACCTTGTCCTGGCCCAAAAGTCAGCGCATGCGCCAACGGCACAAAGCCGAACCAAGATAATCCGACAATCAACACTGCCGGCACACGAACATCGCCTGCGCCTCGAAGACAGAACGCACTACCGAGGTTCATGCCATCAAAAATCTGATAGCACGCGGCCAACCATAACAAGGTTTGCGCGAGTTGAATGACTTGCATCGCATATGCATCGCCGCTGGAAACGAAAAGCGGCAAGGTCCACGCTGCAGTCGCAGCCAACAGTATGCCGATGCATCCCATATAAATGACCGACAGCAAGATCGTCACGTTGCCCACACGCATAGCCCAGTCTTTATTGCCGGCGCCGATCGATTGCCCGACGAGCGTAGTCCCGGCAATACCAAAACCGACCGCCGGCATATAGGCGATTGAAGTCATCATCATGGCGATCTGCGTCGCTGCGCCATCTACGGGCCCTAGACGGACTTGCATTAATTGAAACAGCGATAGGCCGATCAGATCCACTGCGATGGACAAGCCCATGGGGAAACCCAAGAGCGTCGCGCGCCAAATGCGCAGCATCTTCGGGCGCCACGTCAGTCGGGTACGGAATTCCCGATGGTTTCTTTCGTTCACAAACAGTCCCAGGGTGATGATGACAGCGATGCCGACCGACACTGTCGTACCCCAAGCGGCGCCCGCCATTCCCATGTCCAGGTGAAACATGAAGAATTCATTCAGAACCGCGTTGAGAACTGCCGTGATGAGCGCAACAGCGAGCGTTACTCGCGTACGACCGATGCCGTTGAAAAAGGCGGTCAACACCCAGTAAGCGACCGCCATTGGGCCGCCGATCACCCGCGGCCACCAGTATTCCAGCGCGAGCTGGTGGATTTCCGGCTCAAGGCCGAACGGCCTCAACAGAACATCGCCGGCGTAAGCAAGCAGAACGAAAGGCGGAATCGTGATTAAAGCCGCCCACATCCCAGTCCATACGGCGGCGCCCGCTCTTGTTCGCCTGCGGGCGCCATAAGCCTGCGCGACCCGGGTTTGAACGCCCATGCCGATACCGCCGAACAATAATATGAACACCAGGACCAGAAAATAGGTCGCGCCCATGGCGGCCGTTGCCTGCGTGGAAAGCCGGCCGATAAACCAAGTGTCCGTTAAAGACAACAGCGATTGAACGCCCGTATTGATGAACAAGGGCGCCGCCAACGCCAGTACGGCGGGAAGGCTGACATGTGCGCGCCCTTGGGCGTCGCGCCGCAAGGCGGGTAATTCAAAGGGGGAAGGCAAAGGGTGGGTCGATATGCAAGAATGCGGCGCCCATCTTATCGGCTTCCGGGGGTCACATCCAAATCCGGGCGCTCGCCGTAAAAGACGGGTCGGCGGGATTTGCCGGCACCACACTCAATCATTCAAGGAGAGAAATATGGATCGCCAACTGCTCATCAGTTCCGCCCTTGCCGGTTTGCTTGCGCTGGGCACCTCGTCCGCCGCTTTCGCCAACAAAGAAGGCATGGAAAAGTGTTTAGGTGTCGCCAAAGCCGGTCAGAACGATTGCGCTTCGGCCAACGGTTCGCACTCTTGCGCCGGTCAAGCCAAAGCCGACAACGACCCCAACGAATGGAAACATGTGCCCAAAGGCACTTGCGAAAAAATGGGCGGCAAAGTCCCCGCTCCAAAAAAATAAGCATGTTGCAACGCGTTCAATCCGAAGCTCGAAGCTCAAATGCACCGCAAGGCGCGGGCATCGGATTGCGCGCGGCGCATTACCGCGATTTCCTGCAAGGCTCGCCGGAAGCAGCGTGGCTTGAAGTTCATAGCGAAAACTATTTCGGCGATGGCGGCTACGACTTGCATGTACTCGAACAAGTGCGCGCCCGTTATCCCTTGAGTCTGCATGGCGTTGGATTGTCCTTGGGCTCCGCCGACGGCTTGCGCGAAACACATCTGAACAAATTGAAGACGCTGGTCGATCGCATGGAGCCGGCCTTCGTTTCCGAGCATCTTTGCTGGGGCGCGCATGGCGGGCAACACTTCAACGACCTGCTTCCCCTCCCCTACACCGAAGAAGCATTGGCGCTGACGTGCACTCGTGTGGACCAGGTGCAAAACACCTTGGGCCGCCGGATACTCGTGGAAAACATCTCGACCTATCTCGCCTACCGCGCCTCGCAAGACGAGTTTGAATTTCTTGCGGCGCTTTCAAAACGTTCGGGCTGCGGCATTCTGCTCGACATCAACAACATTTACGTCAACGCGATCAACCATGGCTTCGATGCACACTGCGCGCTTGATCTCATACCGATTGAAGCGGTAAGCGAGATGCATCTGGCAGGCCATTCTCAAGGCGAAGACTGCTTGATCGACGATCATGGCTCGCGCGTTTCCGAGCCGGTCTGGAAATTGTATAAGGCCGCCTGCGAACGTTTTGGCGCCGTGCCGACCCTGATCGAATGGGACACCGATGTGCCGGCGCTGGACGTGCTGTTGAACGAAGCGCGGCACGCAGATCGTATTGCGCACATTCATGTTACCGCCTGACGCGCCGCATCTCGACCTGCAAACGCGCTTTGCGGAGGCGCTGAGAGACGGCAGCAAAAGCGCAGCGGCAATCGCTCAATTCATCGGAGAGGCGGAAAGCGTCGAGCGCCGCCTCGCCTTATATCGCGGCAATGTGCTTGCCGCGCGCAGCAAAGCCTTGCAAGCGGCCTATCCGGTACTCCAACAAATCGTCGGCGAAGATTTTTTTGTCGCCCTGGCGCGCC
The DNA here is from genome assembly GCA_035273665.1 of Burkholderiales bacterium. Classification (GTDB taxonomy): domain Bacteria; phylum Pseudomonadota; class Gammaproteobacteria; order Burkholderiales; family SG8-39; genus DATEEW01. Next base: position 2,789 of record DATEOW010000056.1, on the reverse strand, counting down.
GCTATATGCATGCGCATCCCTCGCAGAGCGGCGATCTCAACGAATTCGGAGAACACCTGGGGACTTTTTTACGCGGCTTCGAAGCGGCTGCCGAACTTCCCTATCTCGCCGACATCGCTCACCTGGAATGGGCGGTCCATCGCGCGCACTATGCTGCAGATGCGCCTTCCCTTCCCTTGGAAGCGATCGCCAATACCCCGGCGGACAATCACGCGCTGCTGCGCTTCAATTTCCAAGCGGCGTTCGCTTTGTTGCGCTCCGAATACCCCATTGCAAGTATTTGGGAAATTCATCAAGACAACTACACCGGGGCCTTTGAAGTCGACTTCGACAAAGGTCCGTATCACGCCATCGTCCAACGTCCACAATGGCGCGTCACTGTGAGCGCTATTGATGCATCGGACCATGCGTTCTTGCTTGCACTGAAAGGTGGCGCCACGCTCGGCGGCGCTCTGGAGAAAGCGCTGCTGCAAGACCCATCCTTCGATTTAGGTCGCGCGCTCGCTCAAGCGATCGAAGCCGGATTATTTGTCGCCTGTCATGTTGAGGAAGAATCGCCATGAAAAATGCCTGCGCCGCCATGAGCAAATTAAAAGCTTTGGAAGGACCGCGTCATATCCTCGCGGATCTGCTTGACCTTGGCATCAGGCTCTACGTCGCAAAGATTTTCTTCATGGCGGGGCTGACAAAAATCAGGGACTGGGACTCGACGCTTTTCCTTTTTCAAGAGGAATACGCCGTGCCCTTACTGCCGCCGCAACTCGCGGCGATATTGGGCACTTTTGGTGAGCTGGTCTTTCCTGTGTTGCTCGCGCTCGGACTTGCGGCCCGCCTTGGCGCACTCGGCTTAAGTGTCGTGAATCTCATGGCGGTGGTTTCTTACTGGAGCTTTTTGCAGAACGCTGAAGCGGCGCTCTTCCAGCATGTCATGTGGGGGGTGTTGCTGCTCGTGACGCTCCTTCACGGTCCGGGCCGCATCTCGGTCGATGCATTGATCTGCAAGCGCTGCATGCCGCGAAGCACTTAAACCTTTTTTAATTCCTCATCGCGCAATTCGCGGCGCAAGATTTTGCCGACGTTGCTCTTCGGCAGCGTGTCCCGGAACTCGACGTATTTGGGTCGCTTGTAATTCGTCAACCGGTCATGCAGATGTTCGCGCACCGCCTCTTCGCTTAAATTGGGATCGCGTTTGACGACGTAAACCTTGACCGTCTCACCTGAATGTTCGTCCGGTACGCCGACCGCAGCGCACTCGAGCACTCCCGGATGAAGCGCGCATTCGGCCTCCACTTCATTGGGAAATACCTTGAAGCCGGAGACTGAAATCATGTCTTTCTTGCGATCGACCACCTTGATATAACCCTGCTCATTCATGGTGCCGATATCGCCGGACGCAAAAAATCCGTCGGGGTGCATCACCATGGCAGTTTCATCCGGGCGGTTCCAATACCCAGTCATTACTTGCGGCCCCTGAATACAAATCTCGCCGGGCTGGCCGAGCGGGACCGCTTTCCCTTCGTCGTCGCGAATTTCGACATTGGTGGATGAGATCGGCACGCCGATGTATCCGGTCCACTGGGGCACATCTAGTGGATTCACTACGGCACCCGGCGACGTTTCCGTAAGGCCATAGGCTTCGGCGACCACACAGCCCGTCACTTCCTGCCAGCGGTCCGCGACTTGTTTTTGCACGGCCATCCCGCCCCCGAGCGACACGCGCAAATGGCTGAAATCCAGCTTGGCGAAATCGGGATGATTGAGCAGCGCGTTGTACAAGGTGTTCACTGCGGGAAAGACGGTGAAGCGGTGTTTGCCGAGCTCTTTGATCAAACCCGGTATGTCGCGCGGGTTCGTGATCAAAACGCCGGAGCCGCCACATTTGATAAAGAGCAGGCAATTCACCGTGAGAGAAAAGATGTGATACAGCGGCAGCGCCGTGATCACGACTTCGTTCTGTGTGCTGGAAAAAAAAGGTTTCAACCAGGCTTCGGCCTGCAGCATATTGGCGACGATGTTTTTATGGGACAGCATCGCCCCTTTCGCCACGCCGGTCGTGCCCCCCGTGTATTGCAAAAAGGCGATGTCTTCCAGATCCGAATCGACCGACTGAAAGCTGGCGCGTTTACCGGCCGCGAGAATGTCGTTCCAACGCAAAGCGCCGGGCAAATCATAGGCGGGCACCATTTTTTTCACGTGCCGGACGACGAAATTCACCAGGCCGCCCTTCAATCCGAGCATATCGCCCATGCTCGCAATCACGACGTGCTTGACCGGCGTTTGCGCAATCACCTGTGCCAAGGTATGCGCGAAGTTTTCCAGAATGACGATTACTTCAGCACCCGAATCGATCAGTTGGTGTTCGAGTTCCCGCCCCGTATAGAGCGGATTGCAATTGACGACGGTGTAGCCGGCACGCAAGGTGCCGAATATCCCGATCGGATATTGCAATACGTTCGGCATCATCAAGGCGACGCGTGCGCCGCGCTTCAAACCCAATGATTGGAGCCATCCGCCGAACGCGCTCGTCGACTCTTCCAGATCCGCATAGCGGAGCGTACGCCCCATGTGCGTGTAGGCCGGGCGATTCGCGTAGGTGCGGCAGCTGTCCTCGAACACGCTTCCGACCGAACGCAATCCGCTTAGATCGATGTCGGCGGGAACGCCGGGGGGATAGCTCTCAAGCCAGATTCGCTCCACGATCTTCTCCTCGGTACTGCGCTGTCAATCTATCGATGTTGTACGCGACGCAGTTAGCGCACATTGCTGGCCGAGTGCAGCACGGCCTTGTT
>DATEOW010000055.1:0-9896 GCA_035273665.1 Burkholderiales bacterium | reverse complement strand
TTCAGGAGATTAACGGCACGCTTCAACTCATCCGTGACAAGGCGGACATCTGGGGTGCGGTGTTGATCGTGGATGCTCTGGGTGACGACTCCATCGAAAGTCTCGCGGAACGCGCATTCAATAAGTGGGGCCTCGGCCAGAGAGGCAAGGACAACGGCCTGCTCCTCGTTCTTGCGATGAACGACCGCAAGTCGCGCTTCGAGGTGGGTTACGGGTTGGAGGGCGATCTGCCCGACGCCATCGCCCGCCGCGCGCTCGACGATGTACTGCGTCCCTACATGCGTCAGGGCGACGTGAAAACCGCAGTCGTGAAGGCCTTCTCTTATCTCGCCGGAGTGAAATCCAAAGATCCGGTGTTCGAGAGCGATCTGACGGACGCGCGTATTGCCGCGGAACAAGAGGAAGCAGGAGAGGACGATCTCGATCCGGCTGGGGGCTGGCGCGGATTCATCCCCTATCTACTTTGCTTGTGGTTCCTAGATCCCATCGTCAAGCTCCGCAATCTGCGGCGCGCACGGCGCTTGGCGGCGAGCCATCCTTTGTATCGCGTGGAGGACGACGAGGCGCTGAACCACGGGAAGCTCGGGTGGAAATATTTGATTTTCGGGAAAGAGGGTTCGGCGGCGTTCATACTAAAACCCTTCTTTTCCCTGAACCCCGGCTGTTTCGTTTGGGTTGGCTCCGCGCTGCATCCCTTGGGCTACGCCGGCGCTTGGGTGCTGACTGCGCTCGTTGGCCTGCCGTACTTCTTGCGTTCAGGAAAAAGATACGTCTCCACGGAAAGCTACGAAGCCTGGATCGAGAAAGAGCGTCAATCGAATCAGAAGATGGTCGACAAAGGCTACAAGAAGGAAGTGCGGCCCGGCGTCTTCGAGTTCACACCATCCTGGTACGCCAGTTCGGAATACAAGTCATCGCGCAGCAGCTCGTCCAGTTCGAGTTCCAGTTCGGGCGGTGGCCGTTCCGGTGGCGGCGGCTCCAGTTCGAGTTGGTAAGTGTTGCTTGGTCGCAGTCTGCTCCAAAGAAAATTCAAACATCCATTCATCCCGCTGTGATTGAGCGCGACGATTAGTTCAAAATGTCGCGGCTTTGCCGGATTGTCGCTCGCCACAGGAAACCTCCATTGAAATCCGGTCGACATACCCGCGCTTGCAACCTGTCTTTGCGAGACATCGCACTGAGCGCCACTCACTTCCTCGTCATCGCTTAAGCGCGATATCAAAAGTATCAATCAATAGGCGAGTCATTACGGCAATAGGAAATGAATCCCTAAACGCAATATCAAAACTATTGATCTTTAGACGAGTCATTGCGGCAAGCGGCCATCGCCGGTTGCCGAATCGTCTCTGCACTCACTGCGCAATGTAGCGTCGACATGTTGCCCTCGTCGATGATGAAAATCGATTCGAATGCATAACCAAGCACTTGATGTTCATTGGTGTTGTGTCTGCGCGCGATAAAACATTTCCTTACCCGACGCTCTCATCGTTTTTTTCATAAAGCTTATTAAATTCCGTTGTCATTTTCCGAGACTAGATTGAAAGCACCTCGCTGTATTTGAACGTTCAAGGTTCGATCCGGCAGGTGATGTCCCAGCGATACGACACGATCTTTGCGGGCCGAGCACGGCATTTCGCAAGGCCTGCACTCGATCATTCAACAAGGTTAGCCTTCAAGGAGTAACAAAATGGCAACTATCATTGGCAATTCCAATCCGAACACGCTGCTCGGTACTGCCGCAGATGATTCGATCGACGGACGCGGCGGCAACGATACGCTGGTCGGTCGCGGCGGAGACGACGTCATGATCGGTGGGATCGGGAACGACTTTCTATACGGAGATTGGCGCTCTGACGGTGACGGTGGTGGCGATGGCGATGGCGGCGACGACGATGACGAAGCCGGCCATGACAACTTGAGCGGCGGCGATGGTAATGACGTCATCTACGGAGACGGACCTGAAGACGACGATGACGGTGGTGGAGATGGTCTTGGCGGGGACGGCGATGGCGGCGGCGATGACGACGACGAAGGAGGGAACGACACCTTATCAGGCGGCGCCGGCACCGACACGATGTACGGCGGCGGTGGAGACGACTCACTCAACGGCGGCAGCGGCAACGACGTCCTCTGGGGCGATTCACTCCCCGAAGATGACGACGGCGATGGGGAGGATTCCGATCCTGATGATGATGACGAAGGACGAGGGGCAGACATTCTCACCGGTGGCGGAGGTGGGGACGCCCTGCATGGCGGCGGAGGCAACGACACGCTCACCGGCGGTACTGGCGCGGACAAGTTCTTCTTCGAGCACAAAGGCGCAGCCAATCAGGATGCCATTACCGACTTCCTCGGCGGCACCGACGAGTTCCGCCTCGATAACGACGCGTTCTCCGGGCTCGGCGCCGCCGGCAATCTCTCCGGAAGCGCCTTCCACGCGGGAACCGGCGCAGCGGATGCCAGCGACCGAATCATCTACAACTCGAGCACGGGCGAATTGTTCTACGACTCCGACGGCACCGGTGGCAATGCCCAAGTAATATTTGCAACCGTGCAGATAGGTGCCAGCGTTTCCGCCGGCGATTTCGTCGTCATTAATTAAGCATCAACACGCAGCGAAGGGGACGGGGCTCGACCGTCCCTTGAGCGGCGCGGATGAACCGCTTCATGAACGCCAAAGAAATAAATTCAACACCCCATCCAGTCCGCTGTGATCGAGTGCGTATTTCGCTTTCGCTTTGACTGTCGGCTTCGCCCGGTACGCGATGCTGATGCCGGCTTCCGCCATCATGGGCAGATCGTTGGCACCATCGCCGAGGACGATGGTCTGGTCCGGCCGCAGCTTCAGGGCATCGCGCGTTTCGCGCAACGCTTGGGCCTTACTCTCGGCGCCGAAGACCTCGCCCACAATATCTCCGGTGAGTTTTCCGTTCTCGATTTCCAGCACATTGGAGCGGGCGTAATCGAGCGCGAGTCTGTGCTGGAGGCGTTCGACGAAGAACGTGAAGCCGCCCGAAACCAGCAGGGTCTTGATGCCCAGCGCTTTGCAACCCGCCAATAGCGTTTCCGCGCCGGGGGACAGTTGAAGGCGCTCTTCATAAACGCGTTGCAGGGCGTCCACGCCGAGGCCCTTGAGCAGCGCGACGCGGCGACGCAGGGAGGCGGAAAAATCGATTTCACCGCGCATGGCCGATTCGGTGATTTGCGCAACCTGCGGCTTGATGCCTGCCATGTCGGCGATCTCGTCGATGCATTCGATGGTGATGAGCGTGGAATCCATGTCCATCGCCACCAAGCCAAAGTCGCTCAGCCGCTGCTTGGACGGAACGACGGCTGCATCGACCGCAAGCTGCGCGCAATACACCAACGCGGCATCGGGTGTTTGGATGGCGTGCAAGCGATAAGCGGTCTCGCCCAGCGGGGTGATCGTTGCTGTGCCTGCAAGTTGCGCGATGATCTTGCTTTCTTTCTCGGTCGCGCCGGGGCCTTGAATGACTAAATCATCCATCAATCGATCTTTCCGGCCAGCATATCGACCACTCGCCGCGCCGCTTGCGTGCGCTCTTTCAAGGTTCTGGAGGCGATTTCCACCTTCAATTTTTCCGGCCCGTTCAGTTTCCACCAACGATGCTTCTGCATGAGCTGTATCACGCGCGCAGGATCGGGCGCCCGATCCACCCCTTTGCCAAACTGCAACTGCACTTGTTCCGCCGTCGCGTCGAGGCGGACGATGCCGAGTGGGCGCCCGAGAATACGTAAACGATGCGAGTCGAGCAAGGATTGAGCCGCTTCGGGCAAGGGGCCGAACCGATCGATGAGTTCTTCCTGCATGTCCTGCAGGTCCTCCTCCGTGTCGCAATTGGCGAGACGCTTGTAGAGCGTTAGACGCTCATGCACGTCGGAGCAGTAAGTCGGAGGCAACAGTGCCGGCGTATGGAGATTGATCTCAGTGGTTACACCGAGCGGTTGGGACAGATCGGGCTCGACGCCCATTTTCAGGGATTTCACCGCTTGCTTCAGCATCGCGTTATATAAGCTGAAGCCGACTTCCAGCATCTCGCCGCTTTGCGATTCGCCCAATACTTCGCCGGCCCCGCGAATTTCGAGGTCGTGCATCGCCAGATAAAAACCGGAACCCAGTTCCTCCATCAACTGGATCGCCTCCAGACGCTTTTTCGCCTGCGTACTTAATGCGTCCGCAGGTGGAGTCAGCAAGTACGCGTAAGCCTGATGATGCGAGCGCCCGACGCGGCCGCGAAGCTGATGCAATTGCGCAAGACCGAATTTGTCGGCCCGGTTGATCAGGATCGTGTTCGCGGTCGGAATATCGATACCCGTTTCGATAATCGTCGAGCAAAGCAGCACGTTATGCCGCTGCTGCAGAAATTCACGCATGACTCGTTCGAGTTCCCGCTCGGGCAACTGTCCGTGTGCGATAACGATCCGCGCTTCCGGCAAGAGTTCCTGTAACTTCTCCTTCTGGCTGACGATTGTGTCCACGTCGTTGTGGAGAAAATAAACTTGACCGCCGCGCTTGAGTTCGCGCATGACTGCATCGCGAATAATGCCGGGCGAGTAGGGGGTGACGAAAGTTTTAATCGCCAGACGTTTCGCCGGTGCAGTTGCAATGACAGACAAATCTCGTAGGCCCTCAAGCGACATCGCCAAGGTGCGCGGAATCGGTGTTGCGGTTAATGTGAGCACATCGACCTCCGCGCGCAATGCCTTGAGCACTTCTTTCTGCCGAACGCCGAAGCGGTGTTCCTCATCAATGATTACCAGGCCGAGGCGCTTGAACTTGACGTTCTTCGACAGAAGTTTGTGCGTACCGATAACGATATCGATTGTGCCTTCCGCAAGGCCGCTCAGCGCCGCAGCCGTTTCTTTGCCGGTGCGAAAGCGAGAGATTTCAGCAATACGCAAACCGAAATCGGCGAAGCGATCACTGAACGTCTGGAAGTGCTGCTCCGCCAACAATGTGGTGGGCGTCAGGATGACGACTTGCTGTCCGGCAGCCGCGGCGACGAAAGCTGCGCGGAGCGCGACTTCCGTTTTGCCAAAACCGACATCGCCGCAAATCAAGCGGTCCATCGGTTTGCCTGAACGCATATCCTCGATTACAGCGTTGATAGCGGCTTGTTGATCCGGCGTTTCCTCGAACCCAAAACCTTCCGCGAAGGCTTCGAGATCATGCTGCTTGATTTCGAAGGGATGACCCTCTCTGGCAGCGCGTTGCGCATACAAGTTGAGGAGCTCCGCCGCGGTATCTCGGACTTGTCTGGCGGCTTTGCGTTTTGCCTTATCCCATTGGTCGCTGCCCAGGCGATGCAAAGGCGCAGATTCGGGCGGACCGCCGGAATATCGGCCGATGACATGCAATTGCGAGACGGGCACATACAGTTTGTGGTCTTCCGCATATTCCAGCAGCAGAAATTCGGTTTCGCCTTCACCAAAGTCCAGATTGACCAAACCGCGATAACGGCCGACACCGTGTTGCTCATGGACCACCGGATCGCCGATGACGAGTTCGGACAGGTCGCGCAGCATCCCGTCAACATTGCTGCGTTTACTTTGCTCTCGCGAAGTTCGCGCACGCGCGGTGCCGGCATACAGCTCCGCTTCCGTGACCAGCGCGTAACCTTGTTCGGGCATCGCAAAACCGGCGTACACCGGACCGACGCCCAACATGAATTCGTCCGAACCTTTCAGGAACGCTTCGAATCCGACGACCGGCTTGGGATGCAGACCGTATTGCGCGAAGTATTCGCTCATGGTTTCACGGCGGCCTGCGGACTCTGCAAGCATCAACACGCGCACGTCGGTCTCGGCAAGGTAGGTTCTGAGCCGATGAAGCGGGTCCGCGGCGCGCCGTTCCACGGCGATGTCGGGATGCGGTGCGGAAGAAAAACTGCCCGCATCGTCACGTGCCTGCGCCACTTCGGGCAGATCGAGCCGCTCAAATTGTTTTAAAGCGAGGAAAAAATCTTCTTCGGTTAAGAAGAGAGAAGTCGGTGGAAGCAGCGGCCGCGTACGGTCGCCTTTGAGCAGCAGATAGCGCGATTGCGCGTCTTTCCAAAAGGCTTCGATGCACTGATGCACATCGTGATGAAGTACGACAGTCGCCTCAGGCGGCAGGTAGTCGAACAGCGTGCCGACATCGTCAAAGAAAAGCGGTAGGTAGTATTCGATACCGGCAGGGGCAATGCCGTTACTGACATCTTTGTAGATCGGGCTCTTGGTCGGGTCGCCTTCGAAGGTTTCGCGAAAGCGCGCTCGGAAACCGATGCGCGCTTTTTCGTCCATGGGAAACTCGCGCGCGGGGAGCAGACGGACCTCATTGACCTTATAGATCGTGCGCTGCGTGTCGGTATCGAAAGTGCGGATGGAATCAATGTCATCATCGACCAAGTCCAGCCGGTACGGTACGGCGCTGCCCATGGGGAAAAGATCAATCAACCCGCCACGCACGCAATATTCCCCCGGGGCGACCACTTGGGTGACATGCTCGTAGCCGGCAACCGTCAACTGTGCGCGGAATTTGACGAGGTCGAGTCGAGTGCCTTGCTTGAGAAAAAAGGTATAACCGGCGAGATAAGCGGGCGGGGGCAAGCGATAAAGCGCAGTGCTTGCCGGCACGATCAAGACGTCGCAATCATTCGTGGTGATGCGGTACAGCGCCTCCAGGCGTTCGGACACGAGGTCTTGATGCGGCGAGAAGATGTCGTAGGGCAGCGTTTCCCAATCGGGGAAAAGGTCTACGCGCAAGTTCGGTGCGAACCAGTGCAGTTCGTCGTGCAAACGTTGTGAAGCGAGCGCTGAGGCGCTGATGACGATCAGCGGCAGGCGTGACTGGGCCGCGCGGGCAAGGGCCAGCGCATCGGAAGAGCCGTAGAGCTTGCCGAAACGCAAGGCCTTCACGGCGACAGGGGCGGTCGCACTCAACATTGAAACGGTCGCACGCGATCAAACAAGTCCGGCGTGCGACCCGCTATTATACGGACTTCGTTAAGCCGATTCCCCTATGAGCGCAGCTTTATTCGGCCTGATCCCCGCCGCCGGCAGCGGTACACGTCTTGGCACGGGGTTGCCCAAGCAATATTTGCCGATCGCCGGCGAAGCGATGCTTGTCCATAGCATTCGGGCACTGGCGCGCCACACGGGAATTGAAACGGTGTTCGTCGTTCTCGATGCAGACGATGCGCATTTTTGCGACCTGAATTTGCAGGAGTTCGGTTCCCGGGTCGCTCCGTTGTATTGCGGCGGCAAGACTCGCCGGGACAGTGTGCGTAACGGTCTTATCGCCGCAGCCGACGCGATCGAGGCGGACGATTGGGTCCTCGTGCACGATGCGGCGCGTCCCTGCCTCCGTCGTGCCGATCTTGAGGCATTAATTCAGCAAGTGCGGCAAGACGAAGTGGGCGGACTACTCGGCGTACCGGTTGCCGATACGCTCAAGCGTGCCGACGACGCCGAGCGGGTAAGATCCACGGAGCCGCGCGATGCGTTATGGGTGGCGCAAACGCCGCAGATGTTTCGCTATGCGAGTTTATTGCGGGCGCTGGATGCGGCCCCCGCGGCCACGGATGAATCCAGCGCTGTCGAAGCTGGCGGCTTGAAGCCGCGGTTGGTGAAAGGGTCGAGTAGCAATCTGAAAGTCACCTACGCGGCCGATCTGGCCATTGCCGAAGCCTTATTAAAAAAGGAATAAGAATGCGGGTAGGGCAGGGTTTTGATGTTCACGGATTGGTGGCAGGCCGAAAGTTGATTATCGGCGGCGTCGAAATTTCTTTCGACAAGGGATTGGACGGCCACTCGGATGCCGATGTGCTATTGCACGCCTTGACGGATGCGCTCCTCGGAGCGGCGGCTTTGGGCGATATCGGCCGTCATTTCCCCGATACGGACGATCGTTATCGCGGCGCAGATAGTCGCGTGCTGCTGCGCGAGGCTATGAAGCGAGTCGGGGAAGCCGGGTTCATGGTGGTCAATGTCGACGCGACGATCATCGCGCAGACCCCGAAGATGGCGCCCTATATTCCGGAGATGATTGCGAATGTCGCCGCCGACTTGAGGCTTGCGACAACGCATATCAATATCAAAGCGAAAACCACCGAGAAGCTCGGTTTCATCGGTCGCGGGGAGGGTATCGCGGCCGAGGCGATCGCTTTAATCGTAGAAGTGCCTGGTCATATCCCGGCATAAGCGATGCAGCGCCCGCTGCCTGATCTTCCCTTAAAGATTTCGCCAGTCCGTTTATTTTTTGCGTTATGGCCCGATGAAGAAACGCGCCGGCAACTTGCGCATTGGCGGGACGTTTTGCGCAGACAGACCGGTGGTCGCGCCATGGACACTGATGATCTTCATCTCACACTCGCGTTCATTGGCGATGTGGCGCCCGATTTGCAGCCGTCCATTATTGCAGCGACCGAATCCGTGCAGGCGCGGAGTTTTTTGTTGACCATCGATCGTGCGGAGTACTGGAAACATAACCGCATCGTATGGGCAGGCTGTCACACCCGTCCGGCGGCACTCGATGAAATGGTGCGTGAACTGCGCAATACACTCAGCAAAGCAGGCATTCGTTTCGACCACAAAAGTTTCGTCCCGCACATCACCTTGCTGCGCGACGCGCCGCACGACTTCGAATTGGCCGATTTGACGCCGATCGAATGGCAGATCGACCGATTCGTATTGTTGCGATCAAGTAGCGGGCAGCGGCCGCGCTATCGCGTCGCGCAAGAATGGCGCGCTAACTCGCCGCGCTGAGTTCGATTCGCGCGATTAAACCGCCGCCCTCGCGCGGCAGTAAATCGAAACGACCGCCGTGCATGCGCGCGATCCGCTCGACGATCGCAAGGCCCAGACCGGAGCTTCCTGCGTTGGTGCGCGCGTTCTCCATGCGCGTGAAGGGTTGTTTCATGCGTTCCACTTCGTCCACGGGAATTCCTGGCCCCCGGTCTAGAACTTCAATCAGGATATTGGTTTTGTCCTGCGCGCGAATCCGAAGACACACTTCTTTTTGCGCATAACGATAGGCGTTATCCAAGAGGTTGGAAATCGAACGGCGTATGGCCATCACCCGCACCTCGATGGTTGGAACCGGGTCGATCTCCGTCTCGATGACATGACCGGTGTCCCGGTAATGCTGCGCGATGTCGCGCGCCATCTCGCCCAGATCAACCGGCTTCAGGGGCTCCCCAGCCGCCGCGCGAGCGAAGTCGAGAAATTGAGTGATGATGCGGTCCATCTCTTCGATATCCGCAGCCATGCCATGACGTAAAGTTTCGTCGGTTCCGCTCATTTCGATGCCCAGGCGTAAACGCGCCAAAGGCGTGCGCAGATCATGAGAGACGCCGGCAAGGATCAAAGCGCGGTCTTCATCGAGGCGAGCGAGGTCTCGCGTCATTTGATTGAAGGCGCGCGCGACCGTTTCGATTTCTTCCGGACCCGATTCTTCAATCGGGGCGGGAATGTGGCCCCGGCCGATTTCCCGCGCAGCGCCGGTCAGTTCGGCTAAGGGTCGGCGGAGGCGAAAGACAATGATGTAGGCAGCGGCCAAGGCCATGAAAAGAACAAATGCGCCCCAGCCGGCCCATTGCAGGGCGAGCTGGCGTTCGACGCGTTCGCGCGGCAACATAACCCAGTACTCGTCTTCCTCAATGAAGAAACTGACCCAGAACGCGCGTTCGCCGTTGCGTTCCAGCGCAATGCGCGTTTCTTTGCCCAGGCTTTTGCGGATTTCCGCTTGCAGCAGGTTCATCATCGGCAAGTCTTCCGGCGGCGTGCGTAACTTTTCGCCGCGCTCCGCTGGGTGAATTTCGATGCCTTCCTGGTCGGCAAGATCGAGCAGCAACTCGCGCCGCAACTCCGGTTTCGCGGTAATGAGCGCGGTGCGA
>DATEOW010000054.1:0-3233 GCA_035273665.1 Burkholderiales bacterium | reverse complement strand
TCGATCAACCCCAGTGCGAAAGGAATGTGATAGGGCTGCTTCAAATCTTGCTGCGGCGATGGCGGGCAAGATTGCCTTAGCCTCAATCGGTAACGCCGGCTTTCGCCGTCATACATACCCTCGGTCTCGAGGACCGGCGTGCCGGCCTGTTCGTACCAAAGTTTGAATTGCGTCAAATCTACGCCCGATGCATCCGACATTGCTTGAACGAAATCTTCGGTCGTGACCGCTTGCCCATCGTGCCGCTGGAAGTACAAATCCATACCGCGGCGGAAGGCTTCCTTGCCGATAAGCGTATGGATCATGCGCACAACCTCGGCTCCCTTTTCATAGACAGTCGCGGTGTAAAAGTTGCTGATCTCCATGTACGAGGAAGGGCGGACCGGGTGCGCCATCGGGCCTGCGTCTTCGGGAAACTGCGCCGCGCGCAGACCGCGTACTTCTTGGATCCGCATCACGGGCCGCGAGTACATATCTGCGCCATATTCCTGGTCGCGAAAGACGGTGAGTCCCTCCTTGAGCGAAAGCTGAAACCAATCGCGGCAGGTGACGCGATTCCCCGTCCAGTTATGAAAGTACTCGTGCGCGACCACGCGATCGACGTTTTGATAATCGGTGTCCGTCGCGATATCCGGCCGGGCGAGCACATACTTGGTATTGAAAATATTGAGGCCCTTGTTTTCCATTGCCCCCATATTGAAGTCGCCCACTGCGACGATGATGTAGCCGTCTAAATCCAACTCCAGACCAAATACTTCTTCATCCCAACGCATGGATTTTTTGAGCGCCTGCATCGCGAAATCGCATTGGTCCAGCTTGCCCGGCTCCACATAAATACTCAGTTGCGCGGTTTTGCCTGAGCGTGTGCGATAGGTGTCCGTCAACTGGTCCAGCTTCGCCGCCACCATCGCAAAGAGATAACAAGGCTTGGGAAACGGGTCGACCCATCGTACCCAGTGGCGCCCGCTCTCCTCATCGCCCTCGGCGGCCAAGTTGCCGTTGGAAAGGAGAACCGGATAACGCGCCTTGTCTGCATGGATCGTCGTGCGGTAGCGCGCCATGATGTCCGGACGATCCAGGAAATAAGTGATGCGTCGAAAACCCTCCGCCTCGCATTGGGTAAATAACCCGTCCGTCGATGCGAACAGCCCCATGAGCTGTGTGTTTTTATGCGGTTCGATGCGAACAACCGTCTCGACCTCGCATGCGGCCGACAGGCCTTCGATGGTCAGATGTTGACGATCGAATTCAAACTTCGCTGCATCCCATATTTCGCCGTCCACCTTCAGCGATTCCAAAACGAGCTCGTCGCCGTCCAGTCGTAACGGTGCCGTCTTTTCTGTGCTTAAGGGATTGCGCCGTAGGGAAAGCGTTGATCTAACGCGCGTGTGGTCATCGCGCACGTCGATGTCGAGCGCGACCTGATCGATCAGGAAAGCTGGAGGCTTGTAATCCTTGAGGTAAATGACTTGCGGTGTCGGTTCGCGCATGGACTGCTCCAAAAACCCGGTTCATGCAAGGCGAGTGCCCTGCGCGGCATTATCTTACGAAGTCCGGCGCTTGCGATACTCGCAAATTATTTCATAGGACTGTATCCTTATACAGGTATGGAACTGAAGCAAAAACTGGCAATTTTGGCGGATGCTGCGAAGTACGATGCTTCCTGCGCCTCCAGCGGCACGGAAAAACGGGATTCGCGCGAAGGCAAGGGCATCGGCTCGACCGAGGGTATGGGGATTTGCCACAGCTACAGCCCGGACGGTCGGTGCATTTCGCTGTTAAAAATTTTGCTGACCAATTTCTGTACTTACGATTGCCTGTATTGCGTGAACCGATCGAGCAGCAACGTCGCCCGCGCCCGATTCAGCGTCGAGGAAGTGGTGTCTCTCACGCTTGATTTTTATCGGCGCAATTACATCGAAGGCCTGTTCCTCAGTTCCGGCATCATCCAAAGCCCCGATTACACAATGGAACAGATCGTGTGCGTGGCGAGAACGCTCCGCGAGGTGCACGATTTCCGCGGCTACATTCATCTAAAAACGATTCCCGATGCGAGCGATGCGCTGCTGACGGAGGCGGGCCGTTGGGCAGATCGACTCAGTATCAATATCGAACTGCCTAGCGAAAAAAGCTTGGCGGCGCTCGCGCCGCAAAAAGACGGGCAAGCAATACGCCGATCGATGGGTCGCTTGCGGCTGCGCATGGAAGAGGCGAAGGAGAAACCGGTCACGATTCGTCATGTACGGCCGCCGCGCTTTGCGCCCGGCGGTCAAAGCACGCAGCTGATTGTGGGCGCGGATTCGAGCACTGATCGCGACATCCTGAACTTGAGTGCAAATTTATACGGCGCTTATCGGTTGCGGCGTGTCTATTACTCTGCCTTTAGCCCTATCCCTCAAGCGAATGCCGCGCTGCCCTTGAAAGCCCCGCCCTTACTGCGTGAGCACCGTATTTATCAAGCGGACTGGTTATTGCGGTTTTATGGTTTCGAAACGGAAGAAATCGCTCTTGGTGCTGACGGGATGCTGGATCTTTCCATGGATCCCAAACTTGCATGGGCGCTCTCGCACCCCGAAGATTTCCCTGTGAAGTTAAACACCGCGCCGCGTGAAGTGCTTTTGCGCGTTCCCGGACTCGGAGTGCGAACGGTGAACAAACTGCTCGCGGCACGCCGTGTCCGAGCCATCAGGCTCGACGATCTTGCACAACTGCGGGTTTCGCTCAACAAACTCCTGCCTTTCGTGGAGCTCCCGGATCACCGGCCGGGCAAGGAGTTGGATGCCCAGCGGTTGAGCAAACGCCTCCAACCGCCGCCGGCGCAGTCGGATTTGTTCGCCGCATGATGCAGCACGTGTCGTTGCAAAGCGAAACCGACTGGGTGGGATGGCGAAACGCCGTGCGGCATCTGCTTCACGCGCGGGTTCCTCCGGACCAAGTGCAATGGGGCGTGGGCGATGCGCCGTTTTTATTCGATCAGGCGCCTGTGGCCGAATGCAACGAATCTTTGCTTCTTAGTCGCTCACTGATAGAGGCTTGCGAGGCGGCGCTCCTTCATCGGGACCCGCAACGGTTCGCGCGAATTTATCGCCTGCTTTATCGCGTGACTGCGGATCCGCGAGTGTGGCGGTTCAGCTTGGACGAAGACGTCTCTTACCTACGCGCCTTGTGCAAATCGGTCAGACGCGATGTTCACAAGATGAAAGCCTTTGTCCGTTTCCGCGAGGTGCGCGCAG
>DATEOW010000053.1:0-5819 GCA_035273665.1 Burkholderiales bacterium | reverse complement strand
GGCGATAAGAAAAGGATCTCAACATACCCCGCCTTTTTTCATAACCCAGCAATTGCCTCCGGGCATATCCCATCCGGTACCCACGCTGACGGTGGTTTTGACATTACCCTGATTCACATTGAAACTAAAACCCGCCGGGCCGGTGCCTGAGGCCGTCGCGAGAAGCGTGTAGGTCGCGGCACCTTCGACCGGACAAGTGATTGTCCAGTTGTCGGAAGTGGGGGGTATCGCCAACGCTGAAGCGCAAGCGCCTACATATGTGCGGTTATCTTGGAAGTACTGTTCCATTTTCACGCGGTGGCCATCCAGCAAGGCCCGCATCTCGCTCAACTTCCCGCGGGTGATGTAATCGGCATAAGCAGGAAGCGCTACTGCAGACAGAATGCCGACGATCGCCACAACGATCATGAGTTCAATTAAGCTGAAACCGTTTTGCTTATACATAGCTGTGCTCCAAGTTTGGCTAAGGATAGGAACGACCCTTCTTCCGATCAAACGAACACCGACTACCGGACGTTTTGACGGCATGAGCGGTTCGCCGCGGACAAAATAATGAGCAAAATTTCACATCCTTCACTGCTCAAACGCCTTGAAGGATAAGAAGGAAGCGGCGGTGGACCAAGGAAGAAAGCCCTCATCCGCACAGCGAGATACGTCGCCCCGCCAGAGGGAAGCCGCTGCTATAATTCGCCCCTCGCGTGCTGGTGTAGCTCAGTTGGTAGAGCAACTGATTCGTAATCAGTAGGTCGGAGGTTCGACTCCTCTCACCAGCACCAAAATCTGGCGGCAAAGGCCGCCGTTTTATTTTTTGGGTCTTGCGATGCCATGACTTCGCATTTAATGAACACTTATAACCGTCTGCCCGTGTCCTTTACGCATGGGAAAGGCGCATGGCTGTGGGATGAGGCCGGCAAACGCTATCTGGACGCTTTGGCGGGCATCGCCGTTTCGGGCTTGGGCCATGGGCATCCAAAACTCGTGAAGGCGATTTGCGATCAAGCCGCAAAAGTCATCCACACCTCCAACATCTATACGGTTCAAGAACAGGCCGAATTGGCGGATCGGCTTTGCGCGCTATCCGGCATGCAGGAGGCTTTTTTCTGTAATTCGGGCGCTGAGGCGAACGAATGCGCCATCAAACTCGCCCGTTTGTATGGACATCAGCAAGGCGTACAGAACGCCTCGATCATCGTCATGGAGCGGGCTTGGCATGGGCGCACCCTGGCGACTTTGTCTGCAACGGGCAGCCGCAAAGCGCAAGCCGGTTTCGAACCGCTGATGAGCGGTTTCGTGCGCGTTCCTTACAACGACGCAAAAGCCGTACAACAGGCAGCGGAGAACAATCGCAATATCGTCGCCGTCCTGCTCGAAGTGCTGCAAGGAGAAGGCGGGATTCATGTCGCGGATATCGACTATCTTAAATTCCTGCGCAAAATCTGCGACGAGCGCGGCTGGCTATTGATGATCGATGAAGTGCAAAGCGGCGTCGGCCGCACCGGTCATTGGTTTGGATTCCAACATTCCGAGGTATTGCCCGATGTCATGGCGCTTGCGAAAGGACTGGGTTCCGGCGTTCCGATCGGCGCGTGCCTTGCAACCGGCAAAGCCGCGGGTGTATTCAAGCCCGGCAATCACGGTACGACCTTTGGTGGCGGCCCCCTCGTTTGCGCAGCCGCACTGACGACGCTACGAGTCATCGAGGAAGATCAGCTAATGAAACGCGCCGTGGAAATCGGCGGCGGACTACGCCTGGGTCTTCGTCAGGCACTCAGCGATACGCCTGGCGTGGTTGAGGTGCGTGGCATGGGTCTCATGATCGGGATTGAATTGGACCGTCCTTGCGGCGACTTGGTTAAGCAGGCGCTTGACGCCGGCCTACTGATCAATGTCACGGCCGACAAGGTTGTGCGCCTATTGCCGCCCCTCATTCTTAGCGCGGCCGAAGCGCAGGAAATCGTCTCAATTCTTGTTCCTTTGATTAAGACCTTCCTTGCGCAGCCTCAGGCCGCCGCATCATGAACGCGCCGAAACACTACCTGCAATTCAAGGATCTTTCAGCGAGCGAGTACGAGTATCTCTTCGCTCGCACCCGGTGGATAAAAGAGAAATTCAAGCGTTATGAGCGTTATTGGCCGCTGGAAGACCGCACACTCGCCATGATCTTCGAGAAGCAGTCGACACGTACCCGGCTCTCCTTCGAAGCGGGCATGCATCAGCTCGGCGGAGCTGCGATTTATCTCAATACGCGTGACACACAATTGGGACGCGGCGAACCGGTCGAGGATGCGGCACAAGTGATCTCGCGCATGGTCGACATTGTGATGATTCGCACCTTCGAGCAGGACATCATCGAACGCTTCGCCGGCAATTCACGCGTTCCGGTGATCAACGGCTTGACCAACGAATACCACCCTTGCCAAGTACTGGCCGACATCTACACGTATATTGAGCATCGCGGCAGTATCCGCGGCAAAACCGTCGCATGGATCGGCGATTCGAATAACGTCTGTAACACTTGGCTGCAAGCGGCCGAAGTATTGGGCTTCAATGTGCATGTTTCGACGCCGCCCGGCTATGAGGTCGAAGCCGAACGTGCGGGCCTCTATGGCACTGACAATTTCGAAAGCTTCCCCGATCCGATGCACGCAGCCAGGGAGGCAGACTTAGTCACTACTGACGTCTGGACGAGCATGGGTTTTGAGGCCGAAAACGAAGCTCGAATCAAAGCCTTTGCCGACTGGATGGTGGACGCCGACATGATGCGCGCCGCCAAACCCGACGCTTTGTTCATGCATTGCTTGCCCGCGCACCGCGGCGAGGAAGTCGCCGCTGAAGTCATCGACGGGCCGCAAAGTGCCGTCTGGGACGAAGCCGAAAACAGATTGCACACGCAAAAGGCGCTGATGGAATATCTGCTCCTCGGGCGCGTGTAGCGTCCGTCACTTAATCTACCTTCGCTTTACTCACTCACATGACCAAGAAGTCGAAAATCAAAAAAGTCGTGCTCGCCTATTCGGGCGGCCTGGATACCTCCGTCATCCTGAAGTGGTTGCAGGATGTTTATGACTGCGAGGTCGTCACCTTCACGGCCGACATCGGCCAAGGTGAGGAGCTTGGACCCGCGCGCGCCAAAGCCAAGCAAGCAGGCGTGAAGGAAATTTTTATCGACGATCTGCGTGAAGAATTTGTACGCGATTTCGTCTTCCCGATGTTTCGCATCAATGCGCTGTATGAAGGCGAATACCTACTGGGGACATCCATTGCACGGCCGTTGATTGCGAAACGGCAAATGGAAATCGCCAAGCTCACCGGCGCCGACGCCGTCTCGCATGGCGCGACCGGCAAGGGCAATGACCAAGTGCGCTTTGAATTGGGTTACTACGCTTTCAATCCTGCCATTCGAATCATCGCGCCCTGGCGCGAATGGGATCTCACGTCGCGGGAAAAACTGCTCGCATACGCCGACACGCATGGCATTCCCGTCGAAGGAAAAAAACGCAAAGGCGGCGCGCCCTACTCCATGGATGCCAACCTACTACATATCTCATACGAAGGCGGGATTCTAGAAGACCCGAACTTCGAACCGGAAGCCGATATGTGGCGCTTGAGTGTGTCGCCGGAGAAAGCGCCCAACCGCGCCGAGTACATCAGCATCGATTATGAAAACGGCGATCCAGTCGCGGTAAACGGCAAAGCGCTGTCGCCAGCGAAGCTCCTTGCCAAACTGAACGAACTGGGAGGCAAACACGGGATCGGTCGTCAGGACTTGGTGGAGAACCGCTACGTCGGCATGAAATCGCGAGGCTGCTATGAAACGCCTGGAGGGACGATCATGCTCAAGGCGCACCGCGCAATCGAATCGCTTTGCTTGGACCGCGAAGTCGCGCATCTCAAAGATGACCTCATGCCGCGCTACGCTTCGCTCGTTTACAACGGCTATTGGTGGGCGCCGGAGCGACAGGCAATCCAGGTACTCGTCGATCATACGCAGCGCAACGTCAGTGGGCGCGTCAAACTG
This sequence comes from Burkholderiales bacterium, assembly GCA_035273665.1. Classification (GTDB taxonomy): domain Bacteria; phylum Pseudomonadota; class Gammaproteobacteria; order Burkholderiales; family SG8-39; genus DATEEW01. The sequence goes on along the minus strand of DATEOW010000053.1, from coordinate 1,801 downwards.
AAGCTCTACAAAGGCAGCATCATGGTCGTCGGCCGCGAATCGGCGAAAGACTCCTTGTTCGACACCAAGATTTCGACCTTCGAGGAAGATGCCGGTGCCTACAACCAGGCGGATGCGGAAGGGTTCATCAAGCTCAATGCATTGCGCATGCGTATCGCAGCCGGAAAGCGCAAGACGCGCCGCAAATGATCAGGATCAGGCGCTGAAGGCGGCGGCGTCTGTTTTATGACTGCCGCCAGGTAGTCCCGCCTGGACCGTCCTCCAGAACGATCCCCGCGTCACCCAGTTTTTTTCGTAGGGCATCCGCTTCGGCGAAATTTTTCGCCTTCTTCGCGGCAGTCCGTGCCGCGATGGCTTCTTCGATCGCGGCCGTCGTCCATCCTGTAGGCAGCTCGCCCTGGATGAACATCGCCGCGTCCCGCTGAAGTAGCCCGAGGACCTTACCGAGAGCCTTCAGCTGCGCCGCGAAAGTAGAAGATTTCGTTTTGTTGACTTCATTGGCCAGTTCAAATAAAGCGGCGATCGCTTCGGCCGTATTGAAATCGTCATTCATGGCGTCGCGGAACGCCACGGCGTGCGGTGCTTCCCAATCCACCTCAACGGTGTCTGCCGGCGCATGTTTCAAAGCAGTGTACAGCCGAGTCAGTCCGCTCTTCGCCTCATTGAGGTGCGCATCCGAATAATTGAGCGGGCTTCGATAATGCGCACGCAAGATAAAAAACCGCACGACCTCGGCGTCGTATTCCTTCAATACATCGCGAATGGTGAAAAAGTTGCCCAGCGATTTCGACATCTTCTCGTCATCGACGCGCACGAAACCATTGTGCATCCAGTAATTGACGAACTGCATGTCATGGGTTGCTTCGGATTGTGCAATCTCGTTTTCGTGATGCGGAAATTGCAGATCTTCCCCACCACCATGAATGTCGAAACACGCGCCAAGCAGTTTATTGCTCATTGCGGAACATTCGATATGCCAGCCGGGACGGCCATCGCCAAACTGGGAATGCCAGTGGGGCTCCTCCGGTTTCGCGCGTTTCCATAGCACGAAATCCAAAGGATCGTTCTTATCGCGGTCAACCTCGACGCGCTCACCGGCGCGCAGGTCGTCTAGCGATTTGCCGGAAAGCTTGCCGTAGCCTTCGAATTTTCGCACGGCGTAATTCACGTCCCCGCCGGATGCTCGATAGGCGAAGCCCTTCTTCTCCAGCACGCCAATCATATTCAGCATATCTTCCACGTAGGCGGTGGCGCGTGGCTCATGATCCGGTTTCTCCACACCCAGGGCGGCGGCATCCTCGTTCATCGCGGTAATGAAACGCTCGGTGAGCGCTTCGATCGACTCCTTGTTTTCTGCGGCTCTTTTGATGATCTTGTCGTCGATGTCGGTGATGTTGCGGACATAGGTGACTGCGTAACCGCTTCGACGCAGCCAGCGCTGCACCATGTCGAAGACCACCATGACCCGAGCATGTCCCAGATGGCAATAGTCGTAGACGGTCATGCCGCAGACATACATGCGCACACGGCCCGGCTCAAGCGGAACAAAGCTTTCTTTGCGGCGATGGAGGGTGTTGTAGATTTTAAGCATGCGGGCAGGCGCTCAGTTTTAACCGCCGCAAATGCGCATTCGCTTTGCTTCGACTGTTAGAATCGCGCCTTGATTTCCCAGGCGCTGCGGCGCCGCGATTATAGTCGATATGCGATCTTTTTCCTTAGCGCTGCTCCTGCTGACCTTGTGTCCCCTGGCAAGCATTGCAGACGACCTGTCCGACGCACAGGCGCTGCTCAAGCGAGGCGA
>DATEOW010000052.1:0-3606 GCA_035273665.1 Burkholderiales bacterium | reverse complement strand
GTGATTGCCCCATTCGTCCGGGACATAGACTTCGACGCGGTCAAGCGGTGGGAAGCGAATCTCCAATAGCCAATCCTGCGGGCTCTCGGTTGCCGCGACGACCTTGAAGCGCAACCAATAGGCCGATTGGGAAAAACTGAAATTGATGTCGCCTTGCGCGTTGGCGGGGATGTAGCGCGCCTCGTTCTCGGGCGCCATTGCTTCATGCAGGTCCATCGTCCAGGTACGGTCCTCGATGTACTCGACATCGCGCACAAGTTCATAGCGTTGCGTGTCGTCCGTGACGACAAAGGCGCCCAACTGTGCGTGCGCGGCCGGGGCCGCCACAAGGGCAACGAGCATCCCTGCGAGAAGCCGGCTGAAGGAGAGGGACCGTCGATTGAAACAGATTTGCAAAATGATGGCGGGCGAGTGGCCGTTTGAAAAAACCCGTTCAGGGTGAGTGGAAACGGCCCAAACTCAAAGGCTACAAGTCGGCTGTGTTGCAAGGGTTTACAACCCCGAGCCCCTGAAGTGTTGCGCCGCAGAAGGCATTCTGAGCGGCCTGTCCGCCAGCGGCTTAACTCCCCGCAGGCCATCGACTTTTCTTATCCGGGGAATTAATCGCGGGCATTTCAAACCGTCGGTGACTGGGTTATGATCCGGCGGTTTTGAGAAGGCCCTTTTCGGGCTTGCTTCGCCTGCATTCACGGATGCTTCCGTATCGAAGCCGGCGATTCAAATTCCATCCTCGTTCAGCGCTGCTTGGCAGAGCAAAGGCGATTTTTGGGCCTTCGTATGTCAACGCCGCGCCTTGCGCACCAAGAACGCGACGCGGGAATCAACACCTTAACAAAGGGGAACATCCATGCAGATCGGGATACCCGCCGAAACACGTGCGGGCGAAACGCGCGTCGCGGCGACCCCTGAGACCGTCAAAAAGCTCAGCGCAGGCGGCCATCACAAAGTGCTCGTACAGTCGGGCGCCGGTGTGGCGGCTTCCATTCCGGACGCCGACTATGTCGCCGCCGGTGCGAGCGTTGTCGGCTCAGCGGCTGAGCTCTACGGCCAGTCGGACATCGTATTGAAGGTACGGGCACCGCAAGCGGAAGAAATTTCGCAACTCAAGCGCGGCTCAATTTTGATCGGCTTGCTGAATCCGTTCGATGAAGCCGGTATCAATGCGCTCGCCGTCGCCGGCGTAACGGGCTTCGCCATGGAGAAGCTGCCGCGTATCACGCGCGCTCAAGCCATGGATGTGCTGTCCTCGCAAGCAAACATCGCCGGCTATAAAGCAGTGATTACCGCCGCCGACGAATACGGCCGCTTCATGGCGATGCTGATGACCGCCGCCGGAACCGTGAAGGCCGCTCGCGTGTTGATCATGGGGATCGGCGTCGCCGGTCTGCAGGCGATTGCGACCGCGAAACGTTTAGGCGCCGTCATTGAAGCGACGGACGTGCGTCCTGAAACCAAGGAACAAGCCGAATCGCTGGGCGCGAAATTTATCGAAATCCCGTTGTCCGACGCCGAACGCGAAGCGCAAAAATCCGCCGGCGGTTATGCGCGCGAAATGAGCGACGACTATAAGGCGCGTCAAGCTGCGCTCGTCGCCGAGCGCGTTAAAGCTGCCGACATCGTGATTACAACCGCACTGATTCCCGGACGTCCTGCGCCGGTGCTGGTCACCGAAGACATGGTGAAGAGCATGAAACCCGGCTCGGTGATTGTTGACCTGGCAGCCGAGCAGGGCGGCAATTGCCCGCTCACGGAAAAAGACAAAGTGGTGGTGAAGCATGGCGTGAAGTTCGTGGGCCATACCAATCTGCCTGCGATGCTTGCCGCCGATTCCAGCGCGCTATATGCACGCAACTTGCTCAACTTCATCAATCTGCTGGTCGATCCGAAAACGGGCGTACTCAACTTGAACCGCGAAGACGAGATCATCGCTGGTTCCTTGGTATGCATCGACGGCGCCCCGGTTAAGAAATAAGTTAAGAAAGCTACAGAGCGAGGAGGCTCGGCCTCCTCGTGAACAGAATCTCAATAAAGGAGTGTGAAAATCATGGTCGTCGATCACACCATCGTCAATCTCACCGTATTTGTGTTGGCCGTGTTCGTGGGCTACCACGTCGTCTGGAACGTTACTCCCGCGCTGCATACGCCCTTGATGAGCGTCACCAACGCGATTTCTTCGGTGATCATCGTGGGCGCGATCTTGGCCGCGGGTCCGGCTGAAATGGATACCGGCGCAATCATCGGAGCCGTGGCCGTCGGCCTGGCCGCGGTGAATGTGTTCGGCGGTTTCATGGTCACGCAGCGCATGCTGTCCATGTTTAAAAAGAAAGCGCCTAAAGCAGTCACCACGACGGCAAAGAGCGAATAGACATGGCTAACTTACTATCCATCAATCAAGTCGCGCTGCTCTATCTCGCGGCCTCGATTCTGTTCATTCTCGCGTTGAAGGGTTTGTCGTCGCCGCTCACCTCGCGTCGAGGCAATCTGTTCGGCATGATCGGCATGGCGATCGCCGTGCTCACCACGCTGACGCTGACGCAGAACGTTCTGTATATCTTGATCGCCATCGTAATCGGCGGTGCCATCGGCGGTATCGTTGCGCGCAAAGTCGAAATGACGCAGATGCCGGAACTCGTCGCGGCGATGCATTCGTTGGTTGGCCTTGCTGCGGTGGCCATTGCAATTTCTGTCGTCAACAATCCGACTGCCTTCAATCTGCCTGCCGATATTCCTGCGGGTAACAAGCTCGAACTGTTCATCGGCACATTTGTTGGTGCGCTCACTTTCTCCGGCTCCATCATTGCCTTCGGCAAACTCGCTGGGTTGGGCAAGAAATTCCGCTTGTTCTCCAGCGCGCCGGTCGTGTTCCCTGGCCAGCACTTCGTGAATCTGGCGTTGTTCATCGTGATGGTCGGTTTTGGTATCGCCTTTTTCATGGCCGATACCGCGAATCAATGGACACCGTTCCTAATCATGATGGCAATCGCCTTCGTGCTCGGCGTGTTGATCATCATTCCGATCGGCGGCGCCGATATGCCGGTCGTGATTTCAATGCTGAACAGCTACTCGGGCTGGGCCGCTGCAGGTATTGGCTTCTCGCTCAATAACCCGCTGCTGATCATCGCCGGTTCGTTGGTCGGCTCAAGCGGCGCGATTCTGTCTTACATCATGTGCAAGGCGATGAATCGCTCCTTCTTCAGCGTGATCTTGGGCGGCTTCGGCGCCGAGGGCGGCACCGCTGCTGCCGATGCGGGCGACAGAACAGTGAAGTCCGGTTCAGCCGAAGATGCGGCCTTCCTGATGTCGAACGCGGACAGCGTCATTATCGTTCCCGGCTATGGCCTTGCAGTTGCGCGCGCGCAGCACGCGGTGAAGGAGATGGCGGAGAAGCTGCATGCCAAAGGCGTCACGGTGCGTTATGCGATTCATCCTGTTGCCGGTCGTATGCCCGGCCACATGAACGTACTGTTGGCCGAATCCGAAGTGCCTTACGACCAGGTCTTCGAAATGGAAGACATCAACAGCGATTTTGGTGATACCGATGTCGTGTTCGTACTTGGCGCGAACGACGTGGTGAATCCGCTGGCGCTCGAGAAAGGCAGCCCGATC
>DATEOW010000051.1:0-8059 GCA_035273665.1 Burkholderiales bacterium | reverse complement strand
AGGGATGGCCGTCGCTGTGCACGCGGCTCAAAAACCCTAGGCCTAAGTCGGCCTATTGGACCAAGGTCCCATGGTGAAGCAGGCACAAGAAAACTATCGTTCGGCATCCGCCTGAAGCGGTCTAAAGGAGAATCCATGTTTTCTATTTCCAAGGCAATTCGCACCGTCACCGGGTTTGGTCTGCTTGTCGCTTTTAGTTTTTCCGTATCGGCGCAGACAAGCCCCACTTATTCCGGGTTCCTCAAGGACTACAGCGGTTTGACCGCTTATCAAGATGCGCTGGGCAGCACGGTCATGCGTAGTGTTAGTCCTAAATTCACGCCACAAAACTATCAGGCGGTGATGTTGGAAAAGGTGGAGTTATACCCAGCACCGCAGCCGACCGACCAAGTTAGCGCCGATACTTTGGCAGGCATCGCCAAATACGCGGATTCACAGTTGCGCGACGCTTTGGGCGGTCAGGTCAAGATCGTTACGGCGCCTGGACCTGGCGTGGCGCGATTGCGTGTTGCCATCACCGGTGCTTCCGTCGAGAAAGAGGGCTTGAAGCCCTATCAATATATTCCCGTCGCTTTTCTGTTGACTGCGGCGAAGAATGCCGCGAGCGGTTCACCGCATAAAGCAAAAATATTTGTCGAAGCCGAGGCCACCGATAGTGTAACGGGCGAACGTCTGCTGACCGCTGTTCGCGAAGGAACGGGCGACACTTTCGACGGCGAGAAAGTCACCGTTGATTCGCTCAAACCGCTCTTAGGCAAGTGGATGGCCGGCGCCGTAAACGAAGTACCGAAGTTCGTTGCACGGAAGTAAGCGTTCTCAAGGATGTATCCCCGCATTTCAGCGTCGGTAGGGACAGCGTTGCTGTGTCTGCCGAGCGCTGTTTGCGCCGGCGGTTTTTATCTTTATGAAGTCAGTGCTGCCGAGGTCGGCCTTGCCAGTGCCGGTTGGGCCGCTCGGGCGCAAGATGCCGGCACCATTTTCACGAACCCGGCGGGAATGACGCGTCTTTCCGGAAATCAGTTCTCGGCGTCGGCCATTGCTATGTACGCGGACATCGATTTCGACGTCGACCAAAGTGTCAGCACCATTGACGGCAATAACGGCGATGCCTCCGCCTGGATTCCGTTGGGCGGAACCTACTACAGCCACAGCATTTCGCCAGACCTCAAAGTCGGCGTCGGCGTGGGCGGCTATTTCGGCAGTGCCTTGGATTTCAATTCCGATTGGGCGGGTCGCTACTATCTACAGGAGATCACCCTCCAGGCGTATACGATTCAGCCGACGATCGCCTACCGCACGAATCCCGAATGGTCGGTCGGACTGGGCTTAGCGATTCATTACGGCGTGCTGAAGCAGCAATCCGCCATCAACAACACGCCGATCTTGTTGCCCGGCCCTGCGCAGGACGACGGCAGACTCGAAATTGAGGACACCGATATCGCCGTGCAAGGCAATCTGGGGATCCTGTGGGAACCGAGCGCATCGACCCGCTTCGGTTTGCAATACCTCACCGAAGCGAAACTCGATTTTTCCGATCGGCCGGAGTTGCGGAATGTGCGCCCTGCTTTGCAGGCGGTGATCGATTTGGCCGGCCTATCTGGCGCCAAGCTCGATCTGGAGGTCACAATGCCTCAAGCGCTGCGGGCGAGTTTCTATCACGATATGAACGACCGGCTCGCATTGATGGGCAATGTGGGCTGGGAAGACTGGTCACGTTTTGGACGGGTTGATGTAACGCTAAGCGCGGAAGATGCGACGAGCCTGACCGCGGACGCAAACTACAAAGACGTTTGGCACCTCGCCTTCGGTGCGCAATATAAATACTCAGACACCTGCACATTAAGTGCCGGCGTAGCGTACGACAGCGAAATGGTCGATGACGACGACCGCACCTTCAGCACACCCACCGGCAACACCTGGCGCTTCGGTTTCGGCCTCGAATATCGTTACGAACCGAAAGTCTCTTTAAGTTTTGCCTATGAACTGGCCTATATGGGCGACTTGTCGGTGGAAGCGAATCGCGGCCCTTTGGCCGGACAAGTAGAAGGGGAATTCAAGAACGCAATGCTGCACTCGTTTGCGCTGGGGTGGCGCAAGCAGTTCTGAAAATTTGAGCTGGCAGTGCGCAAGACGAAAATCCGTTCGCCGTTAAACCTAAAGGTCCCCACGTTTGAAAGTTGCCGCTTTTGCACGGAAAGAATTCAAGGAGGTTCTGCCCCCGACAATTCTTTTTCTATTCCTCTTTCACATGCTGGCCATCACGAAGGCGGTCATGCAGAACGACTTGAGCTTCGATGCGCTGCGCGCCACGACGGCCACTGTCGCAGCGCTCATCGTGGCGAAGGCTATTCTGGTGGTCGAAGTGCTGCCCTTCGCCAAGTGGTTCGCCACTCCCCGCCTAGTTCACATTCTTTGGCGCAGCTTTCTGTTCTGGCTCATGGCGGTGTTGTTCCATGCGCTGGAGGAAGTCGTATCGATCGCAATAAGGTTGAACACTTTCGACGGCGCGTTCCGCGCCTATTGGGAACAGCTGCACTGGCCGATGTTCTGCGTGGCAATTGCGTGGCTGTTTGGAGGCTTGCTGCTTTATTCGATCCTCGACGAAATTGTGGAGGCCGTCGGCGCCGAAAAAATCAAGTCCATTTTTTTCGCTAAGCGTTAGTAAAACCAGGAGGCGACGAATGAAACATTCGAGGTGCCGCAAATGGCGCGAATTGCGCCTAAACGGATTTCAATATGGCGCATCCTAAAATTCACCTTTGCGTGACGCTCATTCTTGCGGCCGCATGCACAGTTGCGACCGCTCAACCAGTGCTGCGCTCTGCTGATCCAGTGCTGAGCCCGGACGCCACACCGTCCGACCCTGTCCTCAGTCCGGATGCTCGGCCAGCCGACCCCGTCCTGAGCCCGGACGCCACACCCGCTGACCCAGTCCTCAGCCCTGACGCAGTGCCAGCGGACCCAGTGCTGAGCCCGGATGCGATGCCAGCGGACCCAGTCCTGAGCCCGGATGCAGTACCCGCCAGCCCAGTGCTTATGCCGGACCAATCGACGCTCGATCGGCCTGCGTTGCGGGTACCAATTTATGCGCAGGCCACCCTCTAAGGATGATTGCATTGGATTGGAGTCGCAGCAATCCCGCTCGTCAGCAGAAACAGCGGCGGCACAGCGAGAGTCGAGTTAACGCAATAACGAGCACATGAGCAGTGTTGCCACTGTTCGCCGCGGGGGCCATGTCACGCAGCGAGCATTCCTGGGACTGCTGGTCGTGCTTTTCACCCCTATGGCAAACGCGCAGGAACTGGAACCGCGCGCATACACCAACCTACCCATCGGTCTTAATTTTCTCGCGGTAGGGTTTGCGCAATCCCGCGGCAGTCTGTCCACTGGTCACTCCGTACCGATCGAAGATGCGGAACTGACCATTAATACGGGTTTGCTTGCCTATGCGCGCGCGCTCAATTTGTGGGGTAACTCAGGAAAGTTCGATGTGATCCTGCCCTACTCGCGCCTGAGCGGCAGTGCGATGGTGGCGGGACAGCCGCGAGAGCGCGAAGTCAGCGGCTATGGCGATGCGCGCTTGCGCTGGTCGATCAATTTTTACGGCGCACCGGCACTGTCAATGCGGGACTATCGCTTGTATGAACAGGATCTGGTCGTCGGCGCGAGCGTACAGATAACGGTGCCGATGGGTCAGTACGATCCGGACCGGCTCATTAACTTAGGGAGTAACCGCTGGTCGATGCGGACCGAGATGGGATTCTCGAAGAGATTCTCGCCTTTTACTTTCGACATGACGGTCGGCGCAATTGTCTTCACTCACAATGACGATTATTACGGCGGCAATCATCTGGAACAGGCGCCCATCTATTCGGCACAGGCCAATCTCAGCTACGAGTTTCCGGGGCATGTGTGGGCGGCGCTCGGTTACACCTACTATACCGGCGGGCGCACAACGATAGACGGGGTGCGCAAAGATGATGAGCTGGGAAATTCGCGCGTCGGTTTAACCGTTTCCGTCCCCATCGATCGTCACTACTCCATCAAGTTGAACGCCAGTACTGGTGTTGTGACGCGCATCGGGACTGGCTTCGATGTCGTGGGCTTTGTCGTTCAATACCGTTGGGGTGCGGGTCTATAGCGAGTTAGACCAAAGGGCAATTGCCGAGAGGAGTTGTTGCCGTTACGGTGAAATGCGGCGAAAGCATGGCCGGATAGAGAGAGGCATACGAAGACGGACGATGGGCAAGAAGCGTAGAGAAAAGCGCGCGCGCGGCGGACCGGCGCTGGCCGCTGCCGCAGAGAAAATGCGATCGAAGCGCCACACACGCCGCAATTCGCTGATTGTCATTGCAGTTCTTTTCATCTGCGCCGGCATTGGGTTCGTTGGCGGAAAGTTACTGGCTCCTGCAACAACATCGGTCGTCGAAGGCGATGGCATTCGCGGACCCCAAGGCATGGTGTGGGTACCAGACGGTGAATTCCTCATGGGCAGCGATCACAAACTCGCGCAAAAGAACGAAGGTCCGGTCCACAAGGTGCGCGTCACCGGCTTCTGGATGGATCGCACGCATGTCACGAATGCGCAGTTCGGCGAGTTTGTAAAAGCAACGGGTTATGTCACCACCGCTGAGCGCAGACCGGAGTGGGAAACGTTGCGCGTGCAATTGCCACTAGGTACGCCGAGACCGCCCGACGACGTCCTTGTTCCGGGAGCGATGATTTTTGTCGGCACAGAGGAGCGTGTGTCATTGGATGATTACTCACAATGGTGGGCCTTCGCACCCGGCGCGAATTGGCGCCATCCGCAAGGACCGCATAGCGCAATCGAAGGCAAAGACAATCACCCGGTCGTACAAGTCTCGTATGAAGACGTACTTGCCTATGCGAAGTGGGCAGGCAAGCGTCTGCCTACGGAAGCAGAGTGGGAATTTGCTGCGCGTGGAGGATTGGAACAAGCCACTTATGCGTGGGGAGATACCTTTGCTACGCAGGGGCAGAAAATGGCAAACGTCTGGGAAGGGGGGCAAACGCCCTTCCCCGTTGTGAAAAAAATGATTGTCAGTGCCAAAGCAGGTGGTGCGTCAGGCACGACACCGGCGCGAACGTTTCCGCCGAACGGCTATGGTCTGTATGACATGACGGGCAATGCGTGGCAGTGGGTGGCAGATTGGTATCGGGCCGATTTTTTCTCTGCGCAAGCGAAAGAGAAGAGGATCGTTAATCCACAAGGACCCGCAACTAGCTTCGACCCGGACGATCGAGGCGTCCCCACGAATGCCCCGAAACGCGTTATTCGCGGCGGCTCTTTTTTATGTAATTCGGATTATTGCTTGAGCTACCGCCCTAGCGCACGACGCGGCAGTGATCCTTATAACCCGATGTCACACCTCGGTTTCCGTTTAGTTATGAGCGAGCAGGATTGGAATCGCCGCACTGAAAAATCGGCGGCGCGTTAAGGCGCGCTCGGTGCTCATTACGCATCTGTAGGACCAAAGTCCCATAGACGATGCAATGCGTCCGTAGTTTCATGCAATGCCCGAAATCGAAAGATCGAGAATCATGACGGGAACGAATAAAAATATGACCAGCAGTCGCTTGCAATCATTGCGCGCGATCAAATCAGCGTTCATCGCCTTGCTGGTCGCGCTGTGCATGTGCACTGCAAGCGCCGCTTATAGCGCCGATCCCCTGCCTTCCTGGAAAGACACCGCGCCTAAAAAGGCCATCGTCGCTTTCGTTAAGAAGGTCAGCACCAAAGGCTCGCCTGATTTTGTGTCGGCACCTGAGCGTGTCGCAGTGTTCGACAACGACGGCACCTTGTGGGCCGAGCAGCCGATGTATTTTCAAATGCTTTTCGCGCTGCATCGCGTCGGCGTATTGGCGCCGCAGCATCCTGAGTGGAAAACGGAAGAACCTTTCGCATCGTTGTTGAAAGGCGATGTGAAGAGTGCCCTCGCCGGGGGCGAAGCTGCCATCGCAAAAATCGTCATGGCGACGCACGCAGGTATGACGACAGAGGAATTCGAACAGGTTGTGAAGGAATGGATCGCGACGGCGAAGCACCCCATAAGCGGGCGACCTTTTACCGAGATGGTTTATCAGCCGATGCTGGAGTTGCTTGCCTACTTGCGTTCGCATGGCTTTAAGACCTTCATCGTTTCCGGCGGCGGCATCGAATTCATGCGTCCTTGGGTAGAAAAAACCTACGGTATCCCGCCCGAACAAGTCGTCGGCAGCAGCGGCAAGACCATATTCGAAATGCGCGACGGAAAGCCCGTGCTTGTGAAACAACCCGCCATCGATTTCATCGACGACGGTCCCGGCAAGCCGGTCGGCATTCAATCGCATATCGGCCGTCGACCCATCGCCGGCTTTGGCAACTCCGATGGCGATTTGCAAATGCTGCAATGGACGACGGGTGGGAGCGGCGCACGATTCGCGCTGCTTGTGCATCACGACGACGCCGCGCGCGAGTGGGCTTATGACCGCACATCACATATCGGCAAGTTGGACAAAGCCTGGGACGAAGCAACAGCAAGAGGCTGGACGATAGTCAGTATCAAGGATGACTGGGCCCAGGTATTCCCGGCTCAATCAAAGTAACGCTGGCCAAGAGAACGAAGAGGAAGACACCATGCAACGATATCTGATCGCCATTGCATTTGCGCTGTTGCTCATTAGTCCGGCGGGCTATAGCCAGGGAAAGAAACCGAACATCGTCGTGATTTTCGGCGACGACATCGGTATGTGGAATGTCGGGGCCTATGCCCACGGCATGATGGGTCGCACCCCCAACATCGATCGCATCGCGAAGGAAGGCATGCTCTTCACTGACCACTACGGTCAGCCTAGCTGTACGGCCGGGCGCGCGGCTTTCCTTCTGGGGCAGTTGCCCATCCGTACGGGGCTCACGACCATTGGCATCCCAGGCTCCAAACGCGGGGTGCAGAAACAGAACCCAACGATAGCCGAGGTGCTCAAGACACAAGGCTATGCCACCGGGCAGTTCGGCAAAAACCACGTCGGCGATCGGAACGAGCATTTGCCAACAGTCCACGGCTTCGACGAATGGTTCGGCAATCTCTACCACCTGAATGCGGAAGAAGAGCCTGAAGAGCTCGACTATCCCGGTCAAAAGGACGCGGAATACCTGAAGCGCATGGGGCCACGCGGTGTCTTGCATACCTGGGCCAGCAACTCGGACGATTCAACGGAAGATCCGAAATTCGGCCGCGTGGGTAAACAGAAAGTAGAAAATACGGGACCTCTTACTCGCAAGCGCATGCTGACCTTCGATCATGAAGTGTTGACGCATACTCTGAAATGGATGGATGGTCTGTCCAAGGAAAAGCCTTTCTTCCTGTGGTTTAACACCACGGCTATTCACATTCACTCTCATGCGCCGCAAAAATACATTCAGATGGCGGTTGATGAAGGCCGCGCCGAAGAGGATGTCGTTCGCGCAAAAATGATCGAGCATGACGAGCAAGTCGGTAGCTTGCTGAAAAAACTTGAGGACATGGGCGTCGCGGACAACACTATCGTCATCTATACCACCGATAACGGCTATGAATTGATGCTCTGGCCGGATGGCGGCTACGCGCCTTTCCGTGGGGAAAAAGGTTCGACCTGGGAAGGTGGTGTCCGCGTACCCATGCTGTTGAAATGGCCCGGCAAGGTTAAACCCGGCAGCGTTTCAAACGGCATCCAGAGTCATGAGGACTTGTATGTCACCCTAGCAGCCGCGGCCGGAATGCCCAATCTCAAAAACGATTTGCTCGCCGGTAAGAAATTCGGCGATGCTGGCGGCAAGATCCATCTCGACGGTTATAACAATCTCGCTCACTGGACCGGCGAGAGTGAAAAGTCTGCACGCCGGGAAATCTTCTATTACGACGAAACCGATTTGATGGCCTTGCGCGTTGACGGCTGGAAGATGCATATCGGCGTGAAGAAGGAAGGCATCTGGTGGAATCCGAAGGTCTACCCGAGCGTGCCCTATCTTTTCAATCTGCTCATGGACCCGATGGAGAGGATGGATCAAGAATCGCATGAG
>DATEOW010000050.1:0-7928 GCA_035273665.1 Burkholderiales bacterium | reverse complement strand
CGGAAGAAGAAAGAAGTACGCCATATGGTGCAACCTAACGGTTGAAGTAACCGGCCGGAGCACGCGGCGCGAAGCGACGCTTGCAACGGGCCGTGTTAACTGAGATGTTAGTTCTGGGCGCGCCGTTGAACTGAAAGCACGTAGAACAGAAACCCAAAGGTTTGCGCCAAAAGCGCGGCTGTATGAATAAGTAGCTTAGTGCTCAGGCCGTCGCGTGGATGCACTGTGCCAAAAAAGAACATGTAAGCCCAAGGCATGAGTGTTACGACCAATGCACCAATTAAGAGGATTGCCGTGGACGTTGACCGTACCTTATGAAACAAAATCGCCGCGGCTATGGTGAAGATTGCTCCAAGTACCATTGGCGCATACATAACCGCAAACGTTAAGCCCCAAGACATGCCTTGCATTGTTATCTCCCCGGTGAGAACTAACTAATAATAGACGGCCCAAAAACGCGCTCAAACGCTTTATCTAGGCCGTATTGGTAAGTTGCATTCGTTTTGTAATCAAGCATAGGGTGCAATTCATCGCGACTTAAAATCCAAGCTGAAAAGTGACAGCTCCCGGCTCGCGCTTTTCGTATTGTTTTAACTTTCCGGACTGTAGACCAACTCATCCGCAAATGCTCGGGTTCGGCGTTTCCTTGTTCCCGGCCGCTTCGATTTACCGCAATATATCGCTGTGCCCGACTTGAGTCCCCATGATGACGCGCTGATCGAAGAATGCCGCCTGCGGGCAATCGATCTGCTGCATAAGAATCTTTCTGCCCAAGGCATTCTCGCTGCGACGGCTGGCGCACGCGCGCATGCGCGTGGCTACACGGCGATCTTCGGGCGGGACGCGGCTATCTGTGCTTTGGGGATGGCGCTTTCGGGCAATGAAGAATTGCAGACCGCCGCTGCAACCGCGATGCATACGCTGGCGGCGCATCAGGCCGAAAACGGCCAGATCCCGAAATTTGTGGCGACTGCGGCCGGCGTTGCCGAGGCTGATTTTTGGTATCTGGGTTGCATCGACGCGACCTTGTGGTGGTTGATCGCGCTCGCCTTGCTCGACGATCTACAGGGCAGCGAACTGCGCGATCGTTACGGCGGGCAGATCGCGAAGGCGATCTATTGGCTCGAATGTCAGGAGCATCAACATTTCCGTTTGCTGCAACAGAACGAGGCGAGTGATTGGGCGGACATCATGCCGCGCTCGGGATTCGTGCTGTATACGAATGCCTTGTGGCACTGGTGCAAGCGGCTTTATGCGTTGAAGCATGCCGAGACCACGCGCCTGAACGCCAATCAGCTTTTTTATCCCTTCGGCAACGACATCGCCGAGTACAAGCGCGCGCGCTTGCTCGCGCACTACGTCAAGCGCAAAGCGCGCAACCGCGAGTTGTATTTGAGCTTCGTCAATTTCGCCTTCTACGGCGATGAAGGCGATGTGTTCGGCAACATTCTCGCGATTCTTTGCGGGCTGACGGACGAAGGGGGAACGCATCGGATTCTCCACGCGTTGGAAGTCGCAGGCGTGAACGATCCTTATCCGGTGCGTGTGGTGGTCGATCCGATTGTCGAAGCAAGCTTTCTGTGGCGGCCCTATATGTCCCGCCATCAGCAAAATTTCGAATGGCAGTATCACAACGGCGGCATCTGGCCTTTCGTGGGCGGCTTTTGGGTGGCGGCGCAGAGCGCGGCCGGCCGTTATGATGTGGCACAAAGCGAACTGCTCAAGCTCGCGCAGGCCGCCGCTTTAGGGAACTGGGCCTTTACCGAATGGCTGCACGGCAAGACACTGTCACTTGAAGGCATGCAGGGGCAGTCTTGGAATGCCGCCGCTTTTCTTTTTGCGCACGCGGCCGTCACACAGCGTCGCAATCTTTTCGCCACGGGCTGAAGGAAGCTATGACCGAGTTGCTCGAATTCAGCTGGCCGCTGTTGCTCGCTTATCTGGCACTCGGTGCTTTCGTCGGTTTTCTCGCGGGGATGCTGGGCATTGGCGGCGGTGCGACGATGGTGCCTATTTTGGTATTGCTCTTTGAGCCGCAAGGCTTCCCACGCGAGCACATCGTGCACATCGCGGTCGGAACCGCCATGGCGACGATTTTGTTCACCTCGATTTCCAGCGTGCGCGCACATGCGCGGCGCGGAGCGGTACGTTGGGACATCGCCAAAGCGATGACGCCCGGCATTCTCCTTGGCGGCTTCCTCGGTGCGTTGATCGCAAGCCGCCTTTCGACCCTCGCGCTCGGTATCTTCTTCGCCGTTTTCATTTACTGCATGTCGCTCAACATGTGGTTGAACCGTCAGCCGCCCGCCGGCGGCGGAGCGCCGAGCCGCACGGAATTGGTGGCGATGGGCGGCGTGATCAGCGCGTTGTCCGCGCTCGTGGCTATCGGCGGCGCGGCCATGTCGGTGCCTTATATGGTCTGGCGCAAAGTACCGCTGATCCATGCGATCGGCACCTCGTCCGCTATCGGCTTTCCCGTCGCGCTGGCGAGCACCGCCGGCTATATCTGGATGGGCACCGCCCAGGAGGTGCCTTCGCCTTCGCTGGGCTATGTCTATTTGCCCGCCACCTTGAGCATTGTCGCGGCCAGCGTATTCACGGCGCCGCTCGGCGCTCGCGCCGCCCACAAACTGCCGACCGGCGTTTTGCGACGCGTCTTCGCGACCTTGCTGTTCGTTCTAGCGACCCGCATGCTCATCAAGCTCTGGTAAGAGTACGCATCGCTCGTCAGGTTGCCTCGTGGCGATGGGCGATTTCGTCAGATTTTTCATAGTAGCGACGCGCGCGAAGTCGGACACTCACTCTGACATGTGGGGCGCGATTGCTCGCATGACCGAAGCCGCTTTCGCGTTCGGAGACCGACGGCTGATCCGCGCAGTCCTAGCCGCCTTGTTGGATGTCGATGCTTGCCCCGGAAGTTCTCAGTCCCACCGAACCGCGCTTGAGCGCGTTGTACGCCGCGTTTTGGCGCTTCGCCCAAGGTAAGCGCCCGCTGATTTTCGCTTCAAGCGCCCTGCTGATTGCCTCGCAACTCGTCAAGCTCGCCATACCGTGGCTGGCGGCGCAGGCCATCAACACGATCCAGACCTCCGGCGTCAACAATCTCCCGGCAGCGGGTTTTTATATGCTGCTCATCTTTTTCACGGTGGCGCTTTCCTGGGGCATGCACGGACCGGGGCGCATCATCGAACGCGGGGTCGCCGTCCGCGTGCGCGAGAACGTGAGCGACGCGCTTTATACGCGCTTGGCGAGCCTGCCCCTGGGGTGGCACGAGAAGCACCATTCGGGCGATACCTTGTTCCGCGTCGAACAAACGACCAACGCGCTATTCAACTTTGCGCAAAACCAATTCATTTATTTGCAGAGCTTCGTCAATCTGCTTGGACCGATCATCGCGCTGACCTTGCTTTCCGCATACACCGGCGGCATGGCGTTGCTCGGTTATGTGCTGATCGCCTTCGTCATCATCCGCTTTGACCGAGCATTGATGCGCCTCGTGCGAAAAGAGAACGATGCGTCGCGCCGTTATAAGGCTGCCATGGTCGATTGCCTGGGGAATATTTCGACGGTGCTCAGTCTTCGTCTGCAAGCCCCAACACGCAAAATGCTCAACATCCGCTTGGCCGCGGTGTTCGAGCCGCTGCGCCGCGCCATCGTCGTCAACGAGGGGAAATGGTGCGCGGTCGATTTGCTCAGCATCGGTTTATCTTGGACGCTCGTGGCGGTCTACGCCTGGTCCGCACAGCGCTCGGGCAACTTGCTGTTGGGCGACGTATTCATGGTTTATCAGTACACCCAACAAGCCGCGAGTGTCGTCGGTTCCATCGCGGTGAACTTCCAGAGTTTTGCGCGGATGTACACGGACTACGCGGCCGCCGACCCTATTTGGTACGCGGAAAAGCATAGTGAGGGCGGCCCGACGATTCCGGCAGATTGGCGGCGCATCGATATCGAAGATCTGCGTTTCTCCTATGGCCGCCGCCGAAACGACGATCCCGCCTTGCATGGTTTGGATCTCTCGCTGCGACGCGGCGAGCGCATTGCGCTGGTCGGCCCGAGCGGCTCCGGCAAGAGCACCTTGATGCGTTTACTTGCCGGGCTGTATCGCGCGCCGCAAGGGGTGTTCATGGTCGACAGCCTCGTGCATCCGGAGCTTTCCCATTTGGGCTCTGTGGCGACGCTTATTCCGCAAGACGCGGAAGTCTTCGAGGCGAGCGTGCGCGACAACATCACTTTCGGCGCGGAGTATCCCGAGTCCTTGGTTGAAGCCGCGATTGAATTGGCGGGTTTCAACGAAGTGATCGCTGCCTTGCCGCAAGGCTTGGAGACGATGATTTCCGAGCGCGGGCTCAATCTGTCCGGCGGACAGCGACAACGTCTTGCGCTGGCGCGCGGCTTTCTTGCCGCGAGCGGCAGCTCACTTCTCTTGCTCGATGAACCGACGAGTAGCCTTGATGCGATGACGGAAGCACGCATCTTCGCCGGTCTGAAAGAAGCGATGCCCGATGCATGTATTGTCTCCTCCGTGCATCGGCTCAATCTGCTGCCTCGCTTCGATCGCGTCGTGTTGATGAACGACGGACACATCCTTGATAACGGCACGGTGGACGAATTGCTCTCTCGTCAGCCTGTTTTCAAAGAGCTTTGGCAACGTTCTACAGGCACACCGCAACTCATCGCCGTCGCCGCCTGAGTCTTTTCCCCGTCGCGTTCTGCGATGGGTACACGCTTTGCTGCTTACACCTCGACCGAAACCCTGGTGACACGCGGCCGCCGACGCTAAACAGCAACAAGCGATCTATACCCGCGCACTTTACTGGGCCAGGGAACCTTAGCAGCCCGTGGACCTCCCCCTCTAATGAGGTCGCCGGACTGCACAACGGGGCGCCTGCGCGCACATTTGGCGCGCAGGCGCCGGTGTTTTTATCAATAGAATCACCAAGGAGCATTCCATGAAAGTCAGTGAAGTCATGAGCCGCGATGTACGTTTGGCCAGCCCCGATCAAGCGATTTGCGAAGTTGCGCAAATCATGTCGGATCTGGACGCCGGCGCCCTACCCGTCGGAGAGAATGACCGACTCGTCGGCATGATTACCGACCGCGATATCGCGATCCGTGCGGTGGCGGCGCGCAAGTCGGCCGACACGCCGGTGAGGGAAGTCATGAGTGCCGAAGTGCTGTATTGCTACGACGACGAAGACCTCGAGGATGTCGCCGACAATATGAGCATTCAAAAAGTGCGTCGCTTGCCTGTCGTCAACCGCGACAAGCGCTTGGTCGGGATCATTTCTATCGCCGATATCGCGATGGCGGAAGAAGCCCATACCACAGGGCAAACCGTTGCAGATATTTCTGAACCCGGCGGACAGCATTCGCAAACTTCGCACTAAGCGGACTATGCGCACTTAGCGCACCAAGTGCACTAAGAGACCGCAGACTTGCGCAACGGCCTGCACTAATGCGTTTTTGTGCAATCGAACAACGGAGGCGAAAGCCTCCGTTTTCTTTTCCGGGGCGAAACCATGCCAAAAACCAAGATTGCACTTTTTTGTTTAGCGCTGTGCGGCTGCGACAGCTCCCCTACTGCACAGCGTCCGGTGTTGTCGTGGGATGCCTATGGCCCGGTGCGCTTCGGTATGACGGTGCAGGAAGCAGAGAAAACCGCCGGCCCGACGACGACTCCCTTCACAAGCAAGCGGGAGCCACGTTGTGACTGGGTGAGCTTCGCATCCTTGCCCGAGGTCCTATTCATGGTCGAGTCGGACATTCTCACGCGCGCGGAAACGAAGCCGGGCGTGCTCAATAGCTTGGGGATCGAACATGGTATGAGCATCGAAGAAGCGCAGAAGCGCGCACCGCAACTGCGCGTCACGCCACACAAGTACGATCCTAACGGGCATTACCTCAGGCTGGAATCGCCGGATCGGAAACGAGCAATCGTGATGGAAACCAAAGGCGATAAGATCGATGAAATTCGCGCGGGTCTGGAGCCTTCGGTGAGCTACGTCGAGGGCTGCTCATAAAAAAGAAAGGAGCCCGGAGGCTCCTTTCTTTCATTGCGCTCGATCGAAGTTATCGTGCAGGAACGATGATGATCGATTGAGGTTGCGAGCCCATTGAGCCGCTCATGCCGGTCCGACCGACCACCACACCTTGCGGATCGGAAAACACAATCTCGACGCGACGATTGAGTTGGCGACCCGAAGGCGTGTCATTGCTGGCAATCGGAAAGGCTTCGCCATAAGGCTGAATGCTCACGCGATCCATCGGGACACCACGCGCCAGCAAGGCTGTGCGAACAGACGCCGCTCGCCGCTCGGAAAGGTCCAGGTTATAACTGTCGCTGCCTTGACTATCCGTGAAGCCCTCGATCTGCACACGCCGCTCCGGGTTATTACGAAGCAGCTCGGCTAGGCGATCGATTGTGCGCATTGCACCCGATTTCAACGCAGCGCTACCGGTATCGAACAGCACATCGTCCTGCAGCGTGAGGATTAGACCTCGTTCGCTTTTCACCGCTTGCATGGCGATGAGGTCCGCTTCTAACTGCGCTGCGCGTTGGCGCTGAATCTCGGCGTCAGTTTGCGCGCTGATTGCTTGACGCCGTGCGCTGTCCGCTTGCATGGTGGCGATCTGCGCTTGCTGATTAGCGCGGTCTGCTTCGGCCGTGCGCGCTTGCAGCAAGGAGCGATCGCGTTCGAGTCCAGCCATGCGGATGCGCTCGTCCGCTTCGCGTTGCGCAGCGACTTCTGTCGCGAGAATTGCACGCTGGCGAGCAAGATAAGCGAGGTGGTTGGTCGCGGCGCTATCGCCGCTATCGCGCAGCTCTTCTTCTGCAATCGCGAGGCTTGCACGTGCGCGTCCCAGCTCGACATCCGCGTGCGTTCTGACGCGCGGATCTGCGGCGGCGGCGTTATAGGCTTCATGCGCCGCTTGCACCGAGGCGAGCTGCGGCGTATGGGTTGCGCACCCTGCTGCGAAAGCGGAAGCGACCAAAAGGGCGGGGATGCCGAGTTTGAATTGTTTGCGTTTCATGTGGCCTCCTTATCGAACCGAAGTGCTATTGGCGCGATAGATTTCTTCGCGCAATGCACGTGTGCTTGCTTCCAGCTCCGCCAACGCTAAACGCGACTTCGCTGAGGAGGCGCGTGCTTGTGCAAGCTGTGCGTCAACTTCCGCTTCGCGTGCGAGACGACCCGCCAAGACATAGTCCTCACCGCGGAACGCGGCTTCTGCGCGATCGAGCTTCGTGCGCGCTGATGTGTAATCCGCCGAAGCGATGCCTTCGCCCGCGCCGGACATTCTTGCTTGTTCGACGGCGGTGCGGCTCGCCGCCATTTGCTCTGTTGGGGGGTCCATGCTGGCGCAACCTGTGAACGCGACGCCGGCTATGGCACCAACCAGTGCGACTTTCATCGCACGGATATTGATATCCATAATTGTTTCTCCTGAGTGGGTTTACGTGCTCTAAAAACTTGCAAGCGGCAAGCCCGGCAGCCGTAAGTCCTTGTAGGACGAGCGCCATGCGCTGTGAAGGAGAAAGACTCAGGAAAAGCGTCGACGCAAAAGATTCTTTTGCACTTTTCCCATACTGTTGCGAGGCAGCTCGTCGATGAAATGAATTTGCTTCGGCACCTTGTATGAAGCGATGCGTTGCTTGAGTTGCGTGATCAACGCCGCTTCTTGTACATCGCTTTTCGCGACGACCACAGCAGTGACCGCTTCGCCGAGATCGGCATGCGGCAGACCGATGACGGCAGATTCCACAATGCCAGGCAAAGTGTCGAGCGCAAGTTCAATCTCTTTCGGATAGACATTGAATCCACCGCTAATGATGAGATCCGTTGCGCGGCCCACGATGCTCAAGTATCCCGCTTCATCCCATTGGCCCATATCGCCGGTCTTGAACCAACCATCGGCAGTGAAGG
>DATEOW010000049.1:0-6448 GCA_035273665.1 Burkholderiales bacterium | reverse complement strand
AATGATGCGGTCATTTGCCCCGCGACGACGAGTGCCAGCAGCATCGCGGCACCGATTTTTGGGCCGACGATGATCGACATCCAGATATAGAGCGCGCCGAAAATCCCGCCGATCCAAGCCCACCAGGGCGCTTGGCCGATTGCCGAAAGCTTGGGCAAGGAGATGCGTGCGATCGCGCAATAAAGAAGAATCGCGCTTGAGCCGACCACGAACGAAACCAGCGCCGCCTGCATCGCGTGGCCCAGATAATTCCTGAGCGTAGCATTGGCGCCGACTTGAACCGGTAGCATGGTGCCGCTCAGAAAGGCGAGGGTGAAGAGCCATTTCATGAGCCGTCCCCCCGGCAAGCTTTTGTTCCCTTGCAACTCTTGAAGTCGCGCATGGTCGATCCCTTATCGTTTGATATTGTTTGATGCAGGCGTCACTTTAAGTAGGAACGGTGCCTAAGGAAAGCTGCGTTTTTACTTGAGGTGTACAGGCATGCGCGATGCAGCCTGCGTTTCACCAGCGCATTGCGAAGGAGAAAAGGATGAAAGACCAAAACATTCGAGCTTCCGGCTCGGGCGAGCGCGGACAAAAAGACGTTCAGCAGCCCTCTGCGCGACAGCAAAACGATTCACAACCACCCATTCCGGACAAGTTGCACCGTGGACGCTCGGCGAAAGAGCGCGCGAAGGACGTCGCCGAAGCGGAAGTCGAAGATTTCTTCCGCATGGATCAACAGCGAATACCGGAAGTCGAACGCGACCGCGACGAAGGAATCGATACGCCATCCTGAGCGTATGTGGTGGTAGCTGCGGTCGCCGATGCAATGCGAGTTCAGCGTCAAAGTGCAGATGCCCAGGTTCATCACGATGCTCGCACACTGAGGCATCGCAGAGACTGAGCTGGCAACTGATTGAAAATACTCACTCCTGCCGCAGCGGGCACGCGCTCTGCATCAAACCCGTCGCTACACACTATCCCCCAGGAGTCGCCATGTCCAAGCAAAATCGCGATCGCAAAAATTCCCAAGGCCAACAGCAGCAGGGCGGTGGCAAGAGCCGCCAACAGCAGCAAGGCGGACAGCCAGAGCAGTTCGATCAAGTCCAAGGCGAGAACCGCGAGCAAGACTACGAGGCGGAAGTCGGCGAACAGCATCGGCAGCAGCGGAACGAGCGCGAGTAACGCCGACCGTTAGAAAAACACCGGCCGCCGGCCGGTGTTTTTGTTTGTGCTTGCCGCTTGCCAGGCATTCGGCCTGCACGCGTTACTGCATCGACGCCAATGCGGAAGGAGAAAATGATGAGTAAGTATGAAAACGCGAAAGATCCCGGCTCCGGCCACAACTTGAACCAGAAGCAGGCAGCGCAGCCGCAGGGCCCCGCTAAGGAAATGGTCGATAAAGTGCAGAGCGAGAAGTTAACCGAAGATATGGAAAGACGCGCAGAGGCAGAAGCCAAAGACCGCTTTCCGCGGGACGAGTCGCAGCGTAGAGCGCGCGCGGGCTCGACCGAGTTTTTGCCGACGCAAGACTAAGCATGTGCCGCGCTATACACCGGCCACCGGCCGTGTTTTTATTTATGCGTTCGCCGGTTCCGGCGTCGCTTTGCCCGCCGCGGTGGCGCGTTGGTCGCTAGCGCCTTGCGCCATGGCCTTCTCCTGATGCGGTTGTTGTTGCTCGACCAGCTGCGCGCGCATTCGTGGCAACGCAGCAGGATACTCGCGTTGGATGAAGGCGATCAGCCCTTCGCGGATGCGGCAACGCAGATCCCAACTGAGTGAGGCGTTGTTCGAGCTCGCGATGATCCGCAGTTGCATCGCCTGTTCGGAAGTCTCCGTGACTTGCAGCGATGCGACTCTGCGATCCCATTCTTTCGCGCTTTCGCAGATTCGCATCATCTCTGCACGAAGCGGTTCCAGCGGCAGGCTGTAGTCCACCCAGAGAAACACCGTGCCGATAATCTGAGAGCCGGTGCGTGTCCAGTTCTGAAAGGGGTTTTCGATAAACCATTGCAGCGGTACGACGAGCCGGCGCTCATCCCAGATTTTCACCACGACATAGGCGCCGGCGATCTCTTCGATGACGCCCCATTCGTTCTGCACGATGACCACATCGTCGATGCGGATCGGTTGCGCCATGGCGATCTGCAACCCGGCGATGAGGTTGCCGAGGACCGGCCTTGCCGCGAAGCCGACGACAATACCCGCGAGCCCGGCCGAAGCGAGCAGACTCGCGCCGATCTGCCGCACGCCCGGAAAAGTCGTCAACGCAGCAGCAACGCCCAACAAAATAACGACACCACTTAATGTGCGCAGCAGGACGGTCGTTTGCGTCAGGACGCGCCGCGCATGGAGGTTGTCTCCGACGTCGATCGGAAAACGCAGCTTCATGACATCGCGGATACCCATCACCGCCGCGGTCGCCAACCACGTGATGGCGAGAATCATCGCAAGCAACACCGCGTGTCGGGTCGCCGGGAGCCATTCGTACTGTCGGGGTGCGGCGGCAAGCACCGCCTGAATCGCGATCATGGGAAAGAGCAGACGGAAAGGGCCGACCGAACGCTTCAGTAGCGCTTGCATATATGGATGTCGGCTGATCAATCGGCGGATGATCATCGTGAGTACGATTTGTATTATCAACGCCGCGAATGCGGCACAAAGTGCCGTTGCAGCGATGCCCAGTTCAGCCGAACCGAAAAAGTCAAAAATCGTTTGCCATTGCATGGGCTTAGCCTTCATTCGATATGAACTCTCAGGCGTGCAAGCGGAGGGCCGCAGAATTCGCACGACGGGCACGCGCGATGCAGCCCCTGTCCTGCGGCATCCGCCGTTTCATCGAGTGGAGTTTGAAATGAGCCAGCGTAAAGGACAGAAGCAACACGAGAAGAAAAGCAAGGGGACGAGCCGTAGCGGAAAAAGCACGGGCGACCAGCGCGAACGCGGCGGCGAGCAGCTAAAAGCAGAGCGCGGCGGCGGCAGTAATAAGCAGCGTCAACAGGGTTGAGGCACCAGGCGGTGATAAGACCCTGGGCGGCGATAAGACCCTAGGCGGGCCATGCTTCCATTACTTTGTCGGCGGGCAGGCGTGCCGAGTGCCCGGAAAGGCGCTCGAATTCCGTGACGTCGTGTCCGCAAAAGATTTCAATCTGATGCGAGTGCGCGTCGTTCAGCTCACGCAAACGGCGTTGATTGTGCAGCCGCGCACTGCGGTTCTTCTCCATCATCCATTGATAGAAGCGCAGGCCCGGCGTGCAACGAGGATCGCGTGGGTCCATTTCAGCATGATAGAAATAAGCGTCGCCGGCTTGCAGTAGCCATTTATCGCCGCGCTGTACGGCGACGCCCGCATGCCCGTGTGTGTGCCCCGCGAGCGGAATCAGCGCAACCTCTGGCGGCAGTCCGTCGAGCGTGCGGACGCGCTCGAACCCGAACCATCCGTCGCCCGATCCTTTTGCGTACACGCGCCACTGATCTTTGGTGGACCACTGTTGCGGGCGGAAACGTTGCCGATCGAGCCAGGTCCTTTGCTGAAATGCATAGTCGCGTTCCGCCGCCATCAGGTGCACAGTCGCTTCAGGAAAATCATCCAGACCGCCCGCGTGATCGAAGTCAAGGTGCGTGAGAACGATGTCTCTCACATCGCGCGGGTTAAAGCCGAGGCGTTGTACTTGTTGGTAAGCGGTGAGTTCTTCGCGGAAAGCAGGCTTCACCATTGCAAGGAAGAACGCGCTGAGTCGGCTTTTCGGATTGTGAACGTCCTTCAAGCCCATGCCCGTGTCGACCAGCACGAGCCGGTCGTTCAATTCCAGCAATAGGCAATGACAGGCCAACTCGCCGCGTTCCACGATCGACGCGCTTCGACCGTCCATGAGCTTGCCGCCCAGCGGGCAACTGGAAATGCAGTTGAGATGATGGATTCGCACATTGACCTCCGCGCTGCCGCGTTCGATTGCAATGCCTCAAAGGGCAGCAAGGCCTATTCCTGTGAAGCGGCCCTTTTCCTGGCGGCGCGTCGTCGTCCTTCATGGGCGCTGACCGTGTCATGGATGGCGGTGATCAGGTCATCCAAATGAAAAGGCTTTCGAATGGTGGCGGCGGCTTCCGGAAGGACGATATTCGTCCCGGTCAACACCACGACGGGTATTCGGGATGCGTCCGCGTGCGTCTTTTTTAGGGCGGTGAAGAACTCTTGGCCGCTCATCAACGGCATCTGCAAATCGAGCAGGATGATATCCGGCAGCGCTTGAATTGCTTCCAAGGCTTGCAGGCCGTCCACGCCATTCAGCGCGAGGGTCACGTACATTCCCTCGCTCTGCAGCAAAAGCGCCAGCATGTCGCGCGACTCGCGATCGTCCTCAATGAGAAGGACATGGGGATACATATCAGTTCGCTCCCCGCGGCGCACCGGCCGCCCAGGGGGCGGAGCTGGATGAAAAACGCGAGCGGTTCAGACGGACAAAGAAACGAGGGGCCAGCCCAGCGCTGGCGGTGACGGCGGCCAGATGAATTTGCCGCCTAAGTCCGAAGTACAAGCCCATACCACCTCTAAGGTGTCTGTATCTTTTTAGTGACGCCCTGGCAAGCCGCATGCCGTGGTCTACCGACTCGTCTTCTTACTCCCCTGCGGGAAGCTAAGGGAAACATACGGATAAACGGTGCAACTAGCCCCAGTTAGGGCATGTGAGGAAGGGCCCTACTCCTGGGTGAGCAAGGGACCAAGCCGCTTCGGCGCTGCATATGTTGGGGTTGACTCAGTGAAACTCGTCCGAGCGCGCGGAACGTTCCAGTAGCGACAGCCGCTTCGGCGCTGCATACGTTGGCGTTGACTCAGTGAAACTCGCCCTAGCGTGCGGAACGTTCCAGTAGCGAACAGCGCTTAAGAAAACTCCCTTAGACCAACTTGACGCATGCGTCTGACGCGCGCGGCACATGCGACTTACTCCGGCACCCGGGTTGCAGAAATCAGTTTGTATCGTCGCTTCGCACAGAAGCGCTGTTTACTCTCCGTGTGTGTGTCGCCATTAGCACGGCATCTGTCGATGCCGTGCTTTTTTTTCTTTTTTATCTTGGCGAGCGTGTTGAACGATCGAGCACATCGCCCGCGCCGCTCAAGATTGAGTAAAAGGGGTCGCTGCCTGCGGATTGACGACAGGTGCTTTCACCGCCGGGCCCTTCTTCGCGGCATGCGCCGCTTCTTCAATCGCGGCGAGCACGACTTGCGGTGCCGAGTAGTGCAGCATATGCCCGGCTTTTTCGACCACCTTCAATTTGCTGTGCGGCAGCGCCTGGTGCAATTTGACCGATTGTTCTTCCGTCTTGAGCGCGCCGTCCTCGCTGCCCGCCAGAATGGTGATTGGCATCTTCAGGTCGGCGTATGAATCGCTCAGCCGTTCCGCCTCCTTGACCATCATGAGCGATTCCTGCGCTTCGGCAAACATCTGGCTCGGCCGAAGCAGCAGATCGCGCGGCACGGCTTTGCTGAAGCCGGGATAAATCGGCTGCGGCGAGAAAGTCCGCTTGTGCAAGTAGCCCAGCATCACCCGCGCCGTCATGGCCGATGTGGTGTAGCGCATGACATCGCCGATCACCGGAACAGCCGCCGCACCCATGATGAGCGCATCAGGCCGCGTGCTTGGATAGTAATAGCCGCTCATCAGCACAAGTCGCTCGACCAGATGCGGCGCTTCCAACGCGAGCGCAATCGCGCACATCGCGCCCCAGGAATGGCCCACGACAATCGCCGAAGGAATACCCAATTGACCTAAAGTTGCGGCAATCAATTGCGCCTGTTCGGTCGCATCCCATTTTTTTCCGCGTGGACGCTCGCTATAACCGAAGCCAGGCCGATCGATCGCGATGACCCGATGATGTGTCGCGAGGCCATCGATCAAACCGGAGCCTTGGAAGTCCGTCGCCATTGAGCCCTTCCCATGTAGGAGAAGGATGACGGGACCTTCGCCTTTCTCCAGATAATGCACACGCACTTTGTTCACATCGATGAAGCGGCCCTTTGGTGGATGAGCTGTTTCAGCCTGGCGTGCCGCCCACGCAACATAAGCTGCAGTGCCGGCGAACAACGCAGCGCCTGCAGTACCTGCGAGCCATCGTTTTGCTTTGAGCGGGCTTTTGGTCTTCAATGAAGTGGAGATCTGCATAGTGTGTCACCTCGACATGGTTGTCCCTGAAGGGGTGCAAGTGTCGTGCGTGTCGTGCATATTCATCGCATTGCAGGCACGCGCTGTGCACGCGATGAGGTGCCGATTCAACGGCGTTTTATGCAAAAGGAGTCAATCATGCCTCAACGCAAAGGTAGCAAAAGCAGCGGCAGCAGCAGCGGCAGCAGCAGTGGCCGCAGCAAGAGCGGCAGCAGCAGCCAAGGTAGTCAAAGCAGCGGCAGCCGTAAGCAACAAAGCCAAGGTGGTAGCGGCAGCAGTAGCAGCGGCAGCAGCAGCAAAAGCAGCCG
>DATEOW010000048.1:0-22953 GCA_035273665.1 Burkholderiales bacterium | reverse complement strand
ACGTCGATACCGAATGCCTTTTTCTTGAGGTCGGCGAGTTGATCGCGAGCCTGCGCCGCTTTTTCAAACTCGAGGTTGCGCGCATGTTCAATCATTTGTTTTTCGAGGCGCTTGATTTCCTTGCCTAACTGCTTTTCAGACATCGATTCGTAGCGCGCCTGATCCTGTGCCGCCTTGAGTTCGGCCCGAACGTCGCCGGCGGAATAAACACCGTCGAGAATGTCTTTGATCCTCTTCGACACACCGATAGGCGTGATGCCCTGACGTAAATTGAAATCGATCTGTATGTTGCGCCGCCGCTCGGTCTCGTCAATGGCACGTTGCATCGAATCGGTCACCCGATCGCCGTAGAGAATCGCCATGCCGTTGATATGACGCGCGGCGCGGCCCATTGTCTGAATAAGAGAACGCTCGGAGCGCAGAAAACCTTCCTTATCGGCATCGAGAATCGCAACCAAGGACACTTCCGGTATATCGAGACCCTCGCGCAATAAATTGATCCCGACGAGCACGTCGAATTCACCGAGGCGCAGATCGCGGATGATTTCGACCCGCTCTACCGTTTCCACCTCCGAGTGCAAGTAACGCACTTTCACACCGTGTTCGCGCAGGTATTCGGTGAGGTCCTCCGCCATCCGCTTGGTCAGTGTGGTCACAAGCACCCGCTCGTCGCGCGCCACGCGAAGCGTGATTTCCGAAAGCAGGTCATCTACTTGCGTCGCAGCTGGACGAACCTCAATGACCGGGTCAATCAAACCCGTAGGACGTACAACCTGTTCGACTGTTTGTGCGGCATGCTCGGCCTCATAATGCGCGGGCGTTGCCGAGACAAAGATCGTTTGGCGCATCATGCGCTCGAACTCTTCGAACTTGAGCGGCCGGTTATCCATCGCAGACGGCAATCGGAATCCGTACTCCACGAGATTTTCTTTGCGTGAACGGTCACCTTTGTACATGGCGCCTACTTGCGGAATGGTCACATGGCTTTCATCGATAAACATCAGCGCTTGCGGCGGCAGATAATCGATGAGGGTCGGTGGCGGATCTCCCGGATTGCGACCGGATAGGTGGCGCGAGTAGTTTTCGATGCCCTTGCAAAAACCCATTTCGTGCAGCATTTCAAGATCGAAGCGCGTGCGCTGTTCGATGCGCTGCGCTTCCACCAGTTTATGGTTATCGTGAAAATATTTAATGCGATCGCGCAGCTCCGTCTTGATGCCCTCAATGGCGTTCAACACCGTGCTGCGCGGGGTGACATAGTGGCTTGATGGATAGACGGTGAACCGACCCATCCGCTGCAGACTTTTGCCGGTGAGCGGATCGAACAACATCAGGCTGTCTATCTCGTCGTCGAAAAGCGTAATGCGTAAGGCGGTTTCCGAATGTTCCGCAGGAAATACATCGATGATCTCGCCTCGTACTCGAAACGTTCCGCGCTTAAAATCGTAATCGTTGCGCTGATACTGCATTGCGATCAACCGCTCGATGATGTCGCGGTGCGAAGCGCTCTGCTTCTCGCGTACGTGCAGAATCATGCCGTGATAATCGACCGGGTCGCCGATACCGTAGATACAGGACACCGTCGCGACGATGATCGAATCGTCGCGTTCCAACATCGACTTCGTTGCCGAGAGCCGCATCTGTTCGATATGTTCGTTGATGCTCGAATCTTTTTCGATGAAAAGATCTCGCGACGGGACGTAAGCTTCGGGCTGGTAGTAGTCGTAGTAAGAAACGAAATATTCGACGGCGTTGTTTGGAAAGAACTCGCGGAACTCCGAATAAAGTTGCGCCGCTAAAGTCTTGTTATGGGCGAGCACCAGCGCCGGACGGCCCATCTGGGCAATCACGTTCGCCATAGTGAAGGTTTTGCCCGATCCGGTGACGCCCAGAAGCGTCTGAAAGGCCAAACCATCGTTGAGCCCCTCAACCAGTTTTTCGATCGCTTGGGGCTGATCGCCCGCCGGAACAAAAGCTTGGTTGAGTTGAAAGGGGCTGTTGGGGAAAGTACGGAGCAAGGGTAGAATCGAGGGCTCGTCCAACGAACCTGATTTTATCACGATGAGCCTCTCCTCTCCCCTGTTTGCCAAAGTCGAAATGGCGCCGCGCGACCCCATTCTCGGCATCACCGAAGCCTACAATGCCGACAAGAATCCGAATAAAGTGAATCTTGGCGTAGGCGTGTACTACGACGAGAACGGCAAGCTGCCGTTGCTCGAATGCGTCAAGCGCGCGGAGCAGGAAATGACGCAGAAAGCTGCACCGCGCGGCTATTTGCCTATCGATGGACTCGCCGCCTACGACAGCGCCGTGCAAAGCCTGGTATTTGGCGCAGACAGCGCGGTCGTGAAGGAAAAACGCGTCGTGACCGTTCAATCACTGGGCGGCACGGGTGGGCTTAAAATCGGAGCGGATTTCATCCGCCGCGTGAATCCGGACGCGCAGCTATGGATCAGCGATCCCAGTTGGGAAAATCACCGGGCGCTTTTCGAAGCAGCCGGCTTTACCGTCAACACATATCCGTACTACGACGCGGCGACGCATGGCGTCAAATTCGACGCGATGATTCAGACGCTGCGGGGATTGCCTGCAGGTTCGGTGGTTGTCCTACACGCATGCTGTCATAACCCGACGGGTGTGGATCTGACGACCGACCAGTGGACGGCGATTATTCAAACCGTGAATGAACGAGGCCTCGTGCCGTTCCTCGACATTGCGTATCAGGGCTTTGGCGACAGCCTGAACGACGATGGTGCAGTCGTGCGCCGTTTCGCCGATGCCGGCGGTCCGGTGTTCGTGTCGAACTCATTTTCGAAATCGGTTTCGCTCTACGGCGAGCGCGTTGGCGCCTTGTCCATCGTGGCGACCAGTGCGGAAGAAGCGGCACGCGTGCTTTCTCAAGTCAAACGTGTCGTGCGCACCAATTATTCCAACCCGCCCACACATGGCGGACAAATCGTCGCCACGGTGCTCGCTAATGCTGAATTGCGCGACGTCTGGGAGAAAGAACTCGCCCAAATGCGCGATCGCATCAAGCTGATGCGAACTCAGTTGGTGGACAAGCTCAAAGCCAAAGTGCCCGGCAAGGATTTCAGTTTCGTCGCCAAACAGCGCGGGATGTTCTCTTACTCCGGCCTGACCAAAGATCAGGTGGGTCGGCTGCGAGACGAGTTTGGGATTTACGCTGTGGACACCGGTCGCATTTGCGTCGCGGCGCTGAACGGCAAGAATCTCGATTACGTGGCGGACGCCATCGCCGCGGTCGTCAAGTAAGTTTGACCCCGGGGGGCCGCGCCGCTAGAATCGCGGGCTCCCGGAGGCGAGCGAAGCGGCTCGTCTTTCAATTCCCCGATAGCTCAGTCGGTAGAGCGACGGACTGTTAATCCGCAGGTCCCTGGTTCGAGCCCAGGTCGGGGAGCCAAAACAAACACAAGCCCGCAAGATCTCACGAGGCCATGCCTTGTTCGGGTCCTCCGATTTAGTTCGCGCGCAAGCGCCGCAGAATGCGGTCTTCGTCTTTTTCGTTGTTCGCGCCCTTCGCGAGCGCAAGGTAAAAGCCGTCTCTGCTTTTGGCTTCGGCCATGGCACGTTTAACCATGACACGAGCGATCGGGCCGAAGAACTCCGCCATGACCTTCGTCGCTCGCTCGCGGGTCGCCTCGTCGATCGGCGAGATCGTTGCCATGGATGTGCTCACCACCATGGTAGCTTCGCCGGCCATGGCTTCCTTATGCTGATGCGGCGCGGTCGTATGTTCGACGCTACGCAAGAAGGCTTGACGCTCTTTCTCTGTATCGAGTGCGTCGGCCAAAATTTGAATCAACTCGTCGACGCTTTGCGTGCCGCGTGCAGCCCGGCGAATCATGGCTTTGGCCACGGGGCCGCAAAAACGCGTGAGTTTCTCTTCAATGGCCACAAGAACGGCGGTGCTCCATTGGCTTGGCGTTGCCATGCTTGAGGGCGTGTTGATGGTGGTATTGCGCACAGCCGCCCGCTGTTTATCCCAAGGAATGGGATGCCCCATATCGGCGAGCGCGCCGGGCGAGATCATTGTTGCCACAGGTAAACCATAGGCATCGAGTAAGGCTGCCTTGAATACCGCCGCGCTGCTGAAACGGTCTTCCGGTTTTTTCTCAAGCGCCTTCATGATGACGCGGTCGTATTTGCGTCCTTTCAGATAGGGCGCGACATCCGACGGTAGTAACGGCTGCTCATGGCAGACCTTGTACATCGCCTCTTTGACGTTGCCGTCAAATGGAGCGGAACCACTGAGAAGCTGGTAGAGAACGACGCCCGCGGCGAACAGATCGACCCGATGATCGACCGTGCCGCCGAGATACCACTCGGGTGCGATATAGCCCGGCGTCCCTGCGACAGTGCCGAATTGCGTGAGATCCGAGTTACCGATGCGAGCGATGCCGAAGTCGGCAAGTTTCACCATGCCTTCATTGGTGATAATAATGTTTCCGGGTTTGATATCGCGATGCCAGACATTGCGGCTGTGCGCGTGCGCGAGCGCGTCCAGCAATTGAACGCCGATATAAACCGCATCGCCTTCATCGAAAGCAACCCCGTGCGCCAAGTAGTCGCGCAAACTGCGGCCATCGACGTATTCCATGGCGATGAAAGCATGGCTATCGTCTTCGCCATATTCGTAAACGGCGACGATGCCCGAATGACTGAGATTGCCCGCCGCCCTCGCCTCTTGGCGGAATCGCGCCGAAGAATCGTTGGATTCGCCTTGATCGGCGAGTTCCCGCCGGACAGTCTTGATCGCTACCGGCCGCTTGATCACTGGATCGCTGGCTTTATAGACCACGCCCATGGCGCCCTTGCCGAGCACGCCTTCGACTTGGTACTTGCCTAAGTTCTCCAGTTGATCTGCGGCCATGGGCGCTTAGCCATCCAGCATTTTCATCGCTTGGGCGAGGCCCTTGCGCATGCGGTTGAAGGAGGCGGCTAGAACGCCGATCTCATCCTTGCCGTGGGAATAGAACTCCGGCGCTTCCATATCGCCCATGCTCACCCGGTCTGCAAGCACCGCAAGGCGTGTCACAGGCTTCACCACAATGCTACGCAGCATCAGGTTGAGTGCGATGCCGATAACAAGGAATACGCCGGTTATCGATAACATGAAAACCTTGAATGCTTCGCGCGCGCGCTGAAGCGGAATCGCGGTAGGGACCGAAATGATCTGAGCGCCGATCACCTCGTTTAAATGCCAGCCGAAACCGTTGTTGCTGCCGTAGCGTTCGATCATGGTTTTGGGTGCTGCGTCAGGCGTGCTATGGCAACGCAGACAGGCGGCGTTCTTGATTTGAATGGGACGCGCGATATAGTAGTTGCGCCCGGCGGGCGTATCGCGTTCGCCGATAAATTCCACTTCTTGCAACCCGCTGCGGAACTTTGCGATGACATCCGCTTCCCATTCGATCGCACGATCGCGTGGATTGGTCGGATTGAGCGTCGCTTCCTTATAACCGTACTCGGGATATTCCTTGTTCAATTGGGCGAAGAGCTCCGTGGCCGAATACGCCGGTACGGATTGCGGCAAAAAGTCGTAACGCATTTGTGTGTCCAACAATGGGCCGATCTGCCCCGAGGTATAGGCGCGTGCCGCGTTGGCCGCCTGCATCAGCATGCGCGCGTTTTGAATGATTTCCTCGCGCGCATGCTTATGGAGCAAGCTCCAAGAGATGTAGCCGGTTGCCGTGAGACCCAGAAGAAAGATGAGGGCGAACACAAGGTTAAATTTGACGAGAAGTTTCATGGGTGATCCGCTTACCTGGTTTTTTTAACGGCTGCTTCCGCCACACTGCGAGCGGTAGGACCGAGAGCGCTTTTCCACTCGGGATGCAAATGAATGTTTTGTACGATCGCCGCACGAAACTCCGGATCGGCAAGTCGTGGTCCCCAAGTTGCGACAAAGGTGGAACGCAGCGACTCTTCGCTTTGCAACCATCCGGCAACTTCGTCGTAGCGAAAGTCGGTGATGCGCGTGAGTGCAGTGTCCCGAGCGCGC
Organism: Burkholderiales bacterium; assembly: GCA_035273665.1. GTDB lineage: Bacteria > Pseudomonadota > Gammaproteobacteria > Burkholderiales > SG8-39 > DATEEW01. Next base: position 16,931 of record DATEOW010000048.1, on the reverse strand, counting down.
ATGCGTGCAAGACGACTCGGCAAACTATCGCGTAACTGTGCAGGCACACTTTGAAGAAACTCTCGGCTCGGCCGGTTCATGCGGCCCTCTTCTGCGCCACTGCGATAAAACTGCCCGCTTGCCAGACGACGCCCGTGAGAGGCGCCCGGTTCCAAAATTTCCGTGTCGCCGGATTCAGCGAACACTAAGGTCTCGCTCGGTATGGCTTGCAACACCATCGCCCCGGGCCGTGTACGTATCTGCAAAGTGGGAGTCATCACCAAAGCCGGCAAAACATGTTCACCGCTGTTGTTGATGACCTTCAGCCATCCTTTGAGCAAATACGCCGCGGTTTCGGTTGGCCCACCCAGCATTAATTTACTTGCGGGGCCAAGCTGTACAACACCACCTACAAGCAGCTCCACTTGGACCACGCTCGTGGCGTCGGTCGTATCGACAATATCGCCTGCTTGTATTCTAGTTCCCTCGGCGAGGGCATAGCGCTCGGCGCCTCGGGTGAGGGATGCTGCCCCATCGACGATGGTTGCCATGCCCAATAGCTCACCCGCTGCATGTGCGCAAAAGCACAGAAGCAGCAATACGGCGGCGATGATCGGGCGCAGCATTGACATGGTTTAACAACCGTAAATATCCGTTAATAACGGCTTCTTATACGCCAGGCTTAAATTGTTAGCCGTGCAAAGTTTGCTTTTAAGCACGGGCGAACGAAGGACATCGAGCGAATGTAGGAAAACTTCCTACATTAGGGCGCCCGTTAGCGCATACATCTGCGGAGGATTGCACCTGGCGCGGCATACGCTCATGGCCCTTGTGGCGTTGCTCGCTAGAATGAGTCCCTCCGCATTCATCGTTGCCGGACCCATGACGGCTTTTTTATCCGAGCGAAATAGCGCATCGACTGTTCTCGTCGCGCACGCCTCACAGGCGGAGGCGGAGCATGTCGGCATATGGCTCGCAGAAAATGGCTGGCATTCAAAAGCGATGATGGCCGGTGACGATGCCATTGAAGAGTCGCTGCGCGGGCAATACGCCGCTTTAGTGCTGGCAGTACGAGGCGCTGAGGATTTTTTGCGCGCGGATCTACTGCGCAGTGCGGGCTTTATGCGACCGATATTCGGGCTTGCCTCCCCAGGGCTTGAGATCACGCAAACGGGTTCCTTCGACGAACTGTTTCCGCTGCCGCTGCAACTCGAGGCACTTTCCGATCGTTTGCGTCGGCGCTTAGCGGACTCAAGCATCGAAAGCGAATTTGCCGCGGACGCTGAATTCCATAACTCTGAAATCTTCGCGCGTCTGCGCCACTCCTTTCTCGCCGGATTGGCCGATTGCATTACAGCGATCGAAAATGCTTTCGCCGCTAAAGACTGGGAAAACGCCGGGCACCTCGTTCACGCGCTGAAAGGCACAGCTGCTTCCTTCGGTTTCCCCCGTTTGGCACAGTCTTCCCGCCAGATTGAAGATCTGCTTCGCACCGACCGCAAACCCGCTGCTGAAATCAGCTTGCAGGAATTACGAAGCCAAACCTCTTTTCTGGTGAGCTGATCGTGTCACGTCAGTACGGCACCGCGCTTCCGACCGGGCTCAATATTCTTGTCGTCGACGATGTAGCGGCGACGCGCAGTCTTATGAACTGGATCTTGCGCCAATTGCACTGTGCAATTATCGAAGAGGCGCATACCGGCGAAGACGCTATCGCCGCTTTCGAAACGTTGAAGCCGGATGTGTGCTTCCTGGACATCGACATGCCGGGCATGGATGGTTTGGAAGTATTGCAGCGGTTGCGCGAGGCGCATAAGGACGCATTCATCGTCATCGCGAGCGGCTGCAGTTCGGTGACGAACGTCCAGACCGCCTTACATAGCGGCGCAAACGGTTTTGTGGTGAAGCCGTTCAGTATTTCTAAGGTCGCCGATATTCTGCTCAAATACACCGAGCGCTCAGTTACCTGATCAAGGCCACGCGGCCGTGCAGTTTCACGCTGCTTGAGGATGTCTGGGTGCGCGCAAGCGACATGGCCGCATGAGAGACGCGCATCCGCGGAATTGCTTAGCGCTGAAGCCAATCCTTGACGGTCCTCGCAAGGAAATCCGGACGCACGGGTTTCTGAATCACCGCATCAAAGCCGGCTGCCATGATCTGTACACGTTCGTCCTCTTCCGCATAGGCGGTATAGGCGATCAACCATGGCGGTTTGCCTTGAGGGTAGCGTTCGCGAATTTTCGTGGCGAGCTGCTGCCCGTTCATACCGGGCATGCGCCAGTCGCTCAGAATCAGCGCAGCTTCGTTTTGGCTTAGCCAGGTCAACGCTTCTTCCCCGGACCGTGCAATGTCGGCAGGAACGCCGACGTGCGAGAGAATGGCATGGGCCAATTCGGCGCTCACGCGCGTGTCGTCGACGACCAGTACTTTTTTGTCCAAGGCGAGCTCGCAAGAGTCAACTTGCAAGCATTATCGGCGAGGCTCAGTCGAAGGCAAGGATAATTTAGGCGGCGCGGCGTAGTTGCGCCCGGCGACCATCATTGGCCGCATGCGAACTCAAGCAAAGGAACCAACGCCATGCATGGGGGTTCTGGCGAATGAAGCGCAGGCTGAAATCCGCTTGATTACGGGCGAAGCGAACACGCGAATCGCCGTCCTCAAGCTCGTCTTCACGATGCATCGCGTGCGTCAGTTCATGCCAGAAAATGACGGCCAAATGCGTTCCATAGAGTTCGTCAGATAGTCGCATGACGTAATTGGTGAGATCGCAATCGCCCCAGCATGCCAGCTTGTTCGAGAGGCTGCGTGGCATGCTTTCCAGCCGATAGACGTGCTTACCCACGCTAAAGCGTCGAGGTGGCGCAATGGGTTGTGGATCGCGCGCGCCGGCAGCGTAACGGCTATAACGCGCCCCCGGTTTGAAGGCGGCTTCCAGGAGTCGGTTAAACCATACCCATACCTCCGGATTTGCGCGGATAAAGCCCATCAAGCCCGCCGCATAACTATGCGTGAAAGCTTCTTCGGGGCAGCCGTCATCCAGGCCTGCGGAGTAGTGCATGGCGCGTACGACGCGCAGCCAAAAATTGCGTGCGACTTGGGCCGCATTTAAACCGCGGCGTAGCCGAAGGATTTGGTGGTTGTAATCTGTTTCAGAGAGCCAACGGGGGCGAGTGAAATCTTCAGGTTCTGCCCACAGGACCGTGAAGGCATAAGGGCCAATATGGACCGGCCAGGGGAAGACTAGAGATGGGGGCGTTTTCATGGCCGGACCTAAAATGCGCTGGAGCTGGGATGCCTCAGCTTAAAACGCCTAGATGCAAGAAACGTAGCTAGAACGGATTTTATTTTTTGATAATGTTATCCCTCATGTTTATGTAGTAAATATATGTTTTTTAATAGAATTAATTTTTCAGCTTTTGTTTGAGAAGCTTGGCCGCATCGGAATGGTTGGCCGTTTCTGCCCATTGCAGCGCTGTGGCGCCCGAATCGGTCTTCCTGGCGGGGTCGGCGCCCCGATCCAGCAGCGTTTTGACGGTATTGGTATGGCCCCCACGGGCCGCGAGCATGAGGGCCGTAGCCCCGTTCGGCGCGGGCGCATCAATGCTGGCGCCCTGCTCCAATAGATAGCGCACCACTTCGGATCGACCTTCGATCGCGGCGTAATGAAGTGGCCCCCACGCGCCCGGTTCATCGATGCGTGCCGCGCGGCTATAAAGGAGCTTCACGCTTTCCAGATTGCCTCGATAGGCCGCCAGCATAATCGCCGTCTCACCGACAAAATTTCGGGCATTGACCTTTGCTCCCTTCTGCAAAAGCATCTCGATCATGTCCAGGTGGCCTTCACGCGCCGCGTACATGAGAAGGCTATAGCCTTGAGGATCCGCCGAGCTCGGTTCCATCCCTTTCGACAGGAGTTCATTTGCACGCGGGACATCATTGGTTTTGACGGCACTCAATAGATCTTCCAGCCCCACGGCGCCAAGGACCGGGCTCAGGAACAGGGTGAAGATCAGCGCGGCGATCAAGCGAGTCATTGTTTTACGGCCGTTTTAAACAATTGAAAAAAATTCGCCGTGGTCACTGATGCCACTTGTTCCAGTGGAATGTCGCGTAAGCGGGCGATTTCTTCGGCGACATGGCGCACATAAGCCGGCTGATTGGTTTTCCCTCGGTAGGGCACGGGAGCAAGATAGGGCGAATCTGTTTCGATCAGCATGCGCTCCAGTGGCAATTTGCGTGCGACCTCTTTCAGGGCCACCGCGTTTTTGAAGGTCACAATGCCGGAAAAGGAGATATAGAACCCCATTTGAATAGCAGCGTCGGCGACTTCCTGGCTCTCGGTAAAACAGTGCAGGACGCCTCCCGCTTCTTCGGCACGCTCCTCGCGCAAGATGCGTAGTGTGTCGGCAGAAGCTTCACGCGTGTGCACGATAAGCGGCTTGCCAGTTTCACGCGCGGCGCGAATGTGTGCCCGAAAGCGCTCGCGCTGCCATTCCAAATCGCCTTTGAGGCGGTAGTAGTCGAGCCCTGTTTCGCCAATACCGATTACACGAGAATGATTCGCAAGTTTGACCAATTCCTGGGTGGTGACAGGCGCCGCGTCCGGATAATCAGGATGCACCCCGACGGAAGCGTAGAGATTCTCATACTGTTCGGCCAGCGCTCGAACCTCGGGAAATTTTTCGAGCACCACGCTAATACACAGTGCGTGCGTGACACCGGCGTCGGCCATATTGCTGCGGATCTCCGACATACGTCCTTCGAAATCTTCGAAGTCGAGATGGCAATGGGAATCGACAAAATTCACGCTTGGCTCAATGCACGGTACTGCATAAAAAGATCTTCAAGGAACAGGCGTGGGTTGAGCGGGTGTTGAGCAATGCCTCGCGCCTGTGCGAGCGCGCGCTGATAGGCGAGCAACGGCCGCCATGTCATGCGCGCACTCAGTTTGCGTAGCGCACTTGCGGCCTGTGGATGATAGCGAGGCGCTTCGTTCAACTTTACCGCCGCAAGATCATAGGTCCACTTTTGCATCCAGTTCACCACTTGCGGCAGCTCGCCTCCGGCACAGGCATCCGCGAGAATCAGCGGATCCGAATCGTTTTGCGTCAGACGACCCAGCAAACGCTGAAGGATGATCTGCGAGCCGTCTCCTTCGATGACGTCAAGTGGTGCATATCCCGCATGCGCAAGCGCTGCGTCGGCATTCGCATTGCCTTGGGATTCGAGCCATCGTGACGCCGCCTCCGATCCGGGCCGCGGCATATCGACTGCCTGACATCGACTGCGGATGGTAGGCAGAAGGCGTGCCGCATTGCTCGCCACGAGGAGGAAAAGCGTATTTGCAGGCGGTTCCTCCAGGCTTTTCAACAATGCATTGGCAGTCGCGCTATTCATCGCCTCTGCAGGGCGGATGATGACTACGCGCCGTCCGCCACGATGCGTGCCGACGCTCAATAGATCCTGCAGCGCACGGATCTGTTCAATCTTGATTTGCTTACTCGGTTCTTTTTTGCGTTCGCTTTCTTCAGCGGCTAAGGCGCTCAAAGCCTCTGGTTCGATTTGAACAAAGTCAGGATGGTTCATTTGTGCGAACCAATTGCAGGCATTACACGCTCCGCACGCGTACTCGGCGCTGAGCGCTTCACACAGCATTGCCTGTGCAAAGGCACGCGCGAAAATGGTTTTTCCCGTGCCTGATCGTCCGCGCAAGAGCAACGCGTGGGGAAGCGTTCCGCTTCGCGACAAAAGCTGACGCCAGGTGTCTTCCTGCCAAGGCAATGGTTTGCTCATCGCAAGACCTCCGCCAGAATGTCCTGCAGTTGGGCGCGAACTTGTGCGAGCGTTCTCGTACTGTCGATGATGCGCAAGCGTCGCGGTTCCCGTTGCGCACGCACAAGGTAAGTGTCACGGACGCGCTCGAAGAAGTCTCCCCGTTCCCGCTCAAACCGGTCGAGTGATTCGGAAGCGGCTTGCCGTCTTGCGATGCCGACGGCGGCGGGCACGTCGAAGTAAAGGCTAAGGTCTGGTTGCAGACCTTCTTGCACCCACGCTTCCAAGCGCGCGATTTTTTCTTCCCCTAGCCCTCGCCCACCGCCCTGATAGGCATAAGTAGCATCGGTGAATCGATCCGATAACACCCATTTACCCGATTCAAGGGCGGGTCCGATTACTTGGGCGATGTGTTCTTGGCGCGCGGCGAAGGCTAATAAAGTTTCGGTGCGTAAGTCCATGGGCGCGTTCAACAACATCTCACGGATGCGTTCGCCCAGCGGCGTGCCGCCCGGCTCTCGCGTGACGATCAGTTCATGACCCGCGTGTCTGATGAGTCCTGCAAGCCATTCGACATGACTGCTTTTGCCGGCACCGTCTATGCCTTCCAGGCTGATGAATTTGCCGCGCTTCATACTCTCATTTTCCTTGATTGGCGGATGGGGTGCGACCCCTGCGCTGGTAACGGTTTACGGCGTCGTTGTGCTCGTTCAGCGAACCGGAAAAGTGACTCGATCCATCGCCGCGCGCAACGAAATACAAGGCCTCGCTCTGCGCCGGGTGCATCACCGCTCGAATGGAATCCAAGCTGGGCATCGCAATAGGCGAAGGCGGCAGGCCGTCACGTGTGTAGGTGTTGTAGGGTGTGTCGTTGATCAAATCGATCTTGCGTAAATTGCCGTCGAAAGCTTGCCCCAGGCCGTAGATGACCGTCGGGTCCGTTTGTAAGCGCATCCCGATGCGAAGTCGATTGATGAAAACCGCCGCAATCAAATCCCGATCGGCTCGACTCCCCGTTTCTTTCTCGACGATTGACGCGAGAATGAGTGCTTGATCCGGCGATGTAAAGGGCAGATCGGCAGCGCGGGTCGCCCAAGCTTGTTGCAAGTGCGCGTCCATGGCAGCGTAGGCCTGTTTCAGGACTTCCAAATCACTATCGCCCTTGGCGAATTGATAGGTGTCAGGAAAGAAACGCCCTTCGGGCATTACGCCAGGGGCCCCTAAGCGACGCATGATTTCCGCATCGCTTAATCCCAGCGTCACATGGGCCAGATGCGGATGAGCATCGAGCACTTGCCGCATTTGTTGGAAAGTCCAACCCTCTAACAATCGGACTTGGCTTTTGGCGAACTCGCCGCGGGTGATTTTTTCGAGGAGATCGGTTGGCGTCGCCCCTCGCGCCAATTCATAGCTTCCCGCCTTGACCATCCCGTCTTTGCCCTGAACGCGCGCCATGGCGATGAAAGGGAGTTCGGGCAGATGAATGCCGCCCGCACGCATTTGGCGGATAGCCCCGCGGAAGCCGCTCCCTGGTTCAATGCGAAATTCAACCAAATCGGCGTTCAACCGCAGTGGCTGCTGGCTGAACCAATAGACGCCTGCCACGAGCGCCCCTCCGGCCAGGACGGCAAGAAGGAAAAGGGTTTTGATGAGTTTAAGCATGGTGAGCAAAGTCAGCGCGAGCGCGCGGGACATATAATACCGCTTGAGTTCATCCACGGTTTTTTATGTCATCGGTCTCTGATTTTCTCGTGGCCCAGGGCGGCATTGTCGTCCAATTATCGCCGCTGTTCGCCGTGCTGCGCGTGCATGGGGAAGACGCCGAAGCCTTTCTTCAAGGCCAACTCACCTGTGATGTCAAAGCGTTGGACCTAGGTGACCGAACTTATGGCGCCTATTGCACCGCTAAAGGCCGTGTATTGGCGAACCTCCTTATTTGGCGCCAAGAAGACGGCTTTTTCCTGATGCTCTCGGGCGATATTGCCGAGGCCACTAGGCGTCGATTACAAATGTTCGTCCTTCGCGCCAAGGTGACGGTAGAAATCGAGAAGCCGGCCGGACTAATAGGCTTGGCCGGGGAAGACGTGAACGCTGTTCTAGCCGCCGCGGGGTATAGATCAAACTCGCACACACCGACCGCACGCGTACTTATGTTGCAGCCTTTGCGCTTTCTCGCTCTTATCGGTGAAGAACAAGAGGCGACCGCGGCTTGGGCCCATTTTACGAAAAGCTTCCGGCCCTCAAGCATCGAATCATGGCAATGGCTGGATATCGTGCAAGGGGTGCCCTGGATTACGGCCGCAACACAAGATCAATTTGTGCCGCAGATGATCAATCTGGAAAAGATAGGTGGCGTGAGCTTCAAGAAAGGCTGTTACCCGGGCCAGGAAATCGTTGCACGAACGCAATACCTCGGCAAAGCGAATCGTCGTATGCACCTGGTGCATAGCGAGGCGCCCGTGCTCGCCGGACAGGAAATCTACGCACAGACAATGGGAGACCAGGCCTGTGGCATGGTGGTCAATGCAGTGGCGGCACCGCAAGGCGGCTATGACGCATTAGTTGTCGCCCATCACACTGCGCTCGAAGGCGAAGTACATGCCCAGTCTTTAAGCGGCCCTGTTTTAAGTTTCCGTCCCTTGCCTTATCCGGTTGTAGATTGAACCGGTTTTAGATTGAACTACTACATCTACTACCGCGTCGCCGTACCGGCGGAAGAACTTGTTGCCCATGTGCGTGACATGCAAAACGCCCTCCATGCAACATCGGGCGTGCGCGGGCGTTTATTGCGCCAATACGCGGACCCGAACACTTGGATGGAAATTTATGAGGAGGTAGCGAATTGCAAGGCGTTCGAGGCTGACCTGCAGGAAATCGTCGCGCGCCGGGGCTTAGAGACCTTACTGCAGCCGGGCGCATCCAGGCATATGGAGAAATTCGAACCGCTGTGATCAGGCCGCGTTCTGCGTCGTGTTGCCGGAGGCAACCTCTTCTTTTTTGTGGCCGAACATTTGATAGAAAAGTGCGGCGTCTGATTGAGCGTTCTGCGCTGTGCCGTTTTCGCCGCGTTTGCGCGCATGGTCTAGGAGCGCTTGAAGAATCTCGCGCGCAATGCCTTGACCCCGATATTCCTTCAATACGGCGATTCTGCCGATGTGGCCATCCGGCAATAGCCGACCGGTGCCGATCACATTTCCGTCCACGCTCGCCAATGCATGCTCACAGCGTGCGTCCCATTTATCGAGCTCAAGTTGAACCGGAACGCCCTGCTCTTGGACGAATACTTCGCGGCGGATATGACTCGCGTGCGTCCGCGCTTCCGTCCATGCCAGAATTTCTACCTTATACATTGATCCCCCAAATGCGGCCCCAGCCACCAGGCGCCGCGGAAGCAATCATAGCGCAGCGTCTGCGGGATAGCGAGACTGCAAAGCGCTTCGAACCGGCATTCACATGCGGTCATTCCAGAATCTCAACGGATGTATATGGGGGTATGAGATCGAACAATTCCATGATGTCGCGATTGCGCATACGGATACAACCGATGGAGCCAGGGATCCCCATCGGCACGGCGTCTGGGCTTCCATGGAGATAGATGTAACGGCGCATGGTGTCGACTTTCCCCAGTCGGTTGAAACCCGGTTGGCGGCCGGACAGCCAAAGGATGCGCGTCAAGATCCAATCCCGATCCGGAAATTGCTCGGCCAATTCCGCGCTGTAGATTTCGCCTGTCGGTCGGCGGCCCTTGAAAACAGTATTGGGGGGCGCACCAGCGCCGATCTTGGCGCGAACGATATGCTTGCCTCGCGGGGTGCGATTGCTGCCTTGTTGCTCTCCGGCTCCGTTGGTCGCCGTAGAGACTTTATAGCGCCGCAGCGGTTGCCCCTCTTCGCCGAAGAGCGTGAGCTGCTGCTTCGGAATTGAAATTTCAATGCGCACCAGGTGTTCCTTTTTGCAGCAGCCGTTTTTGTTGAAAAAATTGGCTCAATAACGCACCGCATTCCTCAGCGAGAACCTCGCCGAATATTGCAGTATGGTGGTTGATGCGCGGGTCGGCAAAAGGGTTCAACACACTGCCGCAGGCGCCCGTCTTGGGATCATGCGCGCCATAAACCAGTCGCGCGATTCGCGCATGCATGATCGCACCGGCGCACATGATGCAAGGCTCGAGGGTCACAAAAAGTTCGCAGTCGGTCAAACGGTAGTTGCCCACCGCGCCGGAAGCCTCCCGAAGGGCAGCAATTTCCGCATGAGCAGTTGGATCGTGCCGCGAGATCGGCGCATTGAAGCCCCGTCCGATGATTTCGCCCCGGCAAACGACAACGGCGCCGACCGGTACCTCGTTCTGTTGCTGTGCATGAAGCGCAAGGACGATCGCCTCACGCATAAAAAGTTCGTCGTTCATAAGCCTGTACACAGCGATGCTCGCCGTGTCAGCACTTTAACTCAAGACGCTTTTACGCGTAGCGGGCCAGGATAAGCGCCGGATGCTCGCCCCAAAGCTGAAGGCGCAAAGCCGGCAGAGTGTGACTAGCGCACGTCGCTTCTTAAATGCGTCATTTGATGATCGCGCTCGATGCCGACTAGGCATGAAGCCAAAAAGCGCTCTCGGCAAACTCCTCGCCCTTCCACCAATTCAGCCGATTCGTTCCATAACGGAAATTTGCGGTACCGGCCTGGCTTTGCAACGGCGCTATCACCTCCCCTGCGGCATCCCGCCGGGCACGATCAGTACTCGTCTCGGGCACTACGGGAACGATATGCCCCGATCTTCCGTCCTGCTTGCGCCGAGCCACGATCAGACCAATCGCACCTTGGTTGACCGCTTCCTGCAGCTTGCTCGGTTCACCGGTCTGTCGCCAGCCGAAACTCGGGCCAAATTCGCGCAACCAGCGAAATAAGTCGTTCGCACGGATTTCATTAATCGTGTTGCCGATCAGGGGTTCCACTGTCCGGCCATGGCTCAGGTCGATGAGCGCGCGTTGCGACCACCATACGCGCGGCAAATATACATTCGAGAGCATGCAGAAATCATGGCTGTAGATATTGCAAAAGGTGCGACCGCCGTTTGGCTGATAACGCTTATGCGACGCTTTGTCGACTGCGAGCCAGTCGATGATCCGTGCGATTCCAGCGCGCAATTCATCGGGTGTTCCACCTTGGCGTGTAGGTTGCCCGGATTCATTGAGCGAGTGCGCATTGGCCTCCTGTGTGCGCTTCGTGACCGTCCCTACGCGTCGCGGCATGCTGACTGCGACGATTCCTGTTTCGGGCAAGGTCGCTGCCGCTTCAATAATAGGCACTTCGGTAATTTGCGAATCGGATCGGAGGAAATCGGCCGAAGCGAAGCCTTGCAGGAAGGCGCCGTTCAGACTGGTTTGAATCTCAATGAAGCCATTGACGACCTTGCCAGTCAACGCCCGTACGGGATGACCATCCGGTAGCTCTCCCTTAACATTCGCCATGGTGGGACGAGAGATCTTTGCTTCGCTCCGCACACGTAGAGTGCTCCGCCGCGTATCGACTTTCATGAACGGGCCGGTGGCCGTCACCGGCGCGGACGGCGGAAGGATGGCTTCGCCATCCCTTGCCGGCAGAACGATGGGTCTTGCACCGGACAAGGCCACCGTTTGCGACAGCCTGAGAAAGTCGAAAATACATTCGCCGTAAAACTTCTCGCCGTTGAAGTGCCCTTGTTTGAGCCCCTTGCTCGCCTTAAAGCTGCCGGTGTTGTAGGCGATGCCTACCGAAGCCAATTCCATATCACTCAGCGATTCGCGACTTTGCAAACCCAGCTTGCGCAATGCATTCCTGAGTTCGGCGAGGCACTTGCCCAGCGTCTAGTTGAACTGTTCATAACGCTTTTCAAAAAAATACCCCGGGTCTTGTTGGAAGAATTGCAGATCGAGTTGGAACAACCCGAATCCATGACAAAACTTGTTCGGTTTCGCCACCGCGCTTGCGTAGCCGTTGATGTGCTCGGCCATGCGAACCAAGCCTTGGCGCGCAATATCGAACATCTGCTGGCCATTCGGCCGCTGAAGCAAAGCGGCCTTGGTCTGCGGAAAGGCGCGACGTCCACCCGTAGGGGTGGCATCGATCGTGTCGCCGACGCATAAGGACAGAATCTGAGTCACGCTCATGTTCTTCTTGCGCAGCACCGGCCAGATGTGCCCGGTCTCTTGACACGCCAATGCGACGATCATGTCTACGGTGATCGGAGTACCCAAGAGCGCGGGTTCGATTTGCGCCTGAAATTGCTGTTTGAACCACAAAACATCTGCGCGATTGGGCATTTCGAATCCAGGGACCGCAGAATTTTCGGTGGCGCACATTCTGCGCTAAAGACTGCGTCTTTGGCACTGACCAGATGGGTAATGACTACGCCCCCTGGGTGAATCCGGTAAGCGTCACCTCCGGGCGTCACACCATGCCGGCCGAAGCAATTGCATTGGGTTGCTGCGGGCAGGACCGAAAACTGCCTTATAGAAAGGGCATTCGCAGCATCCCCTTTTTTTTGCAACGGAGAATATTCGATGAAACAAACGCTTGCTAAGTATCTGTCGGCCATTTTCATGGCCTTTGCTTTGGTGTCCTTTGTCGGCTGCACCTCGACGCCAACGACTCGCAATGCCGCTGAAGTGACTGAAGACGCCGCGATTACGGCCAAAGTAAAAAGCGCTCTGGCCAATGATCCCCTGGTCAAGGCATACCAAATTAATGTCGACACGTTTAAAAAGGTCGTCACCCTTACCGGTACGGTCGATTCCCAAGGCGCTTTTCAAAGGGCCATGGAACTCGCGCGCGACACAAGCGGCGTGCTGTCGGTCAAAAACAATCTGTACCTGAAATAACGAGGCTCAATGAAAAACGCCCTTCGGGGCGTTTTTCATTTGCTGCATCGGGCGCCGCGATCGCCTTTTGCCCTTGCTCGAATCCCCACTTCGCCGAGAGCTAGATTTTAAGTGCAGTCGGAACGAAGGTTGCCCGTCACTCGAATGCGAATCGCTCTGACGCTTAATGGGTGAACGAAATGGCTAAAGGAAGATTGCCGCAACACGTCGGCTTTATCCCAGATGGCAACCGGCGCTGGGCACAAGCGCGAGGACTAAACAAGGAAGAAGGCTATGCCGCGGGGATCGCGCCAGGCCTTTCGCTGGTCGATCTGTGCGCCGCGCACGGCATCGAAGAAGTATCCGTATACGGCTTCACTCAGGACAACACCCGCCGCCCTTCTGCGCAAACGGAAAGGTTCCAGCTTGCATGCGTTGAATTCGCCTTGCTGGCACAAGCCCGCGGCGCTGCTTTGCTGGTGGTAGGCGATGAGCGATCGCAGCTTTTTCCCGACGAGTTGACACCCTTTCTCCGACGTTCGGGCGGCGGCATCAAGGTGAATCTGCTCGTCAACTATGGATGGGAATGGGATCTTGAAGGCTTGAAGCACGGGCAGCTAAGGTCTATCGAAGTGCCCCGGCTGGACCTCGTCGTTCGCTGGGGTGGTGGCCGACGACTGAGTGGGTTCCTGCCTGTCCAATCCGTGTACGCCGATATCTTTGTCGTTGACGCGTTTTGGCCCGATTACCGGCCGCAGCATTTTGAAGAGGCGCTGCGCTGGTTCAAGCAGCAGGATAGAACGCTCGGAGGCTAAGCGCTTCGATCTACGCACACCGCCCAACATCAAGAGCGGCTGTCATCTCGCTAACGCCCGGGTTGGAGAATGTTGCGAACGTCGAAGGTATGATGAGATCAGCGGAGCGGAACCTTCGATCCCGTGCACTGCTATTCCCATTCGATGGTTGCCGGCGGTTTGCCGGAAATGTCATACACCACTCGGTTAATGCCCCGTACTTCGTTGATGATGCGATTGGACACTTTGCCCAACAGGGCATAAGGCAAATGCGCCCAATGCGCAGTCATGAAGTCGGTGGTTTGTACAGCGCGGAGACTCACCACGTATTCATAGGTGCGTCCATCACCCATCACGCCTACTGCTCTCACCGGAAGAAACACGGCGAAGGCTTGTGCGGTTTTGTCGTACCAACTGAGCTCACCGTCTTTATGGGTACGCAATTCTTCGATGAATATCGCATCCGCTTCGCGCAGCAGGTCGGCGTATTCGGGTTTGACTTCCCCGAGGATGCGCACACCCAGTCCGGGCCCCGGAAAAGGATGACGAAAAACCATCTCGCGCGGCAAACCGAGCGCAAGCCCAAGTTCTCGCACTTCATCTTTGAACAGATCTCTCAGCGGCTCCAGCAGCTTCAAGTGCAAAGTATCGGGCAAGCCGCCGACGTTGTGATGCGACTTGATGGTGTGCGCCTTCTTTGTTTTCGCGCCGGCCGATTCGATCACGTCCGGATAGATCGTTCCTTGAGCCAGCCATTTCGCATTCGGAAGCCGCTCGGCCTCGGCCTGAAAGACATGCACGAATTCGCGGCCGATGATTTTGCGCTTTTCTTCTGGGTCCTTGACGCCTTTCAAATGGCGCATGAATTGTTCGGATGCGTCGACCATGTCGACTTTCACGCCCATATGTTTGGCGAAGGTGTCCATGACCTGCGCCGCTTCGCCTTTTCGTAGGAGGCCGGTATCGACAAAGATACAAGTAAGTTGGTCGCCGATGGCGCGATGGATCAGCGCGGCGGCGACTGATGAATCAACGCCTCCGGACAAACCGAGGATCACTTCCTCCTTGCCGACCTGCGCGCGGATCTTGGCAATGGCTTCCTCGACGTAGCCCGGCATGTTCCAGTCGCTGGCGCAACCGCATATGTCGTGCACAAAGCGCGCGAGCATGTCGCGTCCCTTTGGCGTGTGTGTGACCTCGGGATGGAACTGCAGGCCGTAAAAGCCGCGTTCCTCATCGGCCATCGCCGCTACCGGACAGGAGTCGCTGCTGGCAATCAGCTTAAAGCCCGGCGGCAGTTCGGTGATTTTATCCCCGTGGCTCATCCATACGTCGATGAGCCCATGTCCTTCGGCGTTACTGCGGTCCTGAATGTCGCGAAACAACTTCGAGTGGCCGCGTGCGCGGATTTCCGCATAACCGAATTCACGCTTGTCTGAGCTCTCGACTTTGCCACCCAACTGCTTCGCCATGGTTTGCATGCCGTAACAAATGCCCAGCACCGGAACGCCGAGGTCAAATACCGCATCGGGGGCGCGCCAGTCTTCCGCTTCATAAACGGAGTTGGGCCCACCGGAAAGAATGATGCCGTTTGGATTGAATTCGCGAATCGCAGCGCTCGACATGTCGTAAGGGTGCAATTCGCAATAGACGCCTGCTTCCCGCACTCGGCGCGCGATCAATTGCGAGACCTGGGAGCCGAAATCGAGAATTAGAATTTTTTGCTGTGCCAACTTGCGTCTTTCAGAAATGGCAAAGGCGGCCGCGGCCGCCTCTGTCCGGCATTGCGCTTCTACTCGATACGGTAGTTGGGCGCTTCTTTGGTGATCTGTACATCGTGCACATGCGATTCGCGCATGCCCGCGGAAGAAATCTCCACGAACTCGGCGCGTTTGTGAACGTCATCAATGGTTGCGCAGCCCATGTAGCCCATGCTCGCGCGCAAGCCGCCGAGTAGTTGAACAATGACCCCGGTCACAGTGCCTTTGTAAGGCACGCGGCCTTCTACGCCTTCGGGTACTAGTTTGTCGATATTGACCGAGGGGTCTTGAAAATAACGATCCGCGGCGCCCTGCTGCATAGCGGCTAATGAACCCATGCCACGATACGACTTATAAGAACGACCCTGGAACAATTCGATTTCGCCTGGCGCTTCTTCCGTGCCGGCGAAAAGGCCACCGATCATCACGCAATCGGCTCCGGCGGCTAGCGCTTTGGGGATGTCGCCGGAATAACGAATGCCGCCATCGGCGATGACCGGAACGCGGCTGCCTCCGAAACCTTCGACAACATTGCGAATGGCGGTTATTTGCGGCACGCCGACACCGGCCACGACGCGAGTGGTGCAAATCGAACCCGGCCCGATACCGACTTTGACGCCGTCGGCGCCGTACTCGACCAAGGCTTTCGCGGCAGCGGCGGTGGCGATATTGCCGCCAATGACATCGACGCGGGGATAATTCTTTTTGACCCACTGCACCCGTTCAAGCACGCCTTGCGCATGACCGTGGGCGGTATCGACCACGAGTACATCGACGCCCGCTTCGACGAGTAAATGAACCCGCTCTTCCGTGCCGTCCCCTACCCCCACGGCGGCGCCCACCCGTAGCTTGCCTTGTGTGTCTTTGCAAGCGAAAGGGTGTTCGCTGGATTTCTGAATATCCTTGACGGTGACCAAGCCGCGCAATTCGAATTTGTCGTTCACCACCAGTACACGTTCGAGCCGGTGCTTATGCAACAGCATGGTAGCTTCTTCGAGGGTTGCGCCCTCCCGCACGGTCACCAGACGCTCACGCGGCGTCATGATGGCGCTTACCGGCTGGTCGAGCCGGGTTTCGAAACGCAGATCGCGGTTGGTGACGATGCCGACGACTTTCTTGCCTTCGACAACCGGCAAACCGGAGAACTTGTGCTGCTCGGTGAGTGCCTTGACCTCCCGGACGGTCATTTCCGGCGGGATGGTAATGGGATCGCGCACCACCCCCGATTCGTAACGTTTGACCTTGAGCACTTCTGCCGCTTGCTGCTTGGCGCCGAGGTTCTTATGCACGATGCCGATGCCGCCCTCCTGGGCGATGGCAATGGCCAGACGGGCTTCCGTCACCGTGTCCATAGCGGCGGAGATCAGCGGGATGTTGAGCTGGATATTGCGCGAAATCCGGGTTTTAAGCGTTACGTCGCGCGGCAGAACGGTGGAATGGGCGGGGACGAGCAGGACGTCGTCAAACGTCAGGGCCTTGGTAATGACTCGCATGGCAATTGGAGCGACCAAAGCGGCATTATACGCATCCCGGACCCTAAAGACACGGACCGCGTATTCCTGCGCATGCCGCGGCGCGGCCCCATTGACGGCGCCGCACCCTGCCGATATGGTCGCCATGTCGTTTTAAGGACAACGTCATGAAACTCCGCCTAACCGCCATCGCAGCCCTCGTTTTGAGCCTCAGCGCGACGCTACCGGCTGCCGCCGGTCAATTGTACAAATGGACCGATGCCAACGGCCGTATCCAATACTCCGATACGCCGCCGCCTGATCGCAAAACCGAGACGCTGA
>DATEOW010000047.1:0-2869 GCA_035273665.1 Burkholderiales bacterium | reverse complement strand
CATGCGGATTGATTCAGGGGTAAACCCTCGACGCCTGAAGCCGACGATCGAGGGCATGCGCGGGTCATCCCAGCCTTCGACATGTTTTTCTTCGACGAGCTGGATAAGCTTGCGTTTGGAGAGGACGACGTAGCTAAGATTCAGCCGTGCGAATTCGATTTGTTGCGGCAGCGGCGTTTGTAGCTTGCCCAGTTCTGCGATACGCGCAAGCAGCCAGTCGTAGAAAGGCCGCTGATCTTCGAACTCGAGCGTGCACAGCGAGTGCGTGATGTTTTCCAGTGCATCCTCGATCGGGTGCGCGTAGGTGTACATCGGATAAACGCACCAAGCATCACCGGTCCGATGGTGCGCCGCATGCCGAATCCGATAGATAGCCGGATCGCGCATGTTGATGTTGGGCGAGGCCATATCGATTTTGGCGCGTAGTACGTGCGTGCCTTCGGCGAACTCGCCCGCTTTCATACGGCGGAAGAGGTCGAGATTGGCGTCGATGCTCCGCGCGCGATGGGGACTGTCTTTGCCCGGCTCGGTCAGCGTACCGCGGTAACGTCGCATCTCATCGGCCGAGAGACTATCGACATACGCATGACCCGCTTTGATCAAATCTTCGGCGAACTCATACATCCACTCGAAGTAGTCGGACGCGTAATACAGATGCTTGCCCCAGTCGGAACCAAGCCAGCGCACCGCATCGAGAATCGAGTCGACGTACTCCTGTTCTTCTTTCTCCGGATTGGTGTCGTCGAAGCGCATATGACACGCACCGCCGTAGTCGCGCGCAAGACCGAAGTTCAGGCAAATCGATTTGGCATGACCGATGTGCAGATAGCCATTGGGCTCGGGCGGGAATCGCGTGCGCACTTTCGCCGGATCGATCGGCGCGTCAGCATGCGCTTGTGCCGGTCCCGGCGCGCCGCCCCAGCGCCGTTTGGCATATTTGCCGAGCGATAAATCCTGATCGATATGATGGCGGATGAAATTGCCGACCGGCTCGGCCGCTGCCGGCGTTTTCTCGGACATTGGGAAACCTGACGAGGTGGGAATGAAAGTATTCTAAGCTGCGCCGTAGACACGGGGAAGCGGTAGGCCTTTGCTTTCGGCGACCTTCCGCAGGCGGTTCGGGTAGTCGCTGATAATGCCGTCGACGCCCAAGTCGATCATGTTCTCGATCCCCGCCGCGTCATTTACTGTCCAGACGACCACGCCCAAGCCCAAGGCATGCGCTTCGGCGACGTTTTCCGCATTGACGTCCGCCTGATGCGGCGACCAGATTTTTCCGGCGGCAGCCTGCACCATGCGGGGTACTGAGCCGTGCTCCGCGTAACGGATGCGGTTGGTCCATGGTGAGCCGGTTTTCGATGCGGTGCCGATCGTGTCTTCTCCGGATTGCTGGACGCTCAAGTAAACCGTTGGGATCTGAGGCGCGAGTTGCTGCATGACGGCCAGTGTCCGCCAATCGAAAGACTGAACGCTCGTGCGGTCGATCATGCCGGCTGCATCGATCTCTTTTAGCAGCATCTCGGCGAACGCTTGCGGTGCCGGACTTTGTTCCGGCCGCAGCGGATGTAATTTCGTTTCGATACTGAAGCGGACGTCGTCTGCGCCGAGCGACTTCACCAGAGCGAATACCTCGCTCAAACGCGGAATCTTCACTCTGTCGAGTGGCGCTTGCGCAGGGAATCGTTCCGCATAGGCCGTGTCGGGTTTGATTCTGCCCACTTCATACTCGCAGAGTTCTTCGTAGCTCAGACTGCGAATCACCGGGCCGGGCGCCACGACCCACTCGAGATTGCGCCGCGCGAGGTCAGGGTTGAGCTGGCGATCATGGCAGACCACCACGACATCGTCCCGCGTGATCACACAATCCAATTCCAGCGTATTGACGCCGATGGCGAGCGCTTTGGAAAAGCCGGGCAGCGTATTTTCGGGCATCAGCCCGCGCGCACCGCGGTGTCCCTGCAGATCAAGACTTTGAGTTGGCATGGGGCGGAATTGTGCGCTGCTTTATCTTGGAAGGGAATGCGCATCCGCGGGGCACGACGCATTACAATGGGGCACAAACCAACAAACCAAGAAAACCGGAGGCGGGGTGAGAGCACTGATCGTACTGATAGCTTTAGGGCTGTGCGGATGCAGCAAGCTGACGGCGGAAAATTACGCGAAGATCGAAACCGGAATGACCTACGAGGAAGTCAGCGCGATTCTGGGCAAAGCCGACAGCTGCGACGACGTCGCCGGCTTTCGCAGTTGTAAGTGGGGCACCACGCCGGCCGATACGCAAACCGAAGGAAAGCCAACCGTCAGCGTGCAATTCGTCGGTAACAAGGCCGTGCTGCACTCGGCCAGCAATGTGCGCTAACTGCGTCGCGTACAACATCGATAGATTGACAGCGCAGTACCGAGGAGAAGATCGTGGAGCGAATCTGGCTTGAGAGCTATCCCCCCGGCGTTCCCGCCGATATCGATCTAAGCGGTTTGCGTTCGGTCGGGAGCGTGTTCGAGGAGAGCTGCCGCACCTACGCAGATCGCCCGGCTTACACCCACATGGGGCGTACGCTTCGCTATGCGGATCTGGAAGAGTTGACCCGAGCTTTCGGCGGATGGCTGCAATCATTGGGGTTGAAACGCGGCGCACGCGTCGCGTTGATGATGCCGAACGTATTGCAATATCCGATCGGGATATTCGGCACCTTGCGTGCCGGCTACACCGTCGTCAATTGCAATCCGCTCTATACGCGGCGGGAACTCGAACACCAACTGATCGATTCGGGCGCTGAAGTAATCGTCATTCTGGAAAACTTCGCGCATACCTTGGCACAGGTGATTGCGCAAACGCCGGTCAAGCACGTCGTGATTGCGAGCATGGGCG
>DATEOW010000046.1:0-9794 GCA_035273665.1 Burkholderiales bacterium | reverse complement strand
GACAGTTCCGCCGACAAGCTGGAAGTCGCCAAGGCGCGCCTGAAGGCGTCCGCCGCTTCTCGGCTCTGGCCGTTTGCTTCATAAGAAATCCCCAGCCCCATCCACCAAACGCCTGCGCCGGGTGAGAGGCTTACGGCTGCGCGATATTCATCAATCGCTTCGGCATGGCGCCCCGCGCGCTGCAGCAGCGCGGCAGTGAAAGATCGATAATCGGCGTTGTTTGATGCGGTGCTGCCGTATTGGCGCAATAGATCCAATGCGCCCCCGGCATCGCCGCGTTGAAACCTGAGACGGGCAGCAAGGATCGCAAAGTTTGTCTGTTGCGGGTTCAGTCGCAACCCTTCTGCGAGTAGCGCTTCGGCGGTTTCAGACGCCCCAGACTCAACGAGTAGCACAGCGAGCGTTTGGCGTGCGCCTTGATGGCCTGCGTCGAGTTGTAATGCATCGTTGAGTGCAGCACGTGCTTCCTGTTGACGTCCCTGGTTGATCAACGCCACTGCGCGCTTGAACTCGCCTTCGGCGCTGCGCGCGGCGATCGCAGGTTTGAGGTCGATCTTGGACGGACCGCTCGGTACCGAACGCGCAGCCCGAGTGTCCGTGCTCAATTGAGACGTTGCGGATTCGCTTGCGGTAGCGGCCGGGGCGGGCGGCGCTGCAAGCGCCTTAGGCGGAGCCTCGATAACCGGTGCTTGGACACTAACCGCCAGTTCACTTCGCGGTGTCGGTGCGGCCGGCTTAGGTGGAGCCGAGGTTGGCTTAGGCACCGATGGCACCACAATGGGCGGCGTCGGTTCGGTTCGAGGCAAGGGCGCAGTTGCAACGGGCGGCGGCGGTTCGGTTCGAGGCGAAGGCGCAATTGCGACGGGTGGAGCCGGTTCAATTACCGGCATCGGTGCGCTTTCGACCGTTTTCGGAGGTGTCTGTGCGGGTGGTGCAACCACTGCAACCGTTACCGGCGTGATCGGCAGGCTCTGCGCTGCAATCGGTTTTGCATCTTCTTCATTTGGAAGAAGCAACACCACAGCAACGATCAAGGCAACGATCACCAGCAATCCCACTCCAATCACCGCCTTCATCAATCCAGATGAGCCGCCGGTAGACAGATGCTGCGTGAATACCGGAGCGTCGCCGCCTTGACGGCGATCCAGGTCTTTCAGCATTTTATTGACGACGCTCATAAGCCTTTCACCATGAGAATGCCCGCGATCGCGGCGCATGCAGTGCCCGCGAGCAACCACCATGCAACCGAATGCCGGTGTGAGCGGGCGGGCGTATCGCCGGCAGCCAGTCGCGCATCGCGCCAACTTGCTTCGCGAACGCCACGTCCGTAAGCGAGCATCAGGGTCTTATGCGCGATGATGTTGGCCAGTCGCGGCACGCCGCCACTCGCTCGGTGGATGACATTCATTGCGCCACGCGTGAATACGCCGGTGCCGGAGTAACCCGCGACGATTAAACGGTGCGTCAAATAGCCGGCCATTTCCCTGCGCGTTAAAGGTGTAAGGCTGTATTCGAAAGTAATGCGCTGCCGGAGTTGACGGATTTCTTGCCGCGCCAGCTTTTCATCGAGTTCCGGTTGACCGAAAAGAACCACTTGCAGCAGTTTGCGCTTCTCGGTTTCCAAATTGGTGAGCAGACGCACCATTTCCAAGGTTTCAATGGACATGGCTTGCGATTCGTCGATGCACAGAATGGGGCGTTTGCCCTCGCGTGCGAGGTTCAGCAGCCGATAATTGATGGCACGCATCAGCCCGTGCTCGTCCAATCCCGCTTCCGTCTCTGCGCTCAATTCTTCGGCGACTGCGCGCAATAATGTTTGCGGTGCGATGTTTGGATTGGGGATATAGGCGGGCGTCCATTCCGACCCAAGGCTCCCGAGGAACTTGCGACAGAGCAGTGTTTTGCCCGTACCGACTTCCCCGGTGATTTTGATGAAACCTTCGCCGTTGCTCGCGGCGAAGGTCAGGGTGTTCAGCGCTTCCTGAATACTGCGGCAGGAACAGAAGAAGCTCGTATCGGGCGTGATGCTGAATGGCGCTTCACGCAGACCGAAATGCGCGAGATAAATCATTTCGCCGTGGTACGGTCGGAATAGCTGCCTCGCGCCGGCTGACTCAATTCGAGCATACGGTCCCGCGATTGCGCGATGTCCCCCGAGTTGGTTTCGCCGCCCACGATGGTGGGTTTGATCAAGATGACCAGTTCCTTTTTGACGACCAGGCGGTTACGGCTGCCTAGAAGTGTATTCAACCCGGGCACATCCTGTACGCCCGGCAATCCAGATTGACGGTCGTTGATGTCCGCTTTCATCAATCCGCCAATGGCCACGATATTGCCATTGGCGACTTTGACAATGCTGTCGGTCTCGCTGACCGTGCTACGTGCGAGCGGTAGACTCACCGCACCGCCGAAATTCGCCCCCAGGTTGATCACCCGGTTGTCTTGAACCACGACACTTACCGAGGGGTGGATATGCAAAATCACGTTGGAGTCTTCGTCGATCTGCGGCGTGATATCGAGCGCGACGCCCGAAAAGAAGGGTTGCAGCGTTAATGTCGGGAACTGTGTAACGCTGTTGTCACCGCTGCCGGAGGTGTTGCCACCGGACGTCGTGCCGCTTTCAATGCCGGTAACGAAAAATTCATCGGTGCCCACTTTGAGAACGGCTTTTTGGTTATTCAAGGCGGCGATACGCGGGCTCGACAATACTTGCACGCTCCCTTGACCTTCCAGGAAATTCAGTAGTGCGGCGAAGCTATTGGATTGGAGCGCGAGTCCAAAAAGTGAGCCCCCCGGGGTGCTGGGGAGGAAGCTGCCTGCATTATTTCCGGCGATGAGCGACGAGCCCGGATTGGACACAAGTTGGAGATCGCCGATGTTTACGTCGGTACCGCCGGCATTTGGGGTGACCGTGCCGGTACCGATGAATCCGTTGGCTGCCAAACGCGTACCCGGATTGATCATGCCGAAGGCCAGATTGCTGCCTAGGGCGGCCCAGTTCACGCCCGCTTGATAGGCGTCGGCTAAGGTCACTTCGATGATTTTGGCTTCGAGCATCACTTGCCGCTCGACGGAAATCTTAATCGCGCGCAGATAGTCGTTCACGTTGCGCATATCCGAGGGCATGCCGCGCACGACAATGACGCCCGCTTGCGGGTTCACGACCACGCTACGACCAGCGTCCACACCTACGATGACGGCCAGCGTCTGTGCCAAATCTCGCCAGAAATCGGAAGAAGTTGAGGTGATGATGTGCGCCGCGTCGGTCGCGCGCGTCGTCTGCTGCTGGCCGTTACTGCCGTTGGATTGCGCCGCGTTGCTACTGTTGGGCGAATTGTTATTGCTGCTGCCGCCGTCTGAGACGGAACCGGAGATGACACGCAATTCGCTTTTGCCTTGGCGCTGGCCGGCCAAATAGTTCACTTTGAAGACGCGTGTCTGCAAGCTCGGCGCCTGGACCGTGATTCGCGTGCCCTCAATGCGGTATTCATAACCGTATAAATCGCGCAAGGCGTCCAGCGCTTCGCGGATCGTCACGTCCTTCAGATCGACTGAAATGCTGCCGGTGACATCCGGGTGCACAAGCATGCTGTAGCGTGTGCCAGAGACGATGGACAACAGGACTTGCTGCGCAGGCGCGTTGTTGACGGACAGGTCGAAGCGCGGTTCAAGAACGCGTTGATCGACTTTCGGCAGCTCAAGTTGCAAAGGCGGGATCAGGGCGGCTTCGACCGCAGCGTCGCGCGCCGGCTTCGGTTTTGCGGCGGCTGCGGCGTTCATCTCGTCGATGATGGCGCTATTTAAGCTCGCGGGGCGATTGGGTACGGCACAGGCGCTCAACACGACCGCTAAGCTCAGAATCAGGGCGGTTCTCATTTTTTTCCTCTTTCGGCGGGAACAACGGCTGGGGCGGGAGGACGAGGGGTAATGATCAATTGGTTCACCTCTGGATAGAGCTTGAGTACCGTCTCGCCGGAATCGTCGCGGAGGGTAACTTCGTTCGGTGCGATACGCACCACTTTGGCATCGCCGACAGCGCTGCCTTGCATCACACGTTCGCCATCGATGATCGCGTAACGGCGATCTTGTCCGATGTAGACAGTTTGCAATACGGGGCCACCTTTGCTTTTGGCGACGCCGCTATTCAAGGCGGCGCCAGGCGGACGCATGGGATCGCTCAAAGCTTGCGCTTGCGTGCTGCCGGCGAAAAGCGCCAAGGCCAGTAGCATGGTCGTTTTCATACCACCACCCATGAACGTTCCAGACTCAGCGTATAGACGCTCAGCTTCATGGTGATGACCGGATAGTCGTCGCCGTCGATGACGACGTCACGCCAGAACAAACGCAACGGCATTTGTTCCAGATCGTCTAGGTATCGGAGCAGATCGAAATAACTTCCGCGTACGGTGACTTCCACGCCATGCCGATACACCTGCAGGCGAGGTGTCTTGGTCTGCGTTCCATCTTCAGCCGTAGTCAATTTCTCTTCATCGAAAATCGGTTCGGGCGCCAACGACCGCAGGCCGACCAAATCGAGTTTACGTTCGCGGCGAAGCATTTCCTCGAGCATGCCCGTTACTTCCTCGGGCGGGACAAGCTCTCGTTGTTTCGCTGCGAGGCGCGCATCCAAAGCCGCGACCTGCGCCTGCAATTCCTTGATGCGTTCCTGACGCGCGTTGTCCGGATCGTCCGGGCGCGGGCCTAATATTTTTTGCACTTCATCCTGGATTTGACGCGCGTCCACTTGCTTCTGCGCAATGTCCCGCGCGATCTCTTTTTGCCGATCGGTAACCGGATCGCTAAACAACATTTTCAAGATGAAAAGCAGAATGAAAGTCGTGGCGAAGAAGACGATGACGCGCTCGCGCAGGCTCATGCCGTCGAGACGGTCCGCCCACATCTGCCAGCGCTGCTTGATGGCGTTCATCGTCCACCTCGCAAGGCCATGCGCATTTTGTTCAGGATGATTTCATCGCGCTCGTCCTGCGCTTTTACTTTGGCGTTGGCGCTCGCGATTTCTTCCGCGGTTTTGCGTTCGCCTAAACTGAATTCCACATACGACGTGCCCGATGAATCGCTATCGTCTTTTTCCTCTCGCGTAGTGAGCTGCAGTTGGGCAAACCCTTGGCCCCGTAACGCATCTTCCTTATTCAGCATGCGTAAATAACTCGGCAACATTTCCGCTCGCAACATACGGCCCCGGATCATTTGCGGGCCTTCGCCGGTTGCGCTAAAGCCGGTCAGCCATACGCCTGACATCGTTTGACGGGCGAGCGCCACGAGATAAGGCGAAAATCCTTGTACGTTCCCGAGTTCTCCGCTTTTCAAGCCGTCGAGCAAAACTTCTTGTGC
This sequence comes from Burkholderiales bacterium, assembly GCA_035273665.1. Classification (GTDB taxonomy): domain Bacteria; phylum Pseudomonadota; class Gammaproteobacteria; order Burkholderiales; family SG8-39; genus DATEEW01. The sequence goes on along the minus strand of DATEOW010000046.1, from coordinate 4,442 downwards.
CCGTGTTTGCATCTGCAAGCGGGTCTCCAAATCTTCCAGCACTTTGCTCGGCGGGCGTTTGGCGTCTTGTGCAAACTTCACGAGTTGCTGGCGCGTCGATTCGAGCTGCGTTGCCGCTTCCACTTGCTGCTTTTCGAGGCCGGCAAGCTGGATGCGCTGAATGACGTTGACCAACACAAAGGCGACGAGCAGCACCGCCAGCGTGCGAAGCATGGTGCGAGAAGAAAAGTACTTCTTCTGCCGCAGAAAAAGCGGGTTATAGAGATTGAGTTGCTGGCTCACAGCGCTTTTACCTCATGCCGCAGCGAAGCGCCGATCAGATGGAACAGTCGCCATTGCACGCGTGCTTCAAGCGGGCCGCCGCCTATGCTGATCACTTCGTTTAGATCGATCTGTGCGACCGGAAGGCCGCTCTCGGTGCCCAGATATTCCAATAGACCGGAAGTGCTCGGCTCGGGGCCGAGCAGGAGTTTGCCGATCGAGATTGAACGGAACTGACGGTCGAAGTGATCCAGCGACCGTTGCAGTTCGAGTGATAGACGGCCCCGCGCATCGTCGCGAATGCTGTCGTAGCTATGGGTGAGCTGTTCGAAGGTCGGTTCGAGGCGCCGCGTGAGATAAAGCTCGCCTTCGTAGTTCACCGTCAGCAGGCCACCGCGATTATCGAAATAGATCAAAGCGAGCGCTTGACCGGGCGCTTCGTAGAGCGTTGCAATGTTCCGTTGCGCGGTCTCGGGAATGTCGATCACCGAGAGGGGAATGGCTGCTTCTTCGAAACGCTTGATGATATTTTGGATGGCCTCATTACGTCCCGCTACCGCGTACATCGTATGATTGCGTGCGGGTGAATCCTTCGGCACCGGAATGTCGAGCACATCCAAGGTCACGTCGTCGATATGCAAATCGAGCATGTCTTTGACGCGCCACCGCATCGCGGTTTTAAGTTCGTTTTGGGGGACGTTGGGCGCATCGACCACGACAATCTGGTAGTCGTTTGGATCAAGCAACGTAGCGCACTGGAAGCGTTTGGGATTGAGGTCACGCGCGGCGCGCAAGAGACCGTTTTCGGCGCCATCCATTGCCCGAACCGCGTACTGGTGTACGCGCGGCTGGGCGCCGCCGCCCTCGCCGAGGACCGCTGCAAATTCTTCGTCGCCCGTGCCGAAAACCATCCAGCCCGGTTCGCGTCGCACCTTGGACAACCACCGCACGCCTGCTCTCCCCGAAAAAATCTAGACCCGAGCTTAAAAGAGCTCAGTAAGTTATTGTGCTCGAAAGATTCCTGGATAAAAGCGCGGAGTGTCGAATAAGCATCAATAGTTCTCGCGAGAATAAATGATGCGCTGGGGAACGTTGTTGTTGAGCCCAAAAGCGGCTCGAGAGGCAGGCCCGTCGTCATAGCCGGTATTGAGATTGGCGTCCGGATCGGCTGAATCATCCCAACGGCCAAGCAGATAGCTTCGAGCAGCGGAGGTGGCGGGGGCGGTGCCGCCGCCTATTGCACTGCAATATTGCCCGGACGGCGGGGCGCCGAGATTCACTCTCAGCGCAACACTGCCGTTATTCGTATTACCCGGAGCAAGCAGGGCAGGCGCCGCTTCCCCATTGCTAAAGCTGATCGTCGGGAGAGCGAAAGCTGTTTCGCAGGCATTGAGTTCCCCTAAGTACGCGTCCATGGTGATAGCGCTTCGGGGCAGCGTGGTGCAGCTATCGGCGGTGTTCGTCGCAAAGCTGGTCCCGTTCCAGTATTCGAGACGCATCGGAACAGGCAGATTGAAATCGGTAGAACCCTGGGTGTTGAAAAGCCTCAGACGGCCATAACGGATTTGAGTGCTCGTGCCCAGTTGCACTCTGTCGTTCGTCGCGTTGCCATCTACATCGAGATCCATCGCGGTCGTTACGACGCCTCCCTCGGAGGGCGCGACGCCGATGCGGAAATCGGAGTAAGGGCCGTCGGGCGCATCCGGCACCGCGCGTGACAGCGAAACGCTGCCGGTGACTGCGGCGGTGCCTGTACTCCAGTTCCCCGCAATCGAGTTGACGCCCAGGCGTCCGCTTAGATTAATTGCAGCGGTGTTGTCGCGCGCTCCGAAGTTATGCGAAGCCGCAACGTTGAGATTGAGCGTGGCCCACACACCGGTGTAATTTTGGGTGGTGGCGTTCGCCAAGTTCTGCGCGGCAATGTTGTATTGGATGCCGATGGCTTCGTTCATATAAGTGAAAGTCGATACCGGCAGTACGCATCCTGCGCCGAGGCGCGTGCTTAACACGCCCCCGGTTACGGCGAAATGGTGAGGCGTGAAGCGGCCAACGGGTGTGAGCGTGCCGATCAAATCGGCGGTGGCGGTATTCAGATAATTGGCCACCGACGCCTGCAGCGTAAAGCTCCCCACTTCCGAATAGCTGAGGTTGTTGACGGTCGCGACACCGTTCGTATAACCGGCTTGCGCGACCGCACCGTTGCCGACCGTCCCCGTTGCTCCGCCGACAGGGGCAATCGGAGTGACTGCATTCAGCGCGGTCGGCCACGCGAAGCGAAGCGCGACGACGTTGTCGTTGAGGTTCGCGCCCACGTTCGGCACACCGTCATTGTTGGCATCGTCAGCTGCGTTCCAAAGTACGCCTCTTACGGTTCCCGTAAAACTGCTGCCCGCGGAAGTGAGGATGCCACCGGTGGGAAGATCGGTCGCTGGGTTGCCCGGCACCTGCACATTCAGCCATGGACGCGCCGTGATTGTCTGGCTTGCACCGCCGATATCGACCGCAGTTGCATATAGCCTCGTATCGTCACGGAAGTTCAAAGCGTATTTGCCGACGTCGCTCGTATTCAGATTGAACGTTGCTACACCGTTAACGAAGTTGAGACTGAGATTGTTCGTTCCCGGAACAACCGCCGGCGCAGCGCTCGGGAGCGACAAGGCGCCGATGGTTGGCGCCGTGCCGTTGGGATCGGGTGCGAGACGCGTGATCCATGCATCAAGATTTTTCGTGCCGGTATACGCCGTATCGACCGGGCAACTTCCGCCCACGCGGGTATAAAGACTGACCGTCATCGCTTGGGGCCTGCCCGCGATTTGAATCGGATCCTCGGTAAAGACGAAGGCGCTGTCCCGGAAATTGACGACACTGGAAGTCGAACTCGTTGCCGGCGTTCCCGTTTCGACGACGTTAATGGTCAAGTCGTCCGCATGCGTATTGGAGAGGGCGAGGGTGATGACACCGTTATCACCGGCAACGAAGTTGTAGGTCGCAGCGCCATCGTCCGACGCGCCGTTATTGAGTGTGCCGCCGGCCGTTACGGCCGACCAGTTGCCATGATTGGTTGACGTGGTGATCGTCAAGGGGCCGGTATACGAAGGCAGCGTGTTGTTTGAAGCGTCCTTCGCCGTAATGGTGACGTTATGCGGCGTGCAGGTGCTGGCGGAAGCCACCACTGAAATCTCGAAATGATGGATTGCCGAGACCGCAGACTGCGCCGTCGCGCAGATTTGCAGATTGTCGATTTCATGGATGTTCGTACTACCGCCGGTGGAGCCGGTGTACGACAGAATCCAATTTGTCGGCACTGCCGCCTGACCCGCTTGGGCTTTGGCGTCGTAGGGCGAAACGAGGGTGACGTAACCGGTGCCGGTATTGCGTTCGACCGAGACGTAGGCATTGATGCCGTTCGAATGATCGACGATGACGCGATAGCGGTGCGCCGGCGATGCGGCACCATTGTTGTCGATTTGCGGAACCAGATTCGCCGCAGTGCCCGTGTGATAAGTGTAGCCCGTGTTACCCGAGCCCGAACCGCGGATAGAAAGCGAATCGGCGCGGGCACCCGGTCCACCTGTGCGGCCTTCTGTCGGATTGGAGAAGTTGCCGAACTCGTCAATGCCGACGCCGAGCCAACCGCCGCTGAAGCCGGGTTTGCTAGGCGTCGCCGCCGTGTTCTGCGCATAGCCGAGCGAGCCGCCATAACCGCCGGGCGAAGGGGTAATCGCGTTATCGGATAAGACAAGAACGATACCGTCCGCGCCCGAACCGCCATAAGCGTAGTGATCGAAGAGCACTTCAATACGGTTGCCGGCGCCGGGGAAGATCCGCTGCAATGTCGCCATGGTGGCGACGTTGCCGGTTGCATCGGTCAACCGCAATCGGTTGGAAGCGATAACGGGATTGCCGAAAGTGCCGCCGCTATTGGATACCGCCCAACCGGATCCGGGTGAGCCGTTGGCACGGTTGAAGTTGTCGACAAAGCAAACTAGCGGTGCAGCCTTGAGTGCGATGGAATGCGTCGCACCCGTGTCCGCGTTCGCGCTTGCCGTCGCTGTACGGGTACCCGTTGCGCCGGCGGTAGGACGTTCTTCATAGTTCACCTGCATCGATACGCCGCTCGCGTTGGGCGTTGCGAGCGTCGCCGTATCTTCAGCTTCAACCATTCCGGTCGGTGAAGTCCA
>DATEOW010000045.1:0-28396 GCA_035273665.1 Burkholderiales bacterium | reverse complement strand
GCCAGTAGCTCACGAAAGCCCTCAGAGCCGATGGCGATTGCGATCGAAAGTCCGACCGCAGACCATAAGGAATAACGCCCGCCGACCCAATCCCACATCGGAAACACGCGATTCGGATCGATGCCGAAAGCCTGCGCGGCCGGCACATTGGAGCTTACCGCCGCAAAATGGCTGCCGGCGTTTCCGGTGCCCAATTGCTGTTCTACCCAGGCGCGTGCGCGCGTCGCATTGCTGAGTGTCTCCGCAGTGGTGAAGGTTTTGGACGCGACAATAAACAAAGTCGTGGCGGCCTCGAGTGAGCCCAGGACTCGGTTCAAATCCTCCGGATCGACATTAGCGACAAAATGCAGTCGTGGGCGATCCGTGCAAAAACGGTCGAGCGCCCGCACGGCCATACGAGGACCCAGATCCGAGCCGCCGATGCCGATATTGACCACATCGGTAAACGCGCTGCCTGTCTTGCCTTTGAGCGCACCTGCGCGCAACGCATCTGCAAAGGTGTACATGCGCGTCAGGGTGTCGCTGACTTCCGCCGGTGGCTGCACTGCGCGCAAGGCGGTATGGAGCACTGCGCGCTTCTCACTGCTATTGATGGGTTCGCCTTGGAACATGCGCTCTCGCCACAATGGCAAGTCTCGCGCTTGCGCGAGCTTGAACAACAGACTCAACACGTTGTGGTCAAGTCGATGTTTGGCGTAATTCAGCGTGAGACCGGCGGCGTCCATGCTCATACGCTCGCCTCGCTGCGGGTCAGCGGCGAACCAATCGCGCATATGCGCCGCCGCGGTTTGCTCTTGCGCGCTCCGCAAAGCCTTCCACTCGTTCAGATCGTCAAGGCGTTCAGTCATACGGGCTCTATGGTCTGCGATAAAGACGATAACGTTCACGATCGCGAGGGCGATTGCCTGTCCAGATGAGTTGCCACTGCGGGCCTGCGGCGACTTGCTTATCGCGCGTATTACTTTGGACAAGGAGATACCTGCACAAAGTGTCACCTTCCACCTCATGCCGCTTCGTCACGATACCGGCATGGTAGTCGAACACGGCACGTTGGCTTGTGCCCAAGCCACGGCTTTCGATGCACTTATAGCGCTGCGGCAATTGCGCACGGACATCTTCCGCCACGTGCCGGTAAGAGCGGCCGTAATCGATCCAGTCCAGCCAGAGTGTCGTGGCGAGACCCCATGCAAGCGTGGCACCCGCTGCCCAATGCGTGAGGCTACGTAAGCTGGAACGCTCACTGCGCCATATTAGAAAAATCCACGCGAGCGTCATGATCGCCGCGCCCGCGACTGCCGCATATTGAAAGTGAAATTCGAAACCTGGCGCGAGACGGAAGACGTTGGCAGCCAGTTTTTCCGGCACGCCGCTTAAAGCGGCAAACCACATAAGCCACATGAACGCGGCGATCAGGCTGAACGTCATAATCGCAAACCAAGCCAACGCGTTTGCGGCCCCACGGCGCAAGCGCACGGCGGCACTACCAGCCGGGATCGCCAAAGGAATCAACAAAGCCAAGGCATCCATCTCGTTCGGCGAATGCGTAAACATCAAGAGCAGCAAACAAATTACCGCGCCGACCAAAGGCAAGGCATAAGCCGGATCGCCCACGCCGCGCCGCGAACTGTACGCGGCCCATAGGGTCAGCGGCCACACCGGCCAGGCGGCCCAAGACAGCGTCTTGAAGTAATACAGAAACTCGTCCAGCCGCGGTGGGTTCGTAATATTCGAAAGTTGCCAGGACCACCATTGATGGAAATATTCCGGGTTCTGCTGCCACACCAGCCAGGGCCAGATCGACGCGCAGGGAAGCAGGATCAGCAGACCCAAGCCGACGGCGTAACCGAAATCGCGCCGGCGCATTTCAGCGCAAAAAGGCAGTAACAAAACGGCCGCGAGCAGCGGTTGAGCCAGCCCAGGCAAGCCCTTCGCGAGGAACGCCAAGCTACAACCGATGCCGAAAAAGATACCGCCTTTGCCGGGACGTCGATGTGAAATCGACAAACCGTAATAGGCGCCGGCCAAACCCGCAAGCATCGCCATTTCCGGCGCTGCTTCGTGTGCGTGCCAAAGCAAACCTAAAGAGCCTAGCAGGGCGAGCATCGAAAGATCGCCCTCCTTGCGCCCGTACAAATCACGAGCGGCTATGCGGACCCACAGCAGCGCAAGCAGTACAAACAAGGCGCTCGCAAAGCGGGCGGCTTCGTGAACGGGCAATATAAAATTCAGCGCTTTGGCCAATGCTCCCGCGACCCAGAAGTAGATCGGGCCGTCTTGAAGATAAGGTTCTCCAGCCAAATGAGGTGTGAGCCAGTTGCCTGTGTTCAACATTTGATGGACGACGCCAATGCCGACGGCATCGACGGATTTCCAAGGATCGTGGCCCAGCAGACCGGGAAGAAGAAAAGCCGCGACTAACACGGCCAACGGCCAGCCATGCAAGGGAAGGGAGATGCGTTCGCGCAACCGATCGGGCATGAGTCTTATAAGTATGTGGATATGCCGTGCCGCATTGTAAACGTCTCCCGGTCCCGCTAATAAAAAAGGCAGCCTGCGGCTGCCTTTTTTATTGCAGAGACCTCAACTCAAGAAGTGCTCTTGCTCGCATATTTCTGGCGGAACTTCTCAACCCGGCCTGCCGTGTCGACGATCTTCTGCTTCCCGGTATAGAAGGGATGGCAGGCGGAGCAAACTTCTACGTGCAGCGGTTTGCCAAGCGTCGAACGCGTCGTGAATTTATTTCCACAGGAGCACGTAACGGCGACGTCCTGATATTGCGGGTGAATTTCGGCTTTCATGTCGTTCCTTTTGGGTGGCTTGGCTTCGCTCGGGCAGCTTACCCAGCGTTTCAAGCCGAAAATTAAAGCGGGCGATTATCCCAGAGATCGGGGCGCAGGACCAGCCTTCAACCCCGGCGCATGGAGTCGAAGAAGTCGCCGTTGGTCTTGGTGGCTTTGATCTTATCCAATAAGAATTCCATTGCCTCCAGATCGTCCATTGGATACAGCAGCTTACGAAGTACCCAAATCTTCTGCAGGATCTCCGGCTTGATCAGCAGCTCTTCACGGCGGGTGCCGGACCGGTTGACGTTGATGGCGGGGAAGATCCGTTTTTCGTACATCCGGCGGTCGAGGTGGATTTCTGAATTGCCGGTGCCTTTGAATTCTTCATAGATGACATCGTCCATACGGCTCCCGGTGTCGATGAGGGCGGTCGCCAGAATCGTGAGCGAGCCGCCTTCCTCAATATTGCGGGCGGCACCGAAGAAACGCTTAGGACGTTGCAGCGCATTTGCGTCTACGCCGCCCGTCAGCACCTTGCCGGAGGCAGGCACCACGGTGTTGTAAGCGCGTGCGAGCCGAGTAATCGAATCGAGCAAAATCACGACGTCCTTCTTGTGCTCGACCAGGCGTTTTGCCTTCTCGATCACCATTTCGGCGACTTGCACGTGGCGCGTGGCGGGTTCGTCAAAGGTCGAGGAAACCACCTCTCCTTTTACCGAACGGGTCATTTCGGTCACTTCCTCTGGCCGCTCATCGATGAGCAGCACGATCAAAATGACTTCAGGATTGTTGGCGATGATTGCGTGGGCCAGATGCTGCAGCATCACGGTTTTACCGGTCTTGGGCGGCGCTACCAACAAGCCACGCTGACCCTTGCCGATCGGGGCGATGATGTCGATGATGCGGCCGGTGATGTTTTCTTCGGCTTTGATATCGCGTTCGAGTTTGAATGCTTCGGTGGGATGAAGCGGCGTCAGATTCTCGAAGAGGATTTTGTTCTTGGACGCTTCGGGCGTGTCGTTGTTGACCCGGTCGACTTTCACTAGCGCGAAATAGCGTTCGCCGTCCTTCGGGGTGCGTATTTCACCTTCTATCGTGTCGCCCGTATGTAGATTGAAGCGACGGATTTGCGAGGGTGAAACGTAGATATCGTCGGTGCTCGCCAAATACGAGGTATCGGGGGAGCGCAGAAACCCAAAGCCATCAGGTAGCACCTCCAGCGTGCCATCACCGAAAATCGATTCGCCCTTCTTCGCGCGATTTTTCAGCAGGGCGAAAATCAGCTCCTGCTTGCGCATGCGGTTGGCGCCGTCGATTTCAAATTGGGTCGCCATCTCGATTAGTTGGCTGACGTGTAAGGCTTTCAGTTCTGAGAGGTGCATAGCAGGGACGACCGGAAGGTGGTTTGCGGCCCCGGGGAAGGGCGGCGGATATTCATTTTGGGAAGGGGGTCGCGCCGGGAACGCTAAAGGATGGGCGCGCGGGAACTACTGCGGCAAAGTGTAACCGAAAAAAGGGGCCGCGCCAGCCCCCCGCCTATCCTTTTAGATATTGCTGTCCAAAAATGCCGTTAATTGCGATTTAGACAAAGAACCCACCTTAATCGCCTCCATGTTGCCGTTTTTGAACAGCATCAATGTCGGGATGCCGCGGATATTGAACTTCTTCGGCACTTCGATATTGTCATCGACGTTGAGCTTCGCTACCTTGAGCTTGCCCTCGTAGTCGCGCGCGACCTCGTCCAATATCGGGGCGATCGCTTTGCAGGGGCCGCACCATTCAGCCCAATAGTCGACGAGTACAGGCAGGTCGGCTTTCAGTACTTCTGGTTCAAAAGTGGCGTCGGTGACATGATGAATCTTGTCGCTCATCGAGTTCAAGTCCTTATTCGGGCAGGCGGCGGACGCCGCACTGTAGGGGTGTGATGGGGGCTATCGTAGCAAAAATCAAGCGAAGCGGCAGGGCGCCCGTGCTTGCGCTCTGCGGCAGCTGGTCTAGAGTAAAGGACTGGCAATGAGGACCAGCACAAGGAACCTAAAGAGGAGGAGCCGCATGCTGATCAAGGAAATCTTGAAAATCAAGGGTAACGCCCTATACACCATCTCGCCCGAGGGACGGTTAGCCGATGCCGTGACCTGTATGGTGGACTATGACATCGGCTCTCTGGTCGTCATGGATCACGGCAAATTGGCCGGAATGTTGACCTTTCGCGAGGTACTCGGCTCGTTGGCTGACGGACGCGGAAGCGTCGATGGGCGTCTGGTGAAGGACGTTATGGTGTCGGAACCGGCCACTGTGAGTCCCGATATGGAAGTGGACGAACTGCGGCGCATCATGATCGAGAGTCACGCGCGTTATATGCCGGTCATGGAAGACGACACCCTCATTGGGGTGCTGTCCTTCCACGACGTTGCGCGCGCGGTGCTCGAGGACAAGACTTTCGAAAACCGTATGCTCAAGGATTATATCGAGCGAACCTAATACATCCGTTACTCCCAGGTCATGCCTTCGAAGCCCGCGCTTGCGCGGGCTTTTCGCTTGGGGCCGCATGTTAAACTGCGCTGCATAACAACGAGTGCAACGGCGCGCGGATGTCCGGCAATACTCTCGGCAAACTCTTCAGCATTACTTCCTTCGGCGAAAGCCATGGGCCTGCGCTGGGCGGCGTCATCGATGGTTGTCCGCCCGGCTTAGAACTCAGCGCAACGGACATTCAAACGGAACTCGATCGTCGCAAGCCGGGGACCTCTCGTCACGTGACCCAGCGTCAGGAATCGGACGCCATTGAATTGCTCTCCGGCATCTTCGAGGGTAAGACGACAGGCGCACCGATCGGCTTCATCATTCGAAATGAAGACCAGCGCTCGAAAGACTACGGCAGCATCATGGACACCTTCAGGCCGGGTCATGCCGACTACACCTATTTGCAGAAATACGGCATTCGCGATTACCGCGGCGGTGGTCGGTCCTCCGCGCGTGAAACGGCGGTTCGTGTTGCGGCCGGCGCCGTCGCAAAAAAGTGGCTGCGCACCCGATACGGCGTGCGGATTCGCGGATATTTATGTCAACTAGGCGAGACCGAGGTGCCTTTCGTATCGTGGGATCTCGTCGACAAGAATCCGTTCTTTGCAGCCAACGAAGCGATGGTGCCGCATCTCGAAGAGTATATGGATGAGCTGCGCAGGACCGGCGATTCAGTCGGCGCGAAGTTGACGGTAGTCGCCGAAGGCGTCTCTGTCGGGTGGGGCGAACCGGTCTATGACCGGCTCGATGCGGACATCGCGCACGCCATGATGGGTATCAACGCAGTGAAGGGCGTCGAAATCGGTGCCGGCTTCGCTTCGGTCGCACAGCGTGGGAGCGAGCATGGGGACGAGCTGACACCGGAAGGTTTTTTATCGAATAACGCGGGCGGAATTCTCGGCGGCATCTCGACGGGTCAAGATGTGATCGTGAATATCGCCCTGAAGCCCACTTCGAGCATTCGTTTGCCGCGTCGTTCGATCAATAGGAAAGGGGAGCCGACGATCGTCGAAACGACAGGCCGTCATGACCCTTGCGTCGGTATTCGAGCAACGCCCATCGCAGAAGCGATGCTGGCGATCGTGTTGATGGATCACGCGTTGCGCCATCGGGCGCAAAACGCAGATGTACATTGCACGACGCCGAAGATTCCGGGCCATACAAACTAAACCCTCGCGCCGGCACTGGCGATAGCGCAACGCAAGCGTGCCAATCCCTTTCGTTCGTTTAGCCGCGCTGTACTTTGCCTATTTTGGCTTCGTCGGCGCGTTCATGCCTTACTTCGGCTTGTATTTGGCCTGGCTCGGCCTTGCGCCGTGGGCAATCGGGTCTTTACTGGCGGTAGGTCAAACCACGCGTGTGTTCGCGCCCAATTTGTGGGCATGGTGGGCGGATCGTCGCGGTCGTTCCATTGGGTTGTTGCGCTTGGCATTGGGATTTTCGGTGCTGAGCTTCGCCGGATTGTTTGTCGCGCGAGATTTTTTCATGTTACTCCTGGTGCTTGCGGCGCATTCCTTCTTTGTGAGTGCAGCGATGCCGCTGTTCGAATCGCTTACGCTTGGCCATTTGCACGGTCAATACAATCGCTACGGCGCCATTCGTCTTTGGGGCTCTGTCGGGTTCATCGCTTCGGTACTCATCCTGGGCTGGGGATTGGACCGCGTCGGCATTTCCAATTTGATCTGGATGGTTCTGCTACCACTTGCGGGCGCTGCGCTGTGCTCGTTGCTAATTTATCCCGCCGCCACCGTCGTTCAGCAAGATGGCGAGTCGATCCGTGCCATTGTCAAACGACCGGAAGTCATCGGTTTGTTGAGCGCGGGATTCTTGATGTGCGTCGCGCACGGCCCGTTATATGCGTTCTATTCCATTTACCTCGATGAGGCGGGCTACAGCAAAACGGCTGTGGGGGCACTTTGGTCATTGGGCGTGATCGCCGAGATCATTGTCTTTCTGGCGATGCCGCGCTGGCTTAACCGTTTTTCACCGCGTGCGATTTTGCTTGTCAGCTTTGGGCTCGCAACAATACGTTTTTTGATGATCGGCTGGGGCGTCGAAAGCTTGGCTACCTTGATCATTGCGCAGGTATTGCACGCCGCAAGTTTCGGGAGCTTCCATGCGGCCGCATTGGCGGTAATCAACGAGTGGTTCCAGGGTCCGCGTCATGTGCGAGGGCAGGCGCTGTTTTCTAGCCTCACTTATGGGGCAGGCAGCGCTGTAGGCTCTTTGCTGGCGGGCGCATTGTGGCAGTCGGTCGGCCCGCAATGGACTTACACCGCGGCAAGCTTTGCGGCGGCATGTGGCTTGCTCCTGCTTTTGTGGCGCGGTAGGGCCTTACCGCGTGTCGGACTCGCACCCAATTTACCGAACGAATAAGTCAGAAGAAGGAGAAGCGATGCGTCACGCCTTGTTGTTTATTCTTTTTGTCGCGGGCCTGAGCGGCTGCGCGAGCGATGCCACGACCGAAAGCGGCGCTGTCGGCGTTGAACGTCGCCAGACCCTCTTAGTTTCTTCCGACGAGGTGGAGAAAGCGGCGGATCAACAGTACGCGCAAATGATGGCGCAAGCGCGGCAAAAGGGTTTGCTGAATCGCAACACGGCTCAAGTGCAACGCGTACGCAACATCGTTTCGCGCTTGGTACCGGCAACTCGGGCATTTCGGGAAGACGCGTTGAAGTGGGATTGGGAGGTCAATGTCATTAGCACCGATGAATTGAACGCGTGGTGTATGCCCGGCGGAAAGATGGCCATCTATACCGGCTTGATCGAAAAACTGAATCTGAGCGATGCGGAAATCGCCGCGGTGATGGGGCACGAAATCGCTCACGCCTTGCGCGAACATGCACGCGAACGCATGAGCCGCGCCGCTTTGACTAACTTGGGCGTGAGCCTCGGGGCTGCAATTTTCGGTATCGGTGATGGCGGTACGCAACTAGGGAACATGGTTGCAGATGCGGTCATTAACAAACCTAATTCTCGTACGCAGGAAACCGAAGCGGATGCCATTGGCGTGGAATTGGCAGCCCGCGCCGGCTACGATCCCAATGGCGCAGTCAGCGTTTGGCAAAAGATGATCTCCGCAGGCGGCGGTGGGGGTATCGAATTTCTCTCCACACACCCTTCTCCGGAGAACCGGATCAAGCAATTGCAAGCGCACGCCCAGGAAGTGATGCCGCTTTATCAGGCCGCCCTACGCCGTTAGTCACGGGCCCTTGGCGGCGATCAAGGAACTAGCGAGGAGCGCGGCGCTATAATTGGTTTTTTTAGCGCCGCTCCTCGGAGCGCTCCTTCGCTGTGGGACCGCAAACGCTGTACGACAAACTGTGGGCAAGCCATACCGTGCACGTCGAAGACGACGGCACGACCTTGCTCTACATTGATCGCCAATTGCTGCATGAAGTGACGAGCCCGCAGGCTTTTGACGGGCTGCGCCTCGCGCATCGCAAGCCCTGGCGCATTAGCGCCAACCTCGCCACGGCCGACCACAACGTGCCTACCACCGATCGTTCGCATGGTATCGACGATCCTGTGTCGCGCATTCAGGTTGAAACGCTCGACAAAAATTGCGCGGAATTCAACATCGTTGAATTCGGCATGAATGATCGACGTCAAGGCATCGTGCACGTCATTGGCCCCGAGCAGGGCGCGACTTTGCCGGGCATGACGGTCGTATGTGGTGACAGTCACACCAGCACGCACGGGGCCTTCGCTTGCCTCGCTCACGGCATCGGCACTTCGGAAGTCGAACACGCGCTTGCCACCCAATGTCTGCTGCAAAAGAAATCGCGCAACATGCTCGTGTGGTTCGAAGGTCAATTGCCTCGCGGCGTCACGGCAAAAGACATGATCCTCGCTATGATCGGTGAGATCGGAACTGCGGGCGGCACAGGTTACGCCATCGAATACGCCGGCCCGGCGGTACGAGCCTTGTCGATGGAAGGGCGCATGACCTTATGCAATATGGCTATCGAAGGGGGCGCGCGTGCCGGCATGATTGCCGCCGACGATACGACTTTCAAATATCTCAAGGGCCGCCCGTATGCGCCGCGCGGCGCCGATTGGGATCGTGCGGTCGAGTATTGGCGCACGTTGCACAGCGACGATAACGCGCATTTCGATCGCGTTGTGACGATCGACGTATCGAAGTTGAAGCCGCAGGTCACGTGGGGAACGTCGCCGGAAATGGTGACGACTGTCGACGGGCGCGTGCCGGATCCGGATAAGGAAAAAGACGCGGTTAAACGCGACGCAATGGAACGCGCGCTGATCTATATGGGCCTGAAACCCAATACCGCAATGACGGATATCGTCCTGGACAAGATCTTCATCGGCTCCTGTACCAATTCACGTATCGAAGACTTGCGTGCCGCAGCGACGATCGTGCGCGGCAAGCGCCTCGCTTCCAACATTAAGCTTGCGATGGTGGTGCCGGGGTCGGGGCTGGTAAAAGCACAAGCGGAGCAGGAAGGTTTGGACCGTATATTCAAAGACGCCGGTTTCGAATGGCGCGAACCGGGCTGCTCGATGTGCTTGGGGATGAACGCGGATCAGTTGTCGCCGGGCGAGCGCTGCGCGTCGACTTCGAATCGCAACTTCGAGGGCAGGCAAGGCGCGGGCGGGCGCACGCATTTGGTGAGCCCTGAAATGGCGGCAGCGGCAGCGGTGGAGGGGCATTTTGTCGACGTACGCGCTTGGCGCGGATAAGTATTAATAACGGGAGAGATAGTCATGCGTAAATCCTTGTGCTTCTTGCTGACGATGATTGCTTTTATGAGCGGTTGCAATACGGTGGAGGGCTTCGGCCGGGATGTTGAAAAGGTGGGCGATAAGATCGAAAAGGCGGCCAAATAGTTCTGTAAGAGCCGAAGGTCGCGAGCAAGCGCAGTTATGGGGGTGAGTACTGTGGGTGAGAAAAGGCGCAAAGGCGGCTTTGAACCCGCGGGCGCTTTGTGGAAACGTGAATCGAAGATAGGGTAGCGAACGTAGGTATGGAGAAATTTGGTGTTCATCAGGGGCTGGTTGCGCCGCTCGATAGAGCGAATGTCGATACTGACGCAATCATTCCCAAGCAGTTTCTCAAGTCGATTAAGCGCACAGGCTTCGGTCCGAACTTGTTCGACGGTTGGCGCTATATGGACACGGGACAGCCCGATAGTGACAATAGCCGCCGACCGCTCAATCCTGATTTCGTTCTGAACGATCTGCGCTACAAAGACGCGAGCATCCTGCTCGCACGTGAGAACTTCGGCTGCGGCAGCTCACGCGAGCATGCGCCCTGGGCGTTGGCCGATTACGGTTTTCGCGCGATTGTCGCGCCATCCTTCGCGGAGATCTTTTTCAATAACTGCTACAAGAACGGTTTGCTGCCGATCGTATTGAGTGCACAAGACGTAGATCGACTGTTTCACGATGTTGTCGCGTTCCCGGGTTTTCAACTGAGGATCGATCTGGAGAAGCAGCAGATTGCTTACGCAGACGGCCGGCAGGCTTTCGATTTCGCGATCGATGCTTTCCGCAAATATTGTTTATTGAACGGACTGGACGATATTGGCTTGACCTTGCGTCACGCCGATAAGATCAAGGCCTTCGAAGAAAAGCGCCGCACAGAACAGCCTTGGCTGTTCGCCTAAGTTTGAATGAATCAAATTCAAGCGAGGGCTGAAAGGCCCTCGTTGTCGTTTAAGGATGGGTTATGAAAATAGCGGTATTGCCTGGTGACGGAATCGGCAAGGAAATCGTTGGACCGGCGATTAAGGTACTTCGCCAACTCGATCTCGATTTGGAATTTGAAGAAGCGCCTGTCGGCGGTGCGGGCTACGAAGCCGCAGGCGATCCCTTGCCCGATGCGACGCTGAAACTCGCGCGCGCTGCCGATGCAATCCTCTTCGGGGCGATCGGCGATCCGCGTTATGACACATTGGAGCGGGCGAAGCGTCCTGAGCAGGCGATTCTGCGCTTGCGCAAGGAGCTTAAGCTTTTCGCCAATCTGCGCCCGGCGATGGTCTACGAACAATTGGTCAACGCTTCAACCTTGCGCGCCGACGTGGTAGCCGGCCTCGACATTCTGATCGTGCGTGAACTGACCGGCGACATCTACTTCGGTCAGCCGCGCGGGATTCGTGTCGAACAAGGCCAGCGCGAAGGCTTCGATACCATGCGCTATAGCGAATCGGAAATCCGCCGCATTGCGCACGCGGGCTTCAAGGCTGCTCGCAAACGTGGCAAGAAGCTGTGCTCGGTGGATAAAGCCAATGTGCTGGAAACCTCGCAACTCTGGCGTGAAATCATGACGGCCGTTGGGGCGGAATATCCCGATGTGGCGCTATCGCATATGTATGTGGACAACGCCGCGATGCAGCTCGTGCGTAACCCTAAGCAGTTCGACGTCATCGTCACGGGGAACATGTTCGGCGATATCTTGTCGGACGAGGCCTCGATGTTGTGCGGGTCCATTGGCATGCTGCCCTCGGCCTCCCTCGACGAACAGGGCAAAGGTTTGTACGAACCGATTCACGGGTCCGCGCCGGACATCCAGGGGAAAAACATTGCAAACCCTTTGGCAACTATCCTGTCCGCGGCGATGATGTTGCGCTACAGTTTGAATCATAGTGCTGGGGCGACGCGCATTGAAAATGCGGTACAGAAAGTGTTGAGCCAAGGCCTGCGTACGGCCGATATCTATGAAGCGGGCACAAAAAAGATAGGCACCGTGGAGATGGGCGACGCGGTCGTGGCGGCTCTTTAAAGATTTTTCGAGTTTGAAGGAAGCAGTGATGAAGCGAGTGGGTCTGGTAGGTTGGCGCGGCATGGTCGGTTCGGTGCTGATGCAACGCATGACGGAAGAACGGGATTTCGATCATATCGACCCGGTGTTTTTCACGACCTCGAACGTCGGCGGCAAGGGCCCGGCCATCGGCAAGGATGTCGCGCCGCTGAAAGATGCGCGTTCCATAACCGATCTGAAGGCGATGGACATCATCATCACCTGCCAGGGCGGCGACTACAGTAACGAGGTCTATCCTCAACTGCGTGCCGCCGGTTGGAAAGGCTTTTGGATCGACGCCGCTTCTGCGCTCCGCATGAAGGAGGACGCCATCATCATTCTCGATCCCGTCAATATGAATGTGATCAAGAACGGTCTGGCTAAAGGCGTAAAGGACTATATCGGCGGCAATTGCACAGTCAGCTTGATGCTATTGGCACTGGATGGGCTCTTCAAAGCGGAACTCGTCGAATGGATTTCTGCCATGACCTATCAGGCCGCGTCGGGTGCGGGCGCGCAGAACATGCGTGAGCTTCTCTCGCAAATGGGGGCCGCCCATTCGGCTGTAAAAGACCTGCTCGCCGATCCCGCTTCCGCGATTCTGGATATCGACCGCAAAGTCGCCGACACCCTGCGTTCAAGCGGCTATCCGACAGAGCACTTCACTGTCCCCTTGGCCGGCTCGCTTATTCCCTGGATCGACAAAGATCTGGGTAACGGTCAAAGCAAGGAAGAATGGAAGGGCCAGGCGGAGGGCAACAAGATACTCGGCCGCGAAGCGAGCCCAATCCCCATCGACGGGCTTTGCGTGCGCGTGGGCGCGATGCGATGCCACAGCCAGGCGCTGACCATTAAACTCAAGCGCGATGTGCCGATCAACGAGATTGAAGCGATGCTCGGCAAGGCGAATCAGTGGACTAGGGTCGTCCCGAATCAGCGGGAGCTATCCATGAAGGAATTGACCCCTGCGGCCGTGACCGGCACTTTGAGTATTCCGGTTGGGCGCTTGCGTAAGCTGTCCATGGGCCCGACTTATCTATCCGCCTTTACCGTTGGCGACCAACTGCTCTGGGGCGCTGCCGAGCCGCTCCGGCGCATGTTGCGGATCCTTTTAGAGCAACGATAAATCTCATCGCCATAAGGGGTGCCCTTGGCCTATGCCGAGGGCATATACCCCGCGTGACTCGCTTCCCCAATAGCGCGTCCCCGAGTAATTTTTGGCTTATCCACATATTTGAGCCATTAGCTTAGCTTGCTAGGCTAAGTTCCTGATGCTATGTTGCTACCTCGATTTATCCCTCAAAGGGCGGCAGGGTGGGAAATTGGCCAACTGCGTCTGCAACGGCGGGGCAACTACAGCGGGAAACGACTGTGCGATCCACTACAAAAATTAGCCTGTTCGCAAGCGCGCTGCTTCTTCTCAGTCCAGGTTTCGCGCTTGCCGCGGGCCTCGGCAAGCTCAGCGTTCTATCGGGGCTGGGGCAGCCTCTCAAAGCGGAAATTGAAATCGTCGCGCTTCAAGCGAATGAAGCCGATTCGCTGAGCGCTCGAATCGCATCGCCGGATGCCTTCCGCCAAGCGGGAGTTGATTACAGCGGTGTCATGACTCAGGTCCGCGCGAACGTGGTTAAACGCGGCGATCGTTACGTCGTTAGCTTAGCGACCCCTCAACCGGTTGAAGAACCCTATTTAGACGTACTGCTCGAATTGAACTCCGCGAGCGGTCGTTTGGTGCGTCAATACACCTTCTTATTGGATCCCGTTGGCTATCAAGCGCCACAACCGAGCGTTACGCCGCCGGTCGCCGTAACGCCAAAAGAACCTGCGAAGCCGGAACCGAAGCCCATCGTTGAAGCGAAGCCGTTGCCTGCTCCGGAGCCAGCGCCCGCAGCGAAGGCCGAGCCGCCAGCAAAGCCGGCGCCAGAAGCGAAAGCCGAAGCAAAGCCAGCACCGGCTCCTAAAGCAGAGAAGAAAACTGCGGCTAAACCGGCTCCAGGCGCCCCTGCGCCTGCCGATGCAAAAGCCGAAGCAAAGCCCGCTGAGACGACCGCAAGCGGCGCGAAGTCCTATGAAGTGAAACAAGGCGACACACTGGGCGAAATCGCCGCCGCGAATAAAACAGCCGACGTGAGCCTGGAGCAAATGTTGGTCGCTATTCAACGGGCCAATGAAGACGCCTTCATTAATAAGAACATCAACCTCGTCCGGACAGGCCGCATCCTCCGTATTCCGGATGCCGCTGAAGCCGCGAAGCTGAGCCAGGACGAAGCCGTCAAGGTCGTCAATACGCAATCGAAGGAGTTCAGCGACTACCGGACGAAGCTGGCGCAACAGGTCGCAGCCGCACCTGCGCCCGCCGCGGAAAAGACCGGGCAAAAAGCCGCCGGTCGAATCACGACTAAACCGGAAGAAAAGCTGCCGGCCGAAGCGCCCAAAGATCAGGTCCGCCTGTCGCGCGCCGAAGAATCTAAGCCTGGCGCGGGGGCCAAGGGCCTGAGCGCGGACGATCTCGCAGCGCGCGAAAAAGCGTTGCGTGACGCGCAGCAACGTGTGACGGAACTGGAACGTAACGTCAAAGATCTGCAGACTGTCGTCGAACTGAAGAATCAGCAGTTGGCCGAGTTGCAAAAGCAGGCCGCCGCATCGGCTGCGGCCGCTGCAGCAGCCAAAAAAGCGGAAGCTTCTAAAGCAACCGAGCCCCTCAAAGCACCAGAGCCGCCCAAAGCGGCGGAACCGGCGAAACCCGTCGAACCGGCCAAGGTGGAACCACCCAAACCAGAAGCCCCAATCGCGGCCACACCGGATCCCGTCTCGCCGACGCCCGCGACGCCCGAAGTAACGCCGCCGGTTACGACCACCGAGACGCCTTCTGCACCGGTTGTCGAACCGCCCGCGCCGGTTACGCCACCCGAAGCTAAACCCGTCACGCCGCCGGCTTCAACGCCTGTCGCAGCGGCCGAAGAACCTACGGTCTTCGACATGCTGATGGAGAATCCGTTGATCCCGGCCGCGATTATTGCCGCGGTCTTAGCCCTGGTCGGTCTCGCGATATGGCGCCGGAAGCAAAGCGCCGGATTGAACAACAGTTTGATCGGCGCGACCACAACCGATTCCAGTTCCGTCTTCGGAACCACCGGCGGGCGTAGTGTCGATACCGGCTCTCATTCGATGCAAACCGACTTCAGTCAGAGTGCTTTGGGCTCGATTGATACGGATGAAGTCGATCCGATCGCGGAAGCCGATGTGTATATGGCCTATGGGCGCGACGCGCAGGCCGAAGAAATCCTGAAAGAAGCCTTGCAAAAGGACCCTAGCCGCCAAGCCGTTCGCGTGAAGCTGCTCGAAATCTATGCGGGCCGCAAAGACCTCAAAGCCTTCGAAGCCACAGCCGGTGAAATCTATGCCGCAACCGGTGGTACAGGAGTGGAATGGACCAAGGCGGCAGAGATGGGCCGCGGCATCGATCCGGATAATCCGATGTATTCGCACCAAGGCGATCCCGCTACGGCTCCGGGCAGCGGCGCTGCGGCGATGGCGATGTCAGCACCGATGGCAGCCCCTGTGTACGACACGACAGTTGAACCCGCGCAGTACTCCGCACCCGAACCCGTCGAGCTTTCGCAACCGATTTTGGATATCGACCTGGGTCGAGGCAATGCCTCAAGCGCTCCGGACCTCGCGCTTGACGATGCGCAGGATGATGCAGGTCTGGACATCGATTTGAACATGGGTGGCGATAGCAAACCGGAAGCGGAAACGGTCGACTTCTCGCCGAGCGGCACCTTCATCATGGACGACGCCACCAAGAAGGCGGTGAGCGACATGACGGCCAATGCGCCGCGGCCCGCGACGACGGAAGACTTGAATATCGATTTCGAATTGCCCGATAGCGGTGACACGCCCGCATCCGCGAATGGCAGCGGGATGCGCCCCGCGGCGGCCAGTTCAAATGTCATCGATCTGGATTTCAAAGTCGACGAAGCACGCGAAGTCGCTGCAGTGGATTTGTCCGGCCTCAATCTCGACCTCAATGAAGGCGACAGCGATTCGCATTGGCAAGAAGTCGCCACGAAGCTCGACCTCGCTAAGGCCTACGAGGAAATGGGCGATAAAGACGGTGCACGCGAACTGCTCAATGAAGTTTTAAAAGAAGGCGACAACGCCCAACAAGACCAAGCCCGCACCATGCTTGGAGCGATGCGTTAAGCTTCGCGAAACCACTCTCGACGAGGCCGCGAATGCGGCCTTGTTTTTTTCCGGGATGCGAATTTGAAACGCATTGCAATCGGCCTGGCGTATGACGGCAGTGCCTTCGAAGGCTGGCAGTCGCAGCCTTCTGGTAACACCGTGCAGGACCATCTACAAGCCGCATTGAGCGCCGTGGCCGCTTCGCCTATCCGGGTGCAGGGCGCAGGTCGCACTGACGCCGGTGTACATGCATGCGCGCAGGTTGCGCATTTCGATGTTGAGGTAGAGCGCCCCGAATCCGCTTGGGTGCGTGGTGCCAACGCACATTTGCCCGACGGCATTGCCGTCCAATGGGCGAAAGAAGTTGACCGTGAATTCAGCGCGCGTTTCAGCGCCGCAGCGCGTAGCTATACCTACGTGCTCTACAACCACCCGATTCGGCCCGCATTGTATGCACACCAAGTCGGCTGGTTTCATCTGCCGCTCGACGAAGACGCCATGCAAAGGGCTGCCGAACTATTATTGGGGGAGCAAGACTTCAGCGCCTTCCGTTCGGCCGAATGCCAAGCGAAAAGCCCGATGCGCATCATGGAGGAAGCGCGTATTTCCCGGCATGGGCCGTATTTGATTTTCAAGTTTCGTGCGAACGCTTTCCTACATCACATGGTCCGCAATCTGGTGGGATCATTGGTGTACATCGGCAAGGGTGCGCACGCCATGGAGTGGATCGGCGAGGTCCTCGCATCGCGCGATCGCGGCCGCGCCGCGCCGACCTTTCCGGCGGCGGGCTTGTATTTGAGTGGCGTGCAATATCCGGACGCATGGCGGCTACCCGCATTCCTGCCTATGATGCCTTTCGACTTTTTGACCACGGACGCATGAAAACACGCATCAAAATCTGCGGGATTACCCGGCCCGAAGATGGTCAGGTTGCGGCGCGCCTGGGCGCCGACGCCATTGGCCTCGTGTTCTATGCGCCCAGCCCCCGCGCCCTGGATGCGGCGCGTGGGCGAGAAATCATTGCGGCACTGCCGCCTTTTGTGATGCCTGTTGGGCTATTCGTCAATGCGACCGAACAAGCAGTCGAAGCGGTACTAAAAGTGTGCGGGATCACGGCCTTGCAGTTTCATGGGGACGAAACGCCGGCCTTTTGCGCCAGCTTTGGACGACCCTATCTCAAGGCAATCCGGGTCAGGCCGGGGGTGGATTTGCTAGAATACGCAGCTTCTTTCACAGGGGCCGCCGGCTACCTCTTCGACGCCTACAGCGACAATTTGTATGGCGGGACGGGTGAGGCCTTCGACTGGGATCTGATCCCGCGAAATTTGCACAAACCCTTGGTGCTGTCCGGCGGTTTGAACCCCGGCAATGTGGGTGAAGCGGTCAGACGCGTACGCCCATGGGCCGTGGATGTATCAAGCGGTGTCGAATCCGCCAAGGGCATCAAAGACGAGCAGCTGATGGCTGCTTTCATCGCAGGAGTTCGTAATGCAGATGTATGACCTGCCGGATGCGCGGGGCCATTTCGGTCCCTATGGCGGAGTGTTTGTGGCTGAAACGCTGGTGCATGCGCTCGAAGAATTGCGCGAAGCCTATGCCAAGTATCAGCATGATCTGGAATTCGTCGCCGAGTTCGAATACGAGCTGAAGCATTTTGTCGGCCGTCCAAGCCCCATTTATCACGCCAAGCGCTGGTCCGGCCTCTTGGGCGGGGCGCAGATTTATCTCAAGCGTGAAGATTTAAATCATACCGGTGCACACAAGGTGAACAACACCATCGGCCAAGCACTGCTTGCCCGTCGCATGGGCAAGCCGCGCGTGATCGCCGAGACCGGAGCGGGTCAGCATGGCGTAGCGACGGCAACGGTGGCTGCGCGTTATGGCATGGAATGTGTGGTCTATATGGGTTCCGAGGATGTGAAGCGCCAAGCTGCCAACGTCTATCGCATGAAGCTGCTCGGTGCGACGGTCGTGCCGGTTGAATCGGGCTCCAGGACCCTGAAGGACGCGCTGAATGAAGCGATGCGCGATTGGGTCACCAATGTCCACAACACTTTTTACATCATCGGTACGGTCGCGGGTCCACATCCTTATCCGATGATGGTGCGTGATTTCCAGTCCGTCATAGGCAAAGAGTCGATCGAACAGATGCCGGCGATGGCGGGTCGCCAACCGGATGCGGTAATCGCATGCGTGGGCGGGGGGTCGAATGCGATGGGCATCTTCTACCCTTATATTTCTTACGAGCATGTACAACTGATCGGCGTCGAAGCGGCAGGCCATGGGCTCAAGAGCGGCCAACACGCGGCATCGCTGACCGCGGGAACACCCGGCGTTCTACATGGCAATCGTACTTATTTGCTACAGGATAAGAACGGCCAGATCATCGAGACGCATTCGATCTCCGCGGGCCTCGATTACCCCGGTGTCGGTCCGGAGCACGCTTATCTGAAAGACAGTTCGCGCGCGGAGTACGTGACCATCACGGACGACGAAGCGCTACAAGCCTTTCACGATTGCTGCCATTACGAAGGCATTATTCCGGCACTTGAATCGAGTCATGCACTCGCATACGCATGCAAACTTGCGCCTACCCTGGCACGCGACAAGATTCTGCTCGTCAACCTTTCCGGTCGCGGCGATAAAGATATGCACACGGTCGCCGAGAAATCGGGACTGAAGTTTTAAGCGCGCCTCGTCGCTCGCTTTTATTCCATATGCCATCAAGAATTCAAAAAATATTCGAGGGTCTTGCGCGCAATAACAAAAAAGCGCTGATTCCTTTTGTCACCGCGGGCGATCCCGCCCCGAAACTCACCGTGCCATTGATGCACGCGCTTGTGGATGCCGGGGCGGACATCATCGAACTCGGCGTACCTTTTTCCGATCCTATGGCCGACGGCCCGGTGATTCAACGTGCGAGCGAACGCGCGTTGAAGCACGGCGTCGGCCTGGATGATGTGTTGGTCTACGTCAGCGAGTTTCGCAAGAAGAATCAGAACACCGCAGTGGTCTTGATGGGCTATGCCAATCCGATCGAAGCGATGGGCATCGAAAACTTTGCGCAACGTGCGCAAGCGGCGGGTGTGGACGGTGTGTTGGTGGTCGACTATCCGCCGGAAGAATGTGCCGTGTTTGCGGAGTTGGTGCGACGGCATGGCCTGGATCTCATCTTTCTCCTTGCCCCGACTTCGACCCAGAAACGGATCGAGCAACTGGTGAAATTGGCCACGGGTTATATCTACTATGTTTCTCTGCGTGGCGTGACAGGTGCGACGTCGATCGATATCGCCGACGTTCAGGCGAAGTTGCAACCGATTCGTGCGCAGACGAAATTGCCTTTAGGTGTGGGCTTTGGAATTCGCGATGGCGAAACCGCGCGCGCGGTCGCGGGCGTATCCGACGCCGTCGTGATCGGCAGCCGATTGATACAGGAAATGGAAAACGCGGGCGAGGGCGCGGCGGTCGAACGTGCCGGCGCTTTTCTTGCGGGCATTCGTGAGGCATTGGACCGTCAATGAGCTGGCTACAAAAACTTCTTCCCCCGAAAATTCAGCGGACCGAAGCGGCGAGCCGCCGGTCCGTGCCGGAAGGCCTGTGGAGCAAATGTCCATCATGCGACGCGGTGTTGTACACCACCGATTTGCAGAACAATGCCAATGTCTGTCCGAAATGCGGTCATCACCATCGCATCAATGCGCGGGAGCGCTTGGACATGCTGCTCGATGCCGAAGGACGTTTTGAAATCGGCGCGGAAGTGACTCCGATCGACTCGCTCAAGTTCAAGGATTCGAAAAAATACCCGGACCGCTTGGTAGAGGCCCAGAACAATAGCGGCGAAACCGATGCGCTGGTTGTCATGCAGGGCAGCATTCACAATATTCCTTTGGTTGCCGCCGTATTCGAATTCGACTTCATGGGCGGCTCCATGGGATCGGTTGTCGGCGAGCGTTTTGTCCGCGGTGTACATGTTTGCCTGGAGCAAAATCTACCGTATGTATGCTTTACCGCGACAGGCGGCGCGCGTATGCAGGAAGGCTTGCTATCGCTCATGCAAATGGCCAAGACCACAGCAGCCTTGACGCAACTTGCTGCACGCCGGCTACCTTTCATTTCAGTGCTCACCGATCCCACCATGGGCGGCGTTTCTGCAAGCTTCGCTTTTTTAGGCGATGTCGTGATTGCCGAACCAAAGGCGCTGGTGGGCTTTGCCGGCCCAAGAGTCATTGAGCAAACGGTGCGCGAGAAATTGCCCGAGGGTTTTCAGCGCTCCGAATTTTTGTTGGAAAAAGGCGCGGTCGATCTGATCGTGGATCGCCGCGAAATGCGTGACCGGCTCGCAGCGGTTATCACGCTTTTTATGCGCCTGCCGGCACCGGCCCCTAACGTTTGAGCGCAACGCTGCCGCACGATCTGCCGGGTTGGCTCGGCTATATAGAACGGTTGCACCCGGCCACGATCGACATGGGTTTGGATCGTGTGCGAGAGGTGCTCGATCGTCTCGATATCGCCAAGTTCTGTCCGCTTTTTATCGTGGGCGGCACCAATGGCAAGGGGTCAACCTGCACGATGATCGAGGCGGTTCTGCAAGCGGCCGGATACCGTGTGGGTAAGTATTTGTCGCCACATCTTCTTCGCTATAACGAACGCGTGCGTATCGACGCGCGCGATGCCGGCGACGAAAGCATCGTCGACGGATTTAGCGCGGTGGAAGCCGCGCGCGGCCGGACGCAACTCACCTATTTCGAGTTCGCCACGCTCGCCGCTTGGGTGAGTTTTTCTCGAGCGAAGCTCGATGCCCTGGTTCTCGAAGTTGGTCTGGGCGGTCGGCTTGATGCGGTCAACGTTTTCGAGCCCGATTGTTCTGTGCTGACCAGCGTCGCGATGGATCACATGGATTATCTAGGCGACACGCGAGAGAAAATCGGCTGGGAAAAGGCGCATATTTTCAGAGCGAATAAACCGGCAATCTGCACCGACACCGATCCACCGCAAAGCGTAATCGACTATGCCAAGGAGATCGCCGCGGATTTGCAGTTGATCGGCCGCGATTTCGGCTTCGAAGCGTCCGACAAGCAGCAATGGCTTTTCGGTAGCCGTCTGGGCAAACGAAGCGGGTTACCCTATCCTCGTCTGCGTGGAGCGAATCAGCTCTTCAATGCCTCCGCCTGTTTGGCTGCGTTGGAAGCGATGCGCGATCGGTTGCCGGTGAGCGCGCAGGACGTTCGGCAAGGATTACTGCGGGCAGAGCTGCCCGGGCGTTTTCAGGTCTTGCCGGGCCGACCTGCCGTCGTTCTCGATGTTGGACACAATCCACATGCGGCCAAAGTATTGGCGGACAATTTATCGAACATGGGTTTTTTCAAAACAACATTTGCCGTCGTCGGCATGTTGCGCGACAAGGATTTGCGCGGTGTGTTCGAACAACTACGCGGCCGTATCGATCACTGGTATGTCGCGACACTCGATAATCCGCGGGGGGCAAAGGCAGACGAGCTTGCTCAGGCCATAGCGGAAGCGCAAGTGGGCGGGGATGTGGAACGACATGAAACGCCGCGGGCGGCTTATGCGTCCGCAAAGGCCAAGGCGCGGCAGGATGATAGAATTTTGGTCTTCGGTTCCTTCTTTACCGTGGCCGACGTAATGCAAGTGCACGGGCATTCTTAAGGCGGATATGGCAACCCAAAACGAGGCTTTGGATCTCAGACGGCGGGCGAGGCGTCGGCTGGTCGGCGCAATCGCGCTCGTACTTTTTCTGGTGATTGTGCCGCCGCTAGTCATGGACCTGGAACCGAAGCCCGTCACAACGACCTTGAACGTTGAAATCCCGAAGCAGGAAGGGAGCCGCGTTTTGCCGCCGCCGCCCGCTCCTACCGTGGAGCCGGAGCCGGTGCCTGTGCAGTCGCCTGAACCGGCTCAACCGGAGGAGCCGGCAACCCCGCCCGCTGCAACAACGCCTTCAGCGCCGACGGCGGACCTTAAGCCGTCGCCTGCCCCCGCTGCGAACTCACAAAGCACTTACATCATCGCTCTGGCAACCTTGTCGAAAAAAGACAATGTCAAACAGCTCCAGAGCAAGGTCGGTAAGGCCGGCATCAAAACGTTCACAGAACCGGTGAAAACGCCTTCCGGCGAACAAACGCGTGTACGCGCTGGACCGTTCGCATCCAGAGAAGCCGCCGAGAAGGCAAGAGCGAAGTTGCAGGAGCTAGGCGTTCACCCGGGGGCCGTCACCGTTCGATGACCTGGGTGGATTATGCGGCCCTTGCGGTCCTTGGTTTATCGATCCTGATTGGATTATGGCGAGGGCTCGTACGCGAAGTGCTATCGCTGGTTGGCTGGGTCGCCGCCTTATTCTTGGCCGCGCAGTTTGCGCCGAGCGTGGCGCTGTGGTTACCTCAAGATTTCATCACGCCGCTCGGCCGCCAATTAATCGCAGCGGTAGGTATTTTCGTGGTGATTTCTCTGATTGCCGGCCTGATCGCCTTATTGGTGGCAAAAGCCGTGCATGCGGTAGGCTTGGGCTTGATTGATCGCTCAATGGGCGCAATATTTGGGCTTGGACGCGGTCTACTCGTTTTGCTGGTTTGCACGATATTGATTGGACTGACCGGCTTTGTGAAAAGCGCTGTATGGCGCGATGCGGCCTTGAGCGGTCCCTTCGAAACGGCGGCCCTTGCCCTTAGGCCTTATTTGCCGCAAGCCATTGCGGCGCGAATGCGCTATGACTGAACTGAACTGGACTGAGCGAAAGAGACGGATTTTATGTGCGGAGTCGTAGGCGTTGTCGCCAAGGGGCCGGTTAATCAGCTGCTTTATGACGGCTTGTTGGTGCTACAGCATCGTGGCCAAGATGCGGCCGGGATCGTCACCTCCGAAGGTAAGGCCTTTCATATGCACAAGGGGCCGGGATTGGTGCGCGATGTTTTCCGCACGCGCGACATGCGCTCCTTGCCCGGTAACATGGGCATCGCGCATTGCCGTTACCCCACCGCCGGTTCCGCCGCGAATGCGGGCGAAGCGCAACCATTCTATGTGAACTCGCCCTTTGGTTTGGTCTTGGGCCATAACGGCAATCTCACCAACGCGGATCAGCTCAAGGAAGAAATGTTCCGGCTGGATCTGCGCCACATCAATACGAATTCCGACTCTGAAGTGCTGCTGAATGTATTGGCGCACGAACTCGAACTGGCCGCCTCCGGTTATAAGCTCGATCCGGCAACCGTTTTCAAAGCGATCAGCAATGTGTATCGACGTTGCCGCGGCGCTTACGCGGTCGTTGCCATGATTGCGGGTGTGGGAATGCTCGGCTTTCGCGATCCGCATGGGATTCGCCCGCTCGTGATCGGCCGCAACGATACGCCGCAAGGTCCCGAGTGGATGCTGGCTTCCGAAAGCGTCGCGCTGGATGCGCTGAGCTTCCACGTTGAGCGCGATGTTGCGCCCGGCGAAGCCATCCTCGTAGATATGAACGGGGTCTTCCATACGAAACAGTGCGTGCCGGATGCGCGCCTCATGCCTTGTATTTTCGAACACGTCTATCTGGCGCGCCCGGATTCTTTGATCGACGGGGTATCGGTCTATGAAGCGCGTCTGCATATGGGCCGTCATCTGGCAGAGAAAATCCGCAAAGAGTTTTCACATATCGACATCGACGTGGTTATTCCAGTCCCCGATACCAGCCGGCCGATCGCGATGGAGTTGGCGCAGGGCTTGGGTGTGCTGTATCGCGAAGGTTTTGTAAAAAACCGCTATATCGGGCGAACCTTCATCATGCCGGGTCAAGGTGTGCGCAAAAAATCGGTGCGCCAAAAACTCAATGCCATCGGCCTCGAGTTCAAAGATAAAAACGTCCTGATCGTGGACGATTCCATCGTTCGGGGCACCACCAGCCGCGAGATCGTGCAGATGGCGCGTGAAGCAGGTGCGAAGAAGGTCTACTTTGCATCGGCAGCCCCGCCGGTGCGTTTCCCTAATGTCTATGGCATTGATATGCCTACTCGTCACGAACTGCTTGCCACCAATCGGACCGAAGAAGAAATCGCGCGAGAGATTTGCGCCGACGCGGTGATTTACCAGGACCTCGATGCGCTCATTGAATCGGTGCGCGAACTCAATCCCGCGTTGAAGGGTTTTGAAACCTCCTGTTTCGACGGTAACTACATTACCGGCGATATTACGACCGAATACCTGGCCGAAGTGGAGACCCGTCGGGACGCCAGGCGCGGCGAAGAAACGGAAGACCAGGCCGCCTGATTGACAAGCCGGCGCCTCGCGCGTTAAGTTTCGTCTGCGCCGATTTGAGTAACAGCTTGCGGGCGCCTCAACCGGAATCCGGCGGAGAAAAACAAATACGGCTAAAGCGTGGCGCGTACCGCAGCGTGAGCTGCCCCGAACCCGTTCTAGCCTCAGGCAGAGCGGGTTTTTTATTTACCTCATGAAGCGCACGAGGATGGACCGCGCACTCGGGCAAGGCGCGAGTATGGAAGCCGGTATGCGTGAGTTGCGATGACGGTAGTTGAAATGCCAATCGAAGAGCAGAGTGGTTAAACGAGAGACGTCAATATGAACGAAGATTTTAGCGACTACGATTTCGACACACTGGCCGTACGGGCGGGCACCGTGCGCAGTCAATTCAATGAACACTCCGAAGCGCTGTTTCTGAGCTCGAGCTTCAAGTTCAAGAGTGCTGCGCAGGCGGCTGCCCGGTTCGCCAATCAGGAGGAGGGCCCGGTCTACTCGCGTTTCAGTAACCCGACGATCTCGATGTTTACGGATCGACTTGCGGCACTGGAAGGCGCTGAAGCGTGCGTCGCTACATCGTCCGGGATGTCTGCCATTCTTGCCGTAACCATGGGATTGTTGAAGTCGGGCGACCACATCGTATCTTCCTCCGGTGTCTTCGGTGCGACGATCACTTTGTTTGGCGGCATCCTCTCCAAATTCGGCATTGACACCACATGGGTGTCGAGCGTCGATCCGGAGGCATGGCAGCGCGCGGTGAAGCCGAATACCAAGCTCTTTTATTTGGAGACGCCGTCCAATCCCTTAACCGAGGTCTTCGATATCGCGGCGCTTAAAAACGTGGCGAAAGGAGCGGGCGCTTTATTGGTTGTCGATAATTGCCTTTGCACGCCGGCTTTGCAGCGCCCTCTCGAGTTCGGTGCGGATATCGTGCTGCATTCGGCCACCAAATATATCGATGGCCAGGGTCGTGTCTTAGGCGGTGCCTTAGCCGGGCCAAAGGAGTTGATCACTGAACAGATCGGCGCGTTTTTGCGCACGGCGGGTCCTTGTCTATCGCCGTTCAATGCATGGATCATGCTGAAGGGCTTGGATACCTTGAGGCTACGCATGGACGCGCAATCGGCCAACGCCTTGCAACTCGCGCAATGGCTGGAGAAGCATCCAAATGTGGATCGTGTGTACTACCCCGGCCTGGAATCGCATCCACAGTATGCGCTGGCGAAAAAACAGCAGCGTGCCGGCGGCGCGATTGTTTCCTTTGAGGTGAAGGGCGGTAAAGAGGCGGCTTGGCGGGTGATCGACGAGACGAAGCTGATTTCCATCACTGCGAATTTGGGCGATACCCGCACCACGATCACCCATCCGGCCAGCACGACACATGGCCGTATCAGTCCGGAAGCGCGTGCGGCGGCGGGAATCAACGACGGGCTTTTGCGTGTCGCCGTGGGGCTGGACGCAATAACGGATCTGCAGCGTGATCTACAGCGCGGCTTAGGTTAAAGCGCGGCCTGATTTAAAAGCGCGACGGAGCGGCAGCCCTGTGCATCGCAGCGCAGATAGCTGCCGCTTTGATACCAGTCCCCAAGGACCCAGCGCTCGCACTGATTGCCATCAAGTTGGTGCAGATGGCGCGCCGGTCGATGCGTATGGCCGTGGATCAGGCGCGGATATGCATTCGCTCTGAGCACGCGCTCGACTTCCTGTTGATTTACATCCATCAATGCCGCCGGCGTATCGCGTTTAGTGCGTTCGCTTGTTGCCCGTAGTTTGCCGCCGATGCGCCGGCGCAATGCAAGCGGCATCGCCAGAAACGCGCGCAGGATAAGGGGGCGGCGCCAGCGCGCTCGCGCTTTCATATAAGCGAGGTCATCGGTACATAGGGTATCGCCGTGCATGAGCAGCGTGCGTTGGCCGAAGAGATCGATCACCGTGGGATCGGCCAATAACTGCAGACCTGCGCGCTTGGCTGCTTTCCGTCCGATCAGGAAATCGCGATTGCCATGCATCAAGTAGACAGGGACGCCGCTTTGCGAGAGCGCGGCAATCGCCGCGATGATGCCGCGATTGAACTCCTCGTCGGCGTCTTCGTCGCCCACCCAATATTCCACGAGATCGCCAAGAATATAGAGTGCGGCCGCCTCCCTGGCTTCCTCCTGCAGAAAACGGAGGAACGTCTGATGGATTTGCGGCCGTGCGGCGGCCAAATGCAAATCGGAAACGAAGAGGACCGGTTTGACCGTGTCCAACGTTAGACGACTTCAGCCCGTTCGATGACCACATCTTCGGTCGGCACGTCTTGATGAAATCCCGAACGACCTGTCGGTACGCTGGTGATTTTGTCGACGATGTCTTTACCGTCGGTCACTTTGCCGAATACCGCGTAACCCCAGCCCTGGGTCGACGGTGCGGTGAAATTAAGAAAATCGTTGTTCTTCACATTAATGAAAAATTGGGCAGTCGCCGAATGCGGATCCGAGGTACGCGCCATCGCAACGGTGTATTTGTCGTTTTTCAAACCGTTATCGGCCTCGTTCCTGATCGGCGCTTCTGTCGGTTTCTGTTTCATCCCCGGCTCGAATCCGCCGCCTTGGATCATGAACCCGTCAATCACGCGATGAAAGATCGTGTTGTTGAAAAAACCGCTCTCTACATAGGCGAGGAAATTCTTGACTGTTTCCGGCGCGCGTTCTGCGTCGAGTTCTAGCGTGATGACGCCATGGTTGGTATGCAGTTTGACCATTTGCTTTCCTTATTGCTGGGGAGGGGTGAGTAGCGTGGCGCTCTCCAGCACCACCGGCTCGATTGGAACATCGGAATAAGGGCCCATGCGTCCCGTCTTTACTTTAGCGATACGGTCGACCACCTCCATACCGCTCACAACTTTGCCGAAAACAGCATAACCATAACCGCTGTCGGTGCGCGATTTGAAATTAAGCATGGCGTTGTCGACCGTATTGATAAAGAACTGCGAGGAGCCGGTATGGGCGCCGGGCAAACGAGCCATCGAAACGGTATAGCGGTCATTTGGGAGACCATTGTCCGCTTCGTTTTGAATGGGCGGGCGCGTCGGTTTCTGCTGGAATTGGGTATCGAATCCGCCGGTCTGAATCATAAATCCGTCAATCACACGATGAAACAGTACACCGTTGTAATGGCCGTCTTTCACATATTGCAAAAAGTTAGCGACCGAGCGGGGTGCTTTTTCAGGATAGAGCTCCACCACGATATTGCCGCGGTTGGTTTTCAGCTCGACGCGAGGGTCGGCCGCAGTTGCGAAGGAAGAGGCCAAAGCGAGCAAAACAAAAAGAAAAGCTTTCATTTCGAGTTTCCTGTAGATATCGGCGCCTTGCCGGCTGGCGCACCTTCCGCGAGTTCACGCGCCAGCCTCAACTTGCGCTGAAGCGCCGCCGTAGATTCAAGTTCGGCTGCTTTATCGTAGGCGCTACGAGCCAGCTGTGCATAGATATCGCCGAGATTTTCATGCGCCGTACCGTACTTTGGATTGGCGCGCACCGCCGATTCAAGCGCCTGCCGCGCAGTATCGAAATTGCCGGATGCCGCATAGAGCACAGCCAGGTTATTGTAGGGCTCTGGGAATTCGGGAAATTCGACGGTCAGTTGACGGAAGACGGCTTTCGCTTCCTCCGTGCGCTTCAATTTCGTGAGCACGACCCCTTGAAGGAAGCGGGCTTGCGCATCTTGGGGTTTTGCGGCGATATGGGTTTCGAGTTTTTGCAGCGCTCGGGTCGGTTCGCCTCGCTTGAGCAGCGCCTGTGCGTCGGACAGGTCGTCTGCAATGCTTGCCAGGGGACACAAGGTCAGCAGGAGCAGCGCTAAGGAAAAAGATCGCATATCGACTATAATCGCGGCGCCGCAGCGCCTGGGAAATCAA
>DATEOW010000044.1:0-4138 GCA_035273665.1 Burkholderiales bacterium | reverse complement strand
TGCTATTCATTTTGCCGATGTCTGCAAATGCATTAGACATCAGAGACAAAGTGAGAGTCGAAACCAGATCGGAGATCGTCAAACTCATCGATCCCGACAAGGCGATATTCGGCATTCCGTTTGGCACCACGGAGGATGACTTCATCAAGGCTTACGGGAAGCCGAACGGATACATTCAACTATCGGCCACCGACTCCGGCATGCTGTATGGGTCAGGCTATTTCTTTTTCTTCGAAAACAAAAAACTTTCCGGCGTGCGCGTGACGCACAGCGTCCTCGACTGGAAGATTTCCAACGAGATAAAGATGCGCTCCCCCTTCGACAATCTCAAATGGAAGCTCGACAACGGCATTCAACGCGACATGAACAGAGCGGAGATCAAGCGGATACTGGGCGACCGACTCAAGACGGAGAGAGGCGGATATCAGCACTACTACGAAACACAAAAAAGCAGAGTGGATCTGGACTTCTCATACATGGCCGATGCGGATCAGAAGGACGATGCTTCGCACAATCTTTTCGGAATCACCGTTCAGCTCAAGTAGCTGAGGCATTGAGTGGAAGTAACTAAGCGCTGACATCAAGCTTCTGATTTAACCGATGGCCGAGTATGTCGGTAGTTAACACTTGGCAAGGAAGCATTCGGGTTCCATTAAGCGTTTGTGTGTCTGCTCCGACTTAGCCAGCCAGTCATCGAACGCCTTGCCCGTCATGAATTTCTGGTCGAAGGCCCACTGTTGCATATAAGCCTTCCACTCCGGCGTCGCCCTGATCTTCTCGGTCAGATCGACATAGTACGCAAGCTGATCCGATGTCACCCCAGCCGTCATGAAAATGCCGCGCAGTGATTCGTACGCCGCCGGAATCCCCGCTTCCCTGCAGGTTGGAATATCGCTCCAGGAGGAAGTCGCAGTGACCTTGGCCTTATAAGGCAGTCGCGCGTCATTGAAAACGCACTGAGGGGTCAATGTGCCCGCACGCCAGCCGGCTATGGCTGCTCTATTCAAGGAAGAATCGACGTTTCCTTCGGCGAGCGCGACCGCGACGTCGTCGCCCCATCGGTGTGGAACGTAGACGAACTGCGCGTTGGTGGCTCTTTCAATCATGATCTCCAGCATGTTGTCTTCTTGCCTGCTACCGACGCCACCCATCTTCATCTTATTCGGACCGGCGGCTTTGGCAGCGTCGATGTATTGCCGCGCCGATGCGTATTGCGATGAGCGGGTCCAGAGCATCATGGATTCAAGTCCCATCATCGCCACCGGGGTCGTGTCTTTCCAGCTGACCGGAACGCCTGTCGACATGGGCGTGGTAAATAGAGTATTGCCGGCGAAAAGGAGCTTGTGCGGATTCCCCTTGGCATTCTTGATCTCAAGAAAACCCTCCGCGCCTGCACCGCCGCGCCGGTTGACCACGACCAGATCCTGCTTCATCAGCTTGTGCTTGACGACGATGTCTTGAATTAGGCGCGCCGTCTGATCGAGGCTGCCGTCAGCACTGGCCGGGACGACAAGTTCGACCTGCGCTTCCGGCTCCCAGGCAGCGAAGGTCTGAGTGGGGACCAAAGCGAGCAGCGCTGTGTATGTCGCGGCGAACAGTGTTTTACCGCATAGGGATTTTCGTGGGACGACCAACGCAGTTCTCCCGGCCTAAGTGTTCGACTAGTTTACTATGTAAGCGATTCAACCCGCATTCGGTTCAGCTGAAATAGAGCGGGCATTGCTTACTACCGCGCCGTCTCGATGACGGAATGTCATTCGTCGGCTAGGATGGCTGCTTTCAACAAGAGGCCACTATTCGATGAGCGCAAATCCCTATAAGCCCCCGACAGCAGAACTTGCTGATCTACCCAAACCTCCCGGTTCCGCGATCAAGGCAGTTCTTGTTGGCCTTGTCGTCGACATCGGCGGCACGATGTTAGTCGGTATTGTGATATCGATTGTCTACAGCATTTACTGGGCGAGTACTGGAATGAGCCAGACGCAAATCGAAGCGGCCTTCGAAGATGTGGGTATCGGGTCTAGCATTTTTATCGTTGGCACGGTTTTCGGCACGCTGATGTCGATTCTCGGTGGTTTTGTTTGCGCACGAATTTCGCGTCGTAAAGACTACAAGCTTGGCTTCGTCCTCGCGACCATCTCGGTCATCATCGCTTTGCTGGTTTCTTTAAGCTATCCACTTCCGACCCTCGTGTTGTTGTTGGCGATCACTTTCGCGGCGGTGCTCCTTGGCACAAAGTTAGGGCGCGTCAAATAATCTGCCCCCGTTTGACGACGGAAGCTTTGGTGCAGTAGCCAAGAGCACGAATGGCCTTTGTGACGAATCTTCGATGCGCGGAGAAACTGCGCCCAGCTTTTTTTGAGATTGCCTAACACGCGGCAAAAGAAAAAGGCGACCCGCGTCGGATCGCCTTTTAGTGAAACGCACGCAATTAGGGATTGCGTGTCAGCACATGCACGCGAGGTTTCGCAATTAACGCCAGACCCGGGCGCGTGTTGCGGTCCGCTTCGAGGTAATTGCGTCCGGCGATCTTGAGCGATTCTCCAAAGGGAAGGCCGTCTTCATCGCCGTCGTTGTCCAGATCTCCCTCTGGAATCTGGATGCAGATCGGATCGCTCTCGCAGTCGTAAGCGAAAGAGACGGCATACAGCTTCTTGTGAATCTCCGCGCAGTCCGCAGCCATCACCACGCACGCGGTGTCATGCTCCTCGAACCAGGCATCGCTCGCGGCGACGATCCCTTTGTTGAGCGAGACGCGATTAACGCTATGACTCACATAGGTCGCGTTGCCGGTCTTGACGTGATTAACGCCCACGATGATGAAGCGATCGCGCCGGTTGATGGGTGTGTATTCGGGAACGTCTTTCGAATAGACCGTATCCGGCGCATCGCCGTTGCAGGCCCACGCTGCCGTCGTGCAAGGAAATGTACCGGGGGTGCCCCGCATTTCCACCTCGGGTGACAGTGCGATCGTATGCGTGCCGGCGTGGTCGTCGAGCATTTTTCGCTCCAGCGCATCGAGCGCCTCCATCAGATCCTCGTCTGCTGATTCCGGCGGTTCTTCGCGAGGCGTTCTACGCGGGGTCGGTTCGACAGGGACGAAGCTGTGGTCGCTCGCAGTTGTAACGGTGACGTGAAAGACGCGCACCGGCGGATTCTCGATATACGCCTCAGCACCTGGGGCCATGGGGTAGGCGATACGGAACAACATCGTGTAGGTATCGGGGTTTGCCGGGTGGGTGTCGGTGTACCGTAGCTTGGGCTTGTCGGTGGGGACCGGCGGAATCATGTCGTTGACCGATGATCTCGGAAAGAGCTTGCCCGCCAAGCGCGTCTTGATATCGGCGATTGTCTTCTCGTCTGTGCCCTGGATGAAAACGGCAACTTGATTGAAGGGCGCCGTCCCGGTTAATTTGGTTGCGGGTTGTGTCTTGATCGTTCTGTTGTTGACCGAATCGCCCAGGCTTTCGAACACGGGATAAGGGTTCGGATCGGGAATGGGCGGAAAGGGTCCGGTGTACTTGCGCGTGAAGATATAGGGCGTCATGGAGAAGTAGCGATGCTCGGGCGGTGTCTGCATGATGACTACCAGCGCATCTTTGGAGCCGAGCTTGCGGAAAATCAGGGGCTCGTCCTCGAGATACCCAAAAACGGGCACGCCATAAGGGCTGTCCGGATTGGTGCCGAAGCAATTGCCCGTGTTGCACTCGTCCAGGAAATCGAAACCGAACTCGGTGACCTTGTAGAGGGTCCAGCTTTTTAAGTGGTTGGCCAGCACGTTGTAGTCGTAGCTTCGCGTTTGAGCCTGCGCCGGTACAGCAATGAGCGCCGTGATGAGCGTCGCAACTACACCGGCGCCAAAGCAGTGGCGCGCGCTTGCGAAACACGCCGCGGAGCGTTTGAAGATGTTCATGGCCTTCTCCCTTTTGGTTTTATTCGGAACGTCGATTCGAAGATTAGTGCATTGAACCGGTGTTCGACCAGTTCAGCGAGAGCGCGCTTACAGAAACGCTGGAGCAGGCGGGCTTCCGCTATGTCGAAGTGCGGCGCATCGACTCGCCAATATGTCCGGTGAATGCCCACATCGCCCGCCTGCAGCGTGTTTCGAGTTAATTAAATACCGTGCATCGTATGCACT
>DATEOW010000043.1:0-15874 GCA_035273665.1 Burkholderiales bacterium | reverse complement strand
AGATAAGTATGTCGCGTCCCGCCGCTTCCACCTCCCTTTGCGTGCATTTCGCGTGCACTGCCGTAGTTGGTTCCGGCATTACTGCCGTCACGCACATGGGCATCTGCCACAGGCCGCAGGCGTAGGGTCGTACCGCCGCCGGCGCCGGGGGTGGCGCTCCGTTCCACAGTCGCCGCGCTTTCCCCCGCGCTGTTCGCAGCAAGAAGCACATAGAAATAGCTCAGTCCCGCGGTGAGTCCCTTATCCGTGTACTGAGTGCTGACTAGTTTTGCGGCGACCGTGCTATAAGGTCCGCCGCTCACGGCGCTGCGCTTCAATACATAGTGGCTCGCGTGTTGTGCGGCGCTCCAAGAAAGATTGACGCTGCCTGCGCCGGAAGTCGCACTAAAGGCGGAGGGCGTCCCCGGGGGCGTCAAGGCGTTAACGACCGCGAGCGACCAGGAGTTAGACACCCCTTCGAGGTCTTCACCAATTACCGGTACATCCTGTTCGATGTGCAGGAACTTGTGGCTAGGCGTCGTCGCCCTCGTGCCGCAAGCTTGACCACTCGGCACGCCGTTCAACATGCGGCCAGTGGGATTATCGGTCGCATTCAGCGAGCATGCGGTATCCGGGGTGTTGACGACCCACGAGGGCCGCAATGCGCGGATCGCATTGCGCAGCCGCATGATCTTCGAGTCTGCGGGCGGATTTGCATCGAACCCCAAGCTGAGAAACATCGTTTCGTTACAGGATGAGCGCGCCATGCCATGCCATTGCAGGGCGGTCCAATTACGTTCCGCATAAAACGCGTTCAACGCTTCATTTGCGGCATGAAACATGTTCTCCACGTTATGCGCACAATCGGCGACTTCATAGTCGCTCTGACAAGTGCTGTTCGCGGCATTCGCGCTGCGCCGTGCGCCACACATAAGATAGCTGCGCGCATCTGTCTGTTTGAAGATGCGGATTGCTTCGCGTTCGGTATAAGAATCGCCGGCACTTCCGGTGGTGTCGGTGTCGAATTTTGGATGCGGGGCTTGGTGACTGATCTCGCGCGTGGCGTCCAGGTAAGTGATAAAGGTTCCCCAGCCGCGATCGACGAAACCATTGTTGTCTTCGTCCGCGACTTCCATCAATAAGCAATATTGACGTCCATTGGATGTATCGGTGAAGGTCCTCAATCGCATAGGGCCGGTAAGCGCCGTGGGCAAAGCGAAATCGCATTGACCTTGCAACATTTTGGTCACGACGCTTCCAAAGGCATCGCGTTGGGTCGCATTGGGCACAACGTAGCCGTTCGAACCGTGCTGGGGGATCTGTTTGGTGATGCACTCAGCGAGTTCTTCGAGGGTATCGCTACCGTTGCACGCTCTCGTTGCGCTATGCGACGCAAACGAGACCGACAACAGCAAAACCGCACACCATAGGCGGACTGATGCCATGCGTTTCCTCCCGGAGCAGCTGCCTCGCCTTTGAACTAGGTTTCTTTTTGATGTGCTGCCCGCTTGAGGCGGCAATATAACGCGGTTCGGTTTTAGGCGCGTTTGCGCGTGGGGGCCGCTTTTTTTGCCGCCGCTTTTGCGTGCGTTTCTTTCGCGGGCGTTTTCTTGAGCGCAGGCTTGCCTTTATTGAGCGACTGCTTGAGCAGCTCGGTCACGTCAATGACGTTCGATCTTGCTTCGGCAGGCACATCTTCAAGCGGGGTCACGGTCGCGGTTTCGCCGGCTTTGACTTTCTCTTCGACGAGCGTCATCACCGCTTCTTTGAAGTTGTCGGCGTAGTCCTCCGGGTTCCATTCCGTCGCCATTTCCTCAATCAGTTGTTTGGCCATTTTCAATTCCGCCTCTTTCAAGCCGGCGGCTTTTTTCCCGGCCTCCGGGATGTCTATCTCGTCGGCCGGCCGGATTTCCGAAGCCCAACGCAAGATATTCAAAACCAGCAGTCGACCGGCGGGGATGACGGCGGCAAGATGCTGCTTGTTGGAAATCACGACCCGAGCGATCCCCACGCGGCCTGCGTCGTGCAAGGCTTCGCGAAGCAGTGCGTACACTTTGTCGCTGCCTTTGCCGCTCGGCGCGAGGTAGTAAGGGCGCTCAAGATAGAGGAAAGGGATTTCGTTCGCACCGACGAAGGCTTCGATTTCGATGGTTTGGGTCGTCTTCGGATAAGCCTTCTTGATTTCATCGTCCGAAATCACGACGTACTCGCCATCCCCATGTTCGATACCTTTGACGATATTCTCTTTGTCGATTTCCTTGCCTGTGCGCTTGTTGATGCGTTTGTAGCCCACCGGGTCCATCGACCGCTTGTCCAGCCAGTCGAAATTGATATCGTCGTCGCGCGATGCGGGATAGAGGGCGACGGGAATATGAACGAGGCCAAAACTGATGGCCCCCTTCCAAGTAGTGCGCGGCATGATGATTCCATGGGGGTGTTTACCTCCCTCAGGCAGCTTGCGTGCCCATGACCGACAACCTCAAGCGCTATCGCCAGATGCGCGATTTCAATGTCACCAGCGAACCGCAGGGCGGCCGAGCCCAGGGCGGGGCACTTTCCTTCGTGATTCAAAAGCATGCGGCTAGGCGGCTGCACTACGATTTTCGTCTGGAACTGGATGGAACACTGAAAAGTTGGGCGGTGCCGAAGGGGCCGAGCTTGGACCCTTCCGATAAGCGAATGGCCGTGCATGTCGAGGACCATCCGCTCGACTATGGCAATTTCGAAGGCGTTATCCCGCCCAAGCAGTATGGCGCCGGCACCGTCATCGTCTGGGATCGGGGCGAGTGGATTCCCATTGGCGACCCGCATCTCGGCTACAAATCCGGGAAGCTGAAATTCGAATTGCGCGGTGTCAAGCTGCATGGCCGTTGGACGCTCGTGCGCATGCGTGGACGAGGAGACGAAAAACAGGAGCCGTGGCTACTGATCAAGGAACACGACGAGTGGGAGCGGCCTGCCGCCGAATACAACATTGTCGAAGCGCTGCCCGATAGCGTCCTTTCGGGCACGGCAAAACGATCCGCTTCGGCGAAGAAAGCGGCCACGAAAACCGGTGCCGCAAAAGCAGGCAAAGCCACTTCGAAGGCGATGCCAGAAAAAGCACGCAAGGCGAAACTACCCTTGAGCCTCGCGCCCGAACTCGCGACGCTCGTCGACAAGGCACCCATGGAAGGGGAGTGGCTCTATGAATTGAAGTTCGATGGTTATCGTCTCTTAGCGCGCATCGAGGATGGCGACGTTCGCCTCTTCACGCGCAACGGCAACGACTGGACGGCAAAAATGAAATCGCTTGCGAAGGCGATCGGCGAACTGGGTATCGACAGCGGCTGGCTCGACGGCGAAATCGTCGTACACGGCGAACGCGGCGTGCCGGAGTTTCAATTGCTGCAGAATGCTTTTGATACGGCGCGCACGCAGGAGATCCTCTACTTCGTATTCGATCTCCCATTTTTCAACGGCTACGATTTGCGCGAGGTGCCGCTGCGCGAGCGGCGCAGAATTCTCCGCGACAATCTGAAAACCTCCGATCGCATCCGCTACAGCGAAGATTTCCCCGTCGATCCTGCGAGTCTGTTGCATACCGCCTGTGAAATGCGAATGGAGGGTTTGATCGGCAAGCGCGCCGAGTCTGCTTACGTTTCGCAGCGGTCGCCCAACTGGATCAAGCTCAAATGCACGCAGCGCCAGGAATTCGTCATCGGCGGTTATACCGATCCGAAGGGTAGTCGCATCGGGTTGGGCTCACTGCTTTTAGGCGTCCACGACGAACAAGGCAGACTGAAATATGCCGGGAACGTGGGTGCGGGATTCAATGCGAAAACGCTCACCGATCTCATTGCAAAGTTGGAGGCCTTGCGTGTTGACGCGGCGCCCTTCGATCCCCTGCCCAAAGGCGTCAAGGGTCATTGGGTGAAGCCCAAACTCGTTGCGGAGGTTTCATTCGGTGAGTGGACAAAAGACGGACGCATCCGGCATTCGGCTTTTCATGGCCTGCGCACGGATAAACCGGCGAAGGCCATCACTAAGGAAAAACCTAAAGCGGTGAAACAAGAAAAGGCCAGCGCGCCGAGCGCAAGTGCATTGCCGGCGAAGCTCAAGATTTCGCATCCGGAACGGGTAGTGGATGC
The DNA here is from genome assembly GCA_035273665.1 of Burkholderiales bacterium. Taxonomy (GTDB): domain Bacteria; phylum Pseudomonadota; class Gammaproteobacteria; order Burkholderiales; family SG8-39; genus DATEEW01. The sequence goes on along the minus strand of DATEOW010000043.1, from coordinate 11,765 downwards.
CTCTACCGGTGTCACCAAGCTGGAACTCGTGCAGTACTACGCCAGAGTGAGCGGCGTCATGCTGCCCCATTTAAAAGAACGGCCGGTGTCGCTCGTGCGTGCGCCGGACGGGATTGGCGGCGAACTATTCTTTCAAAAGCATGGGCAGAAACTCAAGATTCCCGGTATCAAGCAACTGGACCCCAACATCGATCGCGATCACGAGCCGCTATTGGAAGTCTCCACACTCGAAGCGCTATTGGGTTCCGCGCAGATGAATGTCGTGGAGTTTCATACCTGGAACGCGACGACGCGCGCCATCGAACAGCCGGATCGCATGTTCTTCGATCTCGACCCCGGGGAAGGCTTGACTTGGCAGCAACTACGCGAAGGAACCGAGTTGGTGCGCGTGTTGCTCGATGAACTGGAACTCAAAAGCTTCCTCAAGACCAGCGGCGGCAAGGGACTCCACATCGTCGTGCCCTTCAAACCCGATCTCGAATGGGATGACGTGAAGGATCTTTCGCAGCATATCGTGCAGCACTTGGCGCGTCATCTCCCCGACCGTTTCGTCAGTAAGAGTGGACCGAAGAATCGCGTCGGAAAAATCTTCGTCGACTATCTGCGCAATGGCCGTGGTGCCACGACCGTGGCGGCGTGGTCTGCCCGCGCACGTCCGGGTATGGGCGTATCGGTGCCGCTTGATTGGTCGGAACTTGCGGTGCTGAAGAGCAGTGCGCAATGGACCGTGCGTAATGTCGATGAACGGCTCGGCATCGACGATCCGTGGCCGGCTTACGCCGCCGCGAAGCGCCAAACGCTGAAGAAAGCGATTAAGGCGCTCGATTTTCTCCCCAAGAAGAAGAAAGCTTAAACTCTCCGTTTCTCCACTCGCCTTGTTCTATCGAAATGACGCCGCTGCGCGTGTTGGTTCTCGGGGGTTACGGCTTTTTCGGAAGGCGATTGGTAGAACGTCTTTCGACGCAGCCGCGTTTTCATCTCATCGTGGCCGGCCGATCGCAAGCCAAAGCCGAAGCACTGATCCGTGAGTTGCCCAAAGCGCTCAGCACGCTAGAGGCGCGAGCGTTCGATGTGAACGACGCCGCGTTGGCGCAGGACATCAGAAAACTCGATGTTCAAGTCGTCGTGCACACGGCGGGGCCATTCCAAGCACAGGACTATCGGGTCGCACGCGCCTGCATCGCGGCGAACACGCATTACATCGATCTCGCTGACGGCAGGCAGTTCGTCTGCGGAATCGGCTGCTTGAACGATGAAGCCGTAGCGAACGAGGTTTCAATCCTGAGCGGTGCAAGCTCGGTTCCGGCGCTATCGAGTGCTGTCGTCGATTCATTGGGCAAGGATTTACAGCTCACGCATATCGATATGGGTATCAATCCCGGCAATCGCGCCGATCGCGGTCTGGCGACCGTCGCTGCCATATTGAGTTATTGCGGCAATCCGATCCGCGTATGGCGTGAGGGCGTCTGGACGACCGTCGCAGGGTGGAGCAAACATTGGCGACATGCGTACCCCGAGCCGATGCGAACCCGGTGGCTGACGCATTGCGATATCCCGGATCTCGAACTTTTCCCTGCGCGCTATCCCGGTGTGCAGATGGTGCGCTTTGGCGCCGGGTTGGAAGTGGGACTATTGCATAGCGCCTTGGCTTTCTTCTCCTGGGCGAGGCGCTTGCGGTTGCTGCCAAACCTTGCGCGCTTCGCGACGTTCGCGAAAAGAGCGAGCGACCTCTTCTTGCCCTTCGGTACGGATACCGGCGGCATGTATGTGCGCATTCTGGGGCGCGATTCTGAAGATCGCCCGGTACAGCGAAGTTGGTATCTCATCGCCGAACGCGGCGAAGGTCCTTATGTGCCCATTCTCGCAACGGTTGCTTTGCTTGATCGCATGGCGAGCGGTGATGTCCTGCCCATTGGTGCGATGCCGTGCATGGGTGTGCTGTCACTGCGCGATTTCGAGAATGCAGCGAAGGGGCTTGCGATTCGCATGGCCACAAACCCGCCGATGCGTCCGACAGCGACTCGCTGACAGACGAATCACCCCGTCGGCATTGCCGAACAGCTGCCGTCAGGGCGGTATTTAAGGAATAGCCCTTGCAGCCCCTTTGTGACCTACACAAAGGAGTGCGTCATGGAAGTGAAATCCAAAGTCAATCTCACCAAAGTCGATCGCATCGGCTATATCGCGGGCGGAGTTGCGTTACTGGGATACGCCATCGGTCGTCCTACCACCGTTCGCGGCGGTAGCGCCGCAGGACTGGGAAGTTGGCTCTTGTATCAAGCCTATACCGGCTACAACCCGATGTTCAGCCCGCTTGGAATTCGCGTCAATCAAAACCCGGCTGAGCAAGACGCGAAGGAAACGATCGTTCTCGATGAGGCGATCACCATTAACGCCAACCGCGATGATCTCTTTCTTTTTTGGCAGGACGAGCAAAATCTGCAACGCATCGCGCCTCGCGTGCAAAGCATTGAAAAACTCGACGCCACCCGTTCCCGCTGGACGATCGCCGGTCCGAAAGGCGCGCCTCTCGTGTGGGAATCCGAAATCACCAGTCAAATTCCGGGGCGCGAAATCGCTTGGCGGACGACGCACAAAAATGCGCTTACGCACTTTGGCAAGGTGATCTTCCGCGATGCCACGGGGGGTAGAGGTTCAGTCATTGGCGTGCATTTGGAATACGTGTCTCCTGGAGGCGCACTCGGTACGGCAATCGCGCGAATGATGGGCCAGTCGCCGCAGCGGTTAGTCGTGGACACCTTACGCAATCTCAAACAATTGATCGAAGTTGGAGAGATCGCGACCACCGTTGGCCAACCGGCCGGCGGGAACCGTCCCCAAACTGAAGGAGCCGACAATGTTCCGGGAAGCCGCCCAGTCACTCAGTCTTAAGGCCGTACCCGTTTCGCGTGGGCTCGGTTGGTTCAGTATCGCCTTGGGTGCCGGCGCATTGTTCGCGCCTCGCAAGCTTTCCGCGCTGATGGGGGTTCGTGGAAAAGGCTGGGTGCAGGCCGTTGGCGCGCGTGAGATCGCTGCAGGCGTCGGTCTGCTCGCAAAGCCGGCGCATCCGGCTGCGGCCTGGAGCCGGGTGGCGGGCGACGCGATGGATATCGCTCTGCTGGCTGCAGCGCTGCGCTCGCCAAACAGCATCCGCAAACGTACCGCCGGCGCGCTCGCCTTCGTTGTCGGCGTGACCGCGCTTGACGTGCTATGGAGCCTGAACCTCAGTCGTAATATCGGTCGCAATCATTCATTCAAAGGAGAAGCCGCATGAAGGCGCTCTGCTGGCATGACAAACTTGACGTGCGTGTCGAAGACGTTCCCGACCCGAAAATTCTCAATCCTGGCGATGCGATCATCAGAGTGACGAGCACCGCGATTTGCGGCTCCGACCTGCATTTGTATGGCGGGTTTGTGCCGACGATGAAGCGCGGCGACATTCTCGGTCACGAGTTTATGGGCGAGGTGATGGAGGTGGGCTCCAAGGTGCAGCGGCTCAAGGTGGGTGATCGGGTGGTTGTGCCTTTCACCATTTCCTGCGGAAAGTGCTTCTTCTGCGCCAAAGAAATGTTCTCACTTTGTGAGAACTCCAACCCGAACGCTTGGATGGCGGAGAAAATGTTCGGCCACTCGCCTTGCGGTATTTACGGGTATTCCCATATGACGGGTGGCTACGCCGGCGGGCAGGCGGAATATGTGCGTGTGCCCTATGCCGACGTCGGGCCGATCGTCGTACCGCCTGAACTGAGCGATGAGCAGGTTCTATTTCTCTCCGACATCCTCCCGACCGGATATATGGCGGCGGAAAACTGCGATATCGAAGAGGGCGATACGGTCGCGGTGTGGGGGTGCGGACCGGTCGGACAGTTCGCTATTCAAAGCGCTTTCCTCCTCGGCGCTGAGCGAGTGATCGCTATCGACCGTTTCCCGGAACGGCTACGCATGGCCGCCGCGCAGTTCGGGGCGGAGGCCATCAATTACGAAGAAGTCGAAGTCGGTGAAGCACTCAAGGAACTTACCGGTGGGCGTGGCCCGGACCGCTGCATCGATGCAGTGGGGATGGAAGCGCACTCTCATGATGGTAGCTTCGCGTACGATCGCATCAAGCAGGCGATGATGCAGGAGACAGATCGACCGCTTGCATTGCGTCAGGCGCTTCTATCCTGCCGCAATGGTGGCACCGTCTCCATCCCCGGCGTATACGGCGGTTTTATCGACAAGATGCCGATGGGTTCCGTCATGAATCGTTCGTTGACCATCAAAACAGGGCAGACGCATGTGCAGCGTTATTTGCATCCCTTGCTCGACAAGATCCAAAGCGGCGAAGTCGAAACGACCTTTGTAATTTCTCATCGGCTCACACTGGACGAGGCCCCGGAGGCGTACAAAACCTTCCGAGACAAGAAGGAGGAATGCACGAAGGTCGTGCTTACGCCTTGATGCGCTTTAGCCCGACAAAGGCGCCGCGAGGCGCCTTTGTTTTGCGGTCTACAATAAGGCCTTTTAAGCGAAAGCAATATGGATCAGCCAAAACTCGATCATCGCGATCAACCAAACAAGCCCGTGGGTTTCCTCGGCAAGCTGATGGCCCTTGCCGCCACGGCAGGGGTGTTGGTCGTGAGCCTCATGTTCTCGATCGTGTTTTTCGCGATCGCTGTCGGCGCGGGCATCCTTGTGGGCACGGTCTTCTGGTGGAAAACGCGCGCGCTGCGCGCGCAGATGCGTGAACACGGCAGTGGGCCGCCGCAGCAGGGACGGGTAATCGAAGGCGAAGTGGTTCGCGACTCACAAGAAACACCTTAGGTAGGATCACGCTAAGCAGGAACGACGTAGGCAGGACCACGCTGAAACAGAAACACCTTAAAAGAGAAAACACGCACTAATTTGCGCGCCCGCCCGAGCATCGTTGCGCGGCAGCAATCATCATAATCAGCCAGGCCATCCCCGCCGCATAGCCGGCCAGTACGTCGCTTAAATAGTGTGCTTGCAGAAACAGGCGGCTACCACCGACAAGTAAAACCACCGCCACTGCCGCGGCGATAATGCCGGGACGCCAGTCCGGCGGCGCAACGCGAAGCAAAAGATAGCTGAGCATGCCATAGGCGACCAAGCTGTTCATCGCGTGTCCACTGGGGAAACTCCAACTGTCGGTGAGCGTGCTTGCGGGCGGCCTGCCCCTTTCGAAAACTGCTTTGAGCAATTCGTTCAACAATGCACTGCCGGCGAGTGCGATCGTCCATGCCCACAACAGGCGCCATCGCCGCCAATACCCGAGTGCGAGTCCTACGGCAATACCGAGCGCTGTAATCGTCCACCCGTCGCCCAGATGGGTGATCCATTGGAAGGCGGTTAGAACGAAATCCGGACTCGTCTTGTCCATTGCACCGGCGAGCGCGAGATCGAACTGATGCAGGTCCTCATCCGCTTCGACCTCATCGGCCAGCTCGATGAACACATATATAGATGCGAACAAAGCGGCGAGGCCGGCAACAGGCCAGCCATAGCGAAGGTTTTTTGTGCGGCCCCACAAGAGCACCACGACCAGGCCGCCGCCGACAACCAACGCGACGAGAATCAATGGTGCAAACCTGGCCAGGTGATCAATCGCGCTCATAGCCAAGCATGCGAGCAAGCGATGAACCGGTGTTGTAAAGGTCAGATGATTTGTCGGACGCATCGGCGTATTCCGTCGGACACATCGCTCAACGCGCCCTTCGAATACATCGTTCAACTGTCGCCGAAATTTCTTGTTACACAGGAATAGCGCTTGCAGCCAAAGTGGCCTGATCACAAGGAGAACGGCATGGCACTAAATCTATTCGACGGGCGGGGTTATCCAATCGAGCAGCAGCGATTCACTTGGAAACAGCTCGTTCAGAAACCGATTAGCAAACTGGACGACGACGCCTTCACGCGAGTGCGCATCATCTTGATGAACGGCGTCGAGCACGACGCGTTGCGTCTGAAACAAGTAATGCTGCGCATGAACCGCGAGGCGCGCGTACCTTTGGCGCAGTTGATGCGTGTCGAACATCATCAAGCGACCGCGATCAATTGGATGTTGTCGGCGGATCATTCGCCGCTTGAAACCACGATTGCTTACGAGCAGGTCGCCATCGAGTTGACGGCGTCCGTCGCGCAGAACGAGCCGGATCCCTATCTTGCGCAGGGTTATCGTTATGCGCTACTGGAAGACTTCGATCATCTTTACCGCTACTCCGCCTTGCTCGACCGTCTGGAAGGCAAGGACGCAAACAACATTACGCAGGGTTACACCGATATCGTTCCGGGCCGCCCGACCTTCTTTCACCATCGCGCCCCGGAAAACGATTTGCTCGAACCCTATGACCGCAATGCGGCATTAATCAGCAAGATCAATGCGATTACCTTGACCGGCGGTGAGTATCAGACGCATGACTACTACATGAACATCGGCCCGACTTTCGCCGATCCGCTCGCCCGCCAGCTCTACGCCGAAATCGCTTCGGTCGAAGCGCAGCACATCACGCACTACGGATCGATGATCAATCCGGACGAATCGCCGCTGGAAAAGCTGCTGTTGCACGAAGCGACCGAGGTCTATAACTACTATAGCTGTGCGGAACAGGAAACCAATCCGCGTCTAAAGACGTTGTGGGAGCAATTCCTGGATTATGAGTTGGGGCATCTCAATATGGTGATGCAGCTCTTCAAAGACATTGAGCGCCGAGATCCGGCCGAAATTCTGGGCGACGGCAAGCTGGGTCCGACCATCCAGTTCAAGAGCCACCGCGAGTTTGTGCGCCAGGTCCTCGAAGAGGAATCGCAATTGCGCAAAGACAACACGGAATTCGTCGATGAAGAAAACGAAGCTGCCTCGTCGATCGAATATCGCAACACCATGAACGCCAGCGGATCGCCTTCGGAAATCGTTTCTGCCGACTACCACTGGGTCCCCGGCACCGAACTCAACCGTCTGCGGCCCTCGCAACACTAACAAGGAACACAGTTATGGAAAATACGACAAGCATCGGTATGAATCGCACCGGCCTTGAAATGGCGCCGATGAGCAAAGACGACATGGTCGAATTCGCCATCGCCAAGGCACCCGAAGCACCTTTGGAAGAGGGCGAATTCGAGGCGCTTCATATGGAATACATCGAAGAGGCGGACGGGCTTGGTTCGGTGCCGATTCCCGGCAATCTGAAAGGTATGGCTTCGACCGGGATGGAGAAGCTCAAGGGCAACAAGCCTGAAGTGTTGATCGACAAGCTCGGTGAGCGCCTTGCTTTCGAGCGCGGCGGTACGCGGCTTTATGAGGCGTTGATCTTGAAGTGCTCAGCGATTGCGTCACAAGCTTCGACCAATGGCGGCAGCACGGCAAGCGGTATCGACGTGGACAAGCAGGATGGGGCGGTGGTCGATCTTTCGATGCTCGAGCGCATCCGCAGCGAAGAGGAAAATCATTTCCAGTTGGTCCGGCGTGCATTGACCACACTTGGAGCGGATCCGACCGCGATGACTCCCTGTGCCGATGTGGTCGGCGTCTCGACGATGGGTCTTATTCAGACCGTTACCGACCCGTCGACGACAGTGCCGCAATGCCTCAATGCCGTGTTAACCGCTGAGCTGACCGACAACGCGGGATGGGAATTACTCATCGAATTGGTCGCTGACGCCGGCCATACCGAAATGGCGAAAGAATTCAGCGTCGCTTTGGAAGAAGAGCGCATTCATCTTGAGACCATCAAGAATTGGTTGCGCACGGCCGTGTTGGCGGAGGCAAGCTGAACAGCCGCTTCTGCAGCGCAGAGCGGATTTTGTCTGCGCTGCAGCGGCTTTCGCCAAACAGTAGGTAGTAACAGTAGGTGGTGGTAACGCTTACGCGGAGAAAGCTATGTCAGCGATACATCTGCCGGCACTTGACAGTACGAAAGACCTGCTCGCGGATCCTTACCGTTTCATTTCGAAGAACTGCCGACAATACAGTCAAGACATCTTCGAAGCGCGCATCCTGCTCAAGCCGACCTATTGCATGACGGGCGCCGAAGCGGCGGAAATCTTTTACGACAATAGATGCTTTAAGCGGGAAGGCGCGGCGCCGGAGGCGATTGCCGCATCGCTTTTCGGCAAAGACGGGGTTCAGCAGCTGGACGACGGCGCGCACAAAGTTCGCAAAGCGATGTTCATGTCCATCATGGCGCCCCACCGTATCGATGGTCTCGTGCAGCGTTTCTTGAACGAACTCGAACACGATGCGCTGCGCTGGTCGCAGGAAGGGCAGGTTCGCCTGTACGACGCAATGCAGCGGCTACTTACCCGCGCGGTCTGCGATTGGGCTGGTGTGCCCGTCGCGCAGCACGAACTGGCCGACCGTACGGCGCAACTCGCTTCGCTCTTCGATTCGGCGGCGGTTGACTTCAAAGGGCACTTACAGTCACGCCGCATGCGGCACAACGCAGAGCGTTGGATCAGTGAACTGATCAAGCGTGTGCGCGCCAAACGCTTTCAATCGCCGGCCGATAGCGTTTTGTACGCGGTCGCGTCCCACATCGACGCGGACGGCAGACCGCTCGACGAACATACTTGCGCGGTGGAGCTGTTGAACGTGTTGCGGCCTACGGTCGCCGTGTCCGTTTATCTCGTGTTCGTCGCACATGCCTTGCGTTTGCATCCTGCTTCGCGTCCCAACATTGCGGCGGGGGATCAGGAATACACGCAATGGTTCGTGGATGAAATACGGCGCTTCTATCCGTTTTTTCCTGCGGTGGCTGCCCGGGTCCGGCAGGATTTCCGTTGGAAAGGCATTCTCTTTCCAGAGGGTCGTCGTGTGATTTTGGACCTCTACGGGACCAATCATGATCCGCGTTTGTGGCAACAGCCGGAAATCTTCGAGCCGCTGCGCTTTAAGATCACGCCCATCACCCCCTACAACTTCATTCCACAGGGCGGCGCCGATCCGAACACCGGTCATCGTTGTCCGGGCGAGGTCATCACGCTCGCGCTTATGCACGCCGCGGCGCGATTCTTTGCCGAACGAATGGAATACAGGCTTCCGCCGGAAAGCTTGCAGCTCGACATGGGGCGTATGCCACCGGTGCCGCGCAACCGCTTCTTGATGCAGCGCGTCTCTTTAGGTTATCGATACGCCGCTTGAGGAAAATTCTCGAGTGCAACGGTGAAGAAGCCTATCCCGGCTTAGGCCGGGATAGGCAAAGCTTCAGTTAAGCAGCACCTTCATAGAGATCGATGTCTTGATGATTGAAGGTGCCCGAAGCAACGTCGATGTTGAGAATCAACTGCTGCGCCGCAGCGCCATTGCCGTCCGAGTCGTAATACAGCGCGCCTGCGGTGGCGTCATAAATCAGTCGCTGTTCGGCCGTCGTTGCGACCGGGCCGGTACCGAATTGCGCCGCGCTAAGATCGCCTTCTTCATCCAACCCGGCAAGCGCTGAAGTAGATATCTCGAGCGTGTCTGTCGTGTTTGCTTCGAAGTCGAGAATGCTGGCCACCGGACCGGCGAAGGAATCGAAGAAGAATTGATCGTTGCCGCTGCCCCCGGTGAGCTGGTCAGCCCCGCCGCCGCCGATCAAGTCGTCATTACCGTTGCCGCCGTCGATCGCTTCCGCGCCTGTGCTGCCGCGGAGGATATCGACGCCTGCGCCGCCGACCAAGCTGTCGCCCGCACTGCCGTTGATCGTGTCGTTGCCTTCACCGCCATCCAGTACATCGACTAAACCGTCGTTACCGCCATTGAGGATGTCATTACCGGCGCCGCCGAGCAGCGTGTCCATACCGTTGCCGCCGTCGAGTGTGTCGTTCCCGTAAGCGCCGTCGAGAAGATCGTTGCCGTCACCGCCGAGCAACTCGTCGCGTCCACCCTTGCCATTCAACACGTTGTTAGCCGCATTGCCTACGATACGGTTGTCGTTCGCATCGCCCGTACCATTCACCGCCGCACCGGTGAGCACCAGCTCCTCTACGCCGCTGCCGAGGGTGAAGTCCACGCTGCTTTGCACGATGTCATGACCACCTGCGCCGAGTGCACGATCACCCGCGCTGTCGACGACGATCACATCATTGCCCGCTCCGCCTTCCATGCGGTCGTCACCGGTGCCGCCGTCGAGCGTGTCGTTGCCGTCGATACCTTGCAGCGTATCGTTGCCCTCGTTACCCGAGAGTTGGTCGTTGCCGCCTTGACCAATGACCAAATCGTTGCCGAGGCCACCGCTGATAGTGTCGTCGCCCGTTTGGCCCCGCAGCCGATCGTCACCGGCTTCACCGTTGATCTGATCATTGCCGCCGCCTCCGAAGACGGTGTCATTGCCGGCGCCCGCGTTGATTTGATCGTCATTATTGGTCCCGGTGATGTTGTCGTTACCGGCGGTGCCACCAATGACGTCGGCCGTTTCGAGTGTGTTGTTAGTATTTCTTTTGCCACGTGCCATGTGATCCTCCATAGGTACTGATGAAAAAGAGTGACGAACTATCGCCAGGAAAAAACGGACTCAACAACATCGCGTCCCGGCGCGCGATGAAGGCAGGACTCTAGGTATAGATGGGAACAAGGCGATCAGCATGCAAATCTGCTGCCTTCGCATTGCAATAGGATTTCAAGGCAATGTGCGCTGCGCAAAGGGTTGCATCGGGCACAATAGCGTTCATGCAGGATTCACCTAAACGCTCAGTATTACTTCCCGCGCCCGAAGCCGAAGAGAACGCAGGCTTTGGCCGCCCGCCGCTCGGCTGGCGGCGGGACCTGTTTCATATCATCTTTGAATCGAACACGCGCGCCGGGCGCATCTTCGATCTCGTGTTGCTCAGCGTCATTCTGGCCAGTGTGGCCGTCGTCATGCTGGATAGTGTGCGTGGCTTGGAACGTGAACAGCGCGGCGTCTTGGGAACACTCGAATGGATGTTCACTGTAATCTTTACCGTCGAGTACATCGCGCGTCTTGTCGCGGTGCAGCGGCCTTTGCGGTATGCGACAAGCTTCTTCGGCATTGTCGATTTGATGGCGGTACTCCCGACCTACCTCGCGTATTTCTTTCCGGAAATGCATGCGCTCATCGATATCCGCGTGCTTCGTATGCTGCGCGTGTTCCGAATACTTAAGCTCACTGCCTACATCACCGAGTATCGCTACATCGCTGCAGCGCTTTACGCGAGCCGCAGAAAAATATTCGTCTTCCTTAGTTTCGTTCTGCTCATCCAGGTGATGCTTGGCACGGTGATGTATGTGGTCGAAGGGCCCAAGAATGGATTCACCAGTATCCCCGTTTCCATCTATTGGGGAATCAGTGCCATGACGACTGTGGGCTTTGGCGACATCGTCCCGAAGACGGGGCTTGGCCGATTCATCGCCAGCATCATGATGCTGCTCGGTTGGGGCATCCTCGCGGTGCCCACCGGTATCGTGACTGCTGAAATGACCGGCCGGCGTATCCGGCACGATACGAGCGATCGGGAATGCTCGACTTGCGGGACCACCGGCCATGCGGAAGGGGCGCGGCATTGCCAGGACTGCGGCGCGTTGATGCAGCCCTAAGTGAAGACCTAGTGCAAACCTAAGTGAGTGAAGACCTAAGTTCGCTTCGCTTATGGGCGCGCCAATCCTGACTACAGCGCCCCGACAAACGCCTTCGCTTGCGTTTTACGCGCGGCGCGTTCGCTCAAAGCGCGTTTTGCGCCTTGTACGGTGTCAGTCGGCAGACGATGCAATGGTCGATTGATGGCGCACCGGGTGAGCAAAGCCGCGCTTGTTCCCGTGGCGAACCCGCCGCTCA
>DATEOW010000042.1:0-4251 GCA_035273665.1 Burkholderiales bacterium | reverse complement strand
GAGGTAAGCCCCGACCTCTTGCGACTCCTATGCGCCTGCGCACTTTCCGCAAGAGGTAAGCCCCGACCTCTTGCGACTCCTATGCGCCTGCGCACTTTCCGCGCCGTCGAAAAGCGATCTGCAGCAAGCCGACATTCTCATCGTCAAAGATCCGGAGAAGCGGCGAATCATCGCTGATCTGATACCCGATCAAAGTTGGATACGCACCGCTCCCGCTTTCCTAGTGTTCCTGGCGAACGGCCGACGATTATCTGAAATTGCAAAGATGCGGGGAAAACCATTTCCTAACGATCATCTCGACTCGTTCTTCAATGCTTCGGTGGACGCGGGCATCGTGATGGCGACATTCATGCGCGCCGCCGACGCGGTCGGACTAGGCTGCTGCCCAATCAGCGTGATTCGCGACTATGCGGAGCGCGTGAGCGATCTGCTGGAGCTTCCGCAACGAGTCATCCCGGTGGTGGGGATGTGTATAGGGTGGCCGTCGGAGACAGGACACATCAGTCCCCGACTGCCGCTTTCGACGACGCTGCACATAGACCGATATGACGAAGGGTCGCTTGCCGAACGCATTGAGGGTTTTGACCGCCGCCGTCACGCTGTACATCAACTCACGCCGCGCGATCCGGCGCGATGGGGCGATGCGCCGTTCCACGGTTGGTCTGAAGATAAGGCTCGGCAATTCGGCGTGCCGCAATGCGCGGACTTCGGCGAATTCGTACGGAAGAAAGGCTTTAAACTCGATTGATCGATCAGGTCTCCAGATCGATTGTTTGACCACACCTTCACGTTACGTCCTTGGATCGCTCAATCTGCCGCGCAAGTTTGAATGTGGCCATAACTCGGGTATTGCACATCGCTTTCTTCACCGATCGGGCTAATTTGGAATAGCGATGACACGCCGAGCGCGCAGCTGCGCGAGAGTTGCCAAGAGATCGATCAAAGCGAAAAACGGCGCCCGAGGGCGCCGTTTTCTATTCGCGTGAAAGGTTACTTGCTACGGCGCGTGAGAAATACCGCCATCAATGAGAGACCAATCAGTGCAAGTGTTCCAGGCTCCGGAACCGTTCCATCGGCGGCGATAATGAGAGAGCCGCCCACATACTGATAAAAGTTGCCGGAGCTGATTTCGAATTGCCGACCCGCGGTGGCAGCGGAGTCAAAGATGCCAAGCGTCAACGGCGGCATAACATCCGGTCTGAAGAAAAGCCCATCGACGTCCGGTCCCAATCCGTCACCGCAGGACCCGTTCGCAAAAATAGGTGTGGCAAAGGCGTTCAAATCTATCGTCAGCGAGCCAGGCGCGCAGCCGTTGATATTGCCGCTGACATAAGTCAGAACGTCACCGACGTTTTGCGCAAAGTCGACACTCGAAAAGGTGATGGAGGCAGCGGCATGGTTGGCGGATGCATCGTAGTTGAACGTGTATAGCAATCCCGCTTGCGCGGGCGCACAGAGGGCCATCGCGGACACGGCCGCAGCGATCAATTTGCGCTTCATCGAATTTCCTTCCCCATTGTTTGAATCGGTTTTTTACTTTTTGAATCGCGGAACGCTACGAAAACGCCTGACGCAATATTCGAGCCACAAGGAACTTACATAGGGGGATCGGTTAGCCATGGACTGAATGTGTAAAACATTCCGCCGACTTGAGGAGTCGGCAATACCGCACAAGCTGGCGACGTATTTTCTAAACACTCGGCAAACCGAGGCCGATAAGACCGATACGCGCGTTCATGCGCGGGGGCATATTTCGTCTTATCTAGAGAGGGAGCATGGGCGCCCGCCTGCCATTCACCGACAAGGAAGCCGTGCAAGCCGGCAAGCCGCTGCCGTTTTCGATTTTTGGCGCGGATGGAAAGCTACTGCTTGCACAGGGTCAGCTCGTCGCGAGCGAGCGCTTGTGCGAGAGCCTGCGGGAGACAGGCGTGAGCATCAGTCGAGGTGCCACCTTCGATGCGCAGGCCGCCGCGACGCTCAAGGAAGACGAGGAGAAAGCCTGTCCCATCACGCGGCTCAGTCGAGAGTACGTGAAGCAAAATCGGCGTTCGATCGCCGGTTTGAAAATGTCGCGCACGGATACCGATGAGGGTTACACGACTTGGGTCATCGGCATGAATCAGCGCAAGAGCTTGATCCTGACGCAGCCCATGCGCTCAGATAAAAGCTTGGTACCCGTGCTGGAAAACGATATGTGGACCTTCCGGACTTTTCATGCGACGTCCGTTTTCCGATTCAGTGCATCGATCCTGAAGGTGAGCTTTGAACCTTTTCCGCATTTGCATATCGATCTGCCAAAACTTGTCGATAAAAAAGCGGTACGAAAATCGCCGCGCGCGATGATTGCGCTACTGACGACAGTGAAGATCGGCGAGAAGGAATCAAAGTGCTTTATCGCCGACTTGTCCTCGCAGGGTGCAAGGGTCGCATTACCCAGTGATGCGGTTATCGCGAAAGGCGATACGATACCGATGCAATTTACACTGCGAGTGATGGACCGGGAATACCCGCTGTCACTCAACGCAAAGGTGATGTCGCTCTACGGACAAAGCGACCCGCAACATCCACAGGTTTCCTTCTACGGAATCTTCTTCGAGAATCTTCCCGAGCGTGAATTGTTAATCCTGCACGGATGCGTGCATGAACGACTCAGTTCCGAACTCGATAGTCTGTGGCAGGCATTGTCTATCCCGTCGTAACCCTGAAGTTCAATGCTGTGCGACTTTCGAGTGATGTTGTCGCAGCATCAATAAGGGCAATGCGTGGCCAGCGCTCCTGGATCCAATGGACGCAACAGCGCCAAGCTTTCTTTGAGCCGTAGGTATGAGCCGCCGAGCCGATCGTCCCTTTCGCTCGAGCCATACGTCCGCGATAAAGTGTTGCCGGTTCGCGCGAGAATAAAATCGGCGACGTTGGCGGAAATTGCGGGATCGAGTGTATGCGTCAGGTACATGAGTTCCCGATAATCGCTTTGCAGAACATCGACGCCCGACTTGTCGAGATACCGTTCAATTGCTTCGCTGAAAATCTCCGGTTCGTAATAACCCTGCATCACTTTGCGCGTGAGCCGAGTGAGTTGCTGCTTGTTGAAGCTACTGCTACCTACGAAATCGCAACCGTAAGCCTGTGAATACAGCGCCATGGCCAGCAAGGGCTTGTCGGCGTAACCGTGATAGCCCGCCGCGCGGGTCAGGCGTTTGAGTTCGCTCAGGAGAAATCCCTTGTCGCCTTCGACCAAGCCCGCGTCGTCAATGATGTCATCCATCGCTTCGGCGAATACCTGTCGGCTGTTGCTTAATAGCGCTGCGTCCTGATTGAGCAGCGCGGTCGGTAAAATGGAGAAGGCGCGCCAGAATTGAATATTGTTTTGCCCGCCGTCGGAACGGTCGACGTCGATCTCTGCGGACAACTGCTCACCGATGTTTTGCAGCCAAGCACGAATCGCCTCGTCGTGATTTAACTCGGTTGCCCGGGCGCGAATGTGCGGATTTTTCAGGTAGGTCGCGGCGATGCCGCCGTAAATCCACATACGGTCAAATCTGGCCTGCTGGGTATAACCATGTGGACTAACGTTCGCCATCGCGTTCTGATCCGCCCAATAGGCGATCATATTCGCGGCGCACTCTGCTGCCGGCTTGGCGGGATCACGCGCGCTTCCATCGGCGAGTTCCGCCAACGTTTCGAGAAACTTGTTGAGATAGCGTGTGTGGAATTCGTTTGCACGATTCGTGCGGCAATTCACCGTCTGGTTGTCCGGCATGTAGACCTTATACGACTCGACGATCGGCTGAGGCACGATGACACCGGACGAACAGCCTACGACGGATGCCCGCGCCATGTTCTCGTCGTACGCCGCCAGTTCGCCCGATGCGAAGCAGAGGTTGCGGCTGCCGGTGGTCGTGGCGGGAACGCCGGAAGGCAGATCCACTTCGGCCGCCGATTGCACGTCTAGAAACACCCTATCCAAGCGCTGGTAGCCCTTCACGCGCGGATAAAACCTGAAGCTCAGCTTCAAGTTCTTATGTCCGGTTAAATTTTGCGCGAAGTTGAATTGGACAAGGTTCCAGTCGTCGTTCGCGTATTTGAAGCGCAGCTTCTTCTCGATCTTGATCTTCGAGGATTCGATAAGAAGGCTAACCAAGCCTTCCTTACCGACAGGCCCTTTCACCAGTGCTGCTCCATTGATATATGAACTGCCGTAAGCCCCGTTCGGAATCGAGGCGGAAGCACTGGTGTAGACGGCGGTGGTGC
>DATEOW010000041.1:0-2569 GCA_035273665.1 Burkholderiales bacterium | reverse complement strand
CGGGAAAACGCCCGATCAATTGATTGTGGTTACTGAGATTGAATCGGCGTCCTTCAGCGGTCGCGACCGTCAAGGTGGCAAGAGCGGCGCGGCGTGCGTACTCCGGTTGCGCCATCGCCGTGCGTGCGAGTCGCGCGAGGTCCGATGCGGTGGACAAGTGTGTAGGGGCGTCATGGCCGCAGGCATTGAAGAAATGCGTATGTGTGAGGCCGAGCGCTGCGGCGCGACGATTCATTTGTGTAACGAAGGCCGCTTCGCTACCTGAAACCCATTCCGCCAGCGCGCGGCAGGCGTCGTTGGAAGATGCGATCAACATGGCCGACAAAAGATCGGCCGCCTGCATGCGCTCCCCTGCACGCAAGCCGAGTCGTGAACCCGTGGCGGCCGCGGCGCGCGCGCTGATCGTGACCACCGCATCGGCCTTGCCATGCTCGATCACCAGCAAGCCGCTCATCATCTTGGTCAAACTCGCCGGCGGAAGTTTGAGATCAGCCGCATGCGCGCTGCGGCGAACGCCATCGATCTCGATCACGAACGCGCGGGCGAAACGATCGCGCTCGGTTTGCGACTGCGCCAACGGCGGCTGCACCGTTTGCGCCGATAGCTCGGCCGTAGGAATGAACGCGGAAATAAATACGGCGGCCAGAGCGGCCGCCGTCCGTTTCAACATGTGGGCCTCAAAAATCAAATAGCCCCTTGATCGCTTTTACCCCTTGCTTTACGCCGTCCTGCACCGGGTCCGGCTCTCCGTCTGCCGCAGCCGTCGGTTCGGACTGCCGCGAGGCGCTCGTCGATCCGGCAGACTCATAACTACCGCCGCCGCACAGTGCGCGGTACTTGGCTTCGATGGCGGTATAGGCGCGACCCGCACAATGTTGCCGTGCCAAGATCTTGCGCTCCTCCGGACAATACGCTGCAACAAAACCATAGTCGGCATCCGAGACGGCCGCCTTGCAGTGGCCTGAACGCAACGCTGCAGAATTGCCTGCGCCGCAATAGGCTAGTGCGGCATCCACACCGCTGGCCGGTTTTGCACGCCGCATTACGTCTGCATAGCCTTTGCGACTGCTCATCTCGCCGTAGGCTGCCTTCGTCTTGCTGCAATACAGCGGCTTGGCTTTGGCACAGCCAGGAACCTCCGGACTGGACGCGTCGGCCATGCGTTGCCCATCGGGCCCTTTGCCCGCATTGGCGAGAACATCCTGACGTGCCTTGACCATGTGGTCGTAGGTGGTGAAGGTATTCGTTGCGCCGGGCCACTGATCCACCGCGCGTTGACAGTCTTTGCCGAGCTGATCTGCGTGCGCTTTCGCTTGCTGAGCGGATGCCCCGAGCTGCGCTTGCGTCTCTTTCGACATGCGGCCGTCTTTGGCCAGATCGCAGGTTCCGAGACGCCGTCCCTCGGAGCGCACGGTCATTTCTTCGCCGTCGGTGGTCATTTGCATTTTGGAGCGCCAGTGCTCGGGGGTGAGCTGTTCATGCTCGACTTTCATCGTCCCCTCTTTGCACTTCATAGTCATGCGGGTGATTTTTCCGGACATACTGCGATCGAGGATTTTGCACTCGGACTTGCTCTCGGGCTCAGCCTCCTTGCCTTCCCCGATACACGATGTGTGTTTCTGCGAGCCCATGCCCGGGGGCATTCCCGCCATTTCCATGCGCGTCGTAATCTCCCAGGTGTAATCCTTGGCATAGGCCGGCCCGGCAAGCAAACACACTCCGATCAATCCACTTAACAAGTGCTTCATTGTGACTCCCCGCGAAACGTTATTCGTTATGGCATTGCAGCGGCTTACTATCGCATAGTTTCAACCGATGAGAAATGACTCCTGCAAATCTAACAATCGAAGTTGCCGCATGTCATTTCCGCCGGTCGGGCGAAGGAGTCTGCCACCAGGCAGCCGAGATCTATAGACCGTTTTTGAGGAGCTTAGGAAACGATCATTCTTACTCGGTATTAAGCGTGGTGTGACCGTATTCCTCATCGGCGTGGGACGCTAATGTAATACTCCGGCGTCCCTTACCGGTCGCTCGCGATGCTCAAGCGCTACTTTATTCTCCTTGCGGTTTTAGGCTTGCTGAATATCGCAATCAGCGTCGTGCTGGATCGTCTGCACGAGGCACATTTGCATCAGCCTCAGCGTGAAGACACCCCGCTGTTGCAGTCTCTGTTGAACAGTCCGGTGCCTGTGGAAGTAAACGAAGCCGCTGTGGTGGCGGACAAGTTGTATGCAATGACGGGCGAACAGCATTGGGACGAGTCGCTGTTTGCCTATATCGCCGCCCGGGAGTTGGCGCGCGCCATCGGCGAGCAAATGCCCGCGATGGCGGTGCGTGAAGCGGTGAAATCCAAATCCCGTGAGCGAATGCTGGCCCTTCAGGGAAGAGTCTTGCACGAATCCATCACGGTTCGGCCAGCACCTGATGCCGCGGAATTTCCGGTAATGGGACGCTGGAAGCAAGACGGCGATACCGTGTTCCAAAAAGCGTCGCCCGACGTATGGCTCACTGTTCGACCACACCTCAGCCAGACAATACCGCATGACCGTTATCACTTTGTATTGTCGGT
>DATEOW010000040.1:0-14318 GCA_035273665.1 Burkholderiales bacterium | reverse complement strand
GTGTTTTTTGTGGAGCGTTGGTTTGGCTTCGACGATGGTTTGTATGCGGGCGCGCGTATGTTGGAGATTCTCTCGCGCGAGAAAGACCCCAGTGCCGCGCTCCAAGCCTTACCTGATTCCGTCACCACCCCGGAACTCAATATCAAACTCAATGAGGGCGAGCCGCATCGCCTCATCGCACAACTCCAAGCAGAGGCAAAGTTTCCGGCCGATACCGAGGTGATTACTTTGGACGGTTTGCGCGTGGAATATCCCGATGGCTTTGGCCTTGCCCGCGCGTCGAACACCACGCCTGTGATCGTTCTTCGGTTTGAAGCCAAGGATGAAGCGGGGTTGAAGCGCATCCAGTCCGATTTCAGCAAAGTGCTCAAAGCGGTCAAGCCGGATATGCAACTACCGTTCTGACGTTTTGACTATGGGGTGCTGCGAAAAACCCGGCCATGCCGGGTTTTTTATTGGGCGTCCAATCCCGCCGCGTATTGTTCAAGCGGAAACTCGGAGCCGTCTTCATTCAATAGCTGTCCGCCGTCTTCCTTGAAATGCTTGAGCAACTTGAGAATAAATGAGCAGGCAAGCCAAACCGCGTGGAAGGAATCGACTCCGCGAATATCCGGTAACTCTGCATAAAAGGGTAGCAGCTGCACAGGACAGCCCCAGCCAGCCGGACCTTCTTCGCCATAGGGACAGGGTCTGCCGATATGTGCGGTGATCTGCATCTGTTCGCCATTCGGCCGCACGCCAATGACTTCGAAACTTGCGACGATATCTTTCAAGGCTTCAATCTTCCCAGCGCATTTGAAATTCCAATTCGTGGACTTTCGCCACCCGTTCATGCTCGATATTGAAAACCGCCTCGCGAGGAATGTGCAGGCGCTCGCCGGCGACCTGGATGCTGAAGGCGCTCTCCTTCTCCAATGCGTCGGCGAGACGGCGGAGTTTTGCGACGAATTGCTTGCGGCTGTAGTGACGTTCGATGTCGCGGGATTTGCGAGCGGGCATGTCGATTCCTCTATTGCGATCGTGTCTCGGCAGATGGCTCGGAAGAGCGCGGCGCCGATGACATTAGCTTTAGATTATCAGGGCAGCCCAGGGTTCGCATCAGCCTTTTGCGGAAGTGTGGTTGCGCTGATTCCCGAGCGATCAGAAGTCCGCAATATTGCCCATTGGGTCGCCAGCCCTTAGAATCCGCCTGAGGTGCCGACGCTGTCCGTCCAATATCAAAGGTGCCGCGACAGAGGAACAACCAGAATGCTTGGTTCCGAGGTGGAGGAAGAAGGCTGCACTGCGGTGGACGTTCTCCAGAGCGCTACCGGACAGCGGGACCCCAGCGATCCCGAAGAACATCTTCCTGTAGTGGACGACATCATCGCGCTCGTACGCGACCGTACCGGTGTGGATTTTTCAGTCTACCGTCGCACGACGGTCCAACGTCGGATTGGCAACCGCATGATTTCAGTGGGCGCCGCTTCCTTTGATACTTATCTTGCGCTGCTGAAGGCCGATCCGCTGGAGGCGCCGCGGTTGCTTGAGCGGCTGACCATTAAAGTAAGCCGTTTTTATCGGAACGCCCGCAGCTTCGACTACCTTGCACAAGCGGTCTTGCCTGCACTGATTCGCGCGCGGTCCGGGAAACCGCTGACCTTATGGAGCGCGGGCTGCGGATGCGGCGAAGAAGCGTATACGCTAGCGATGCTGCTCGATCAGGCCGGCGTCGAGGGCGAAGTCCGGGCAACGGACATCGATCCGCCTTCTCTCGCTATTGCTCGGGAAGGTATTTATCGCCGTGAAGCGCTGGACGAATTGCCGCCCATTCTCCGCGAGACCTATTTGAGCGAGCAGGGCGATCAATTCGAAGTGCGCCAGGCATTGCGGCGACGTGTGCACTTTTCTTTTCACGATTTGACGGGCACCGTGCCGCCTCCGGCCAGTACGCCTTTCGACCTTGTCAGTTGCAGGAACGTGCTCATCTACCTTCGACAAGATGCTCAGCGCATGGTGTTTGAAACACTAATCGGTGCCATTGCGCCGCAAGGCTATTTGTACATCGGTGAAGCGGAGTGGCCGTTGCCGGACATGGTGGCTCGACTGAAACCGATGGCCCATCGCACACAGATCTTCCACTTGCAACCCAACGCCGAGGCATCGCAATGAGGGCGCGCATGAGCATTGCACAACGCATGAGCGCGGGTTTCGGCGTGCTGTTGCTTGCGCTGGGCGCATTGCTCGCCTGCGTGTTTGTCTGGCAAGCGGACAGTGCTCGAGCACAAAAGACTTTCACCGAAGAAAGCCGGCCACTTTCTTATGCTGCGAACGATCTCGAAACGGGCGTTCTTCGCGTGGCGATCAGGATGCGTGCTTATTTTTTGAAGTCCACCGTCAGCGAGTCGGCGCGTTTTCATCAGGCGGTTCAAGACGTGCGCGAAAACTTCACCCGTCTGCGTAACCTCAGGATGAGCGCTGACGACGCGCAGCAGGTGGAACAACTCGCCCCGCTTCTCCAGCAGTATCTGTCGGCAGCGGAAGAAACGGTCGCGGCACGTAGGGCGGAGAAGTTGGAGCTCGACGCCGACACCAGCGTGGCGGCGTTACGGGAGAACTTGCTTGCGTCTCTGCAAGGTTTCATCGATCTACAAAGCGCTAACACGACGCGTAGTCTGCTGCTGATGGAAGAGGCGCAACAGCGGGTGGCCCGAGGTCTCGTTGTAACCGCGATCCTCGCCACGGCGTTGTTTCTCCTGCTCGCCTGGCGCATCATCGACTCCATCCGCAAACCGGCGAGGGAATTGGTCAGTATCGCGCGGGCGTTGGAAGTGGGAGATTGGAAACCCGCTCTCGCCTGGGCGGTGCCGCCTTCGCAGAAGCGCGAGACCAATAACGAAATGCAGCATATTGCGCACGCGTTCGGCGCGGCGGCGGTTGCACTGGAAAGACGCGAGCAACGCCTCGCTGCAGATCATCAAGTTGCCGGCGCAACGGCGTCGAGCCTGGATAAAAAGGAGATCGGCGCTACTGCGCTGCGCGCGATCGTCACGCATGCGGGCGCCGAGATCGGCGTTTTGTATTGCCTCAACGATAAGGCGCAACTTGCCCCCATTGTTTGTTATGGGATGACAGAAACGAACGCCGCGCTTGCGTTGGGAGACGGCATGCCCGGACAAGCGGCACTTGATCAAAAAATAGTGCATGTCCAGGACATCCCTGACGATAGCCTTTTCAGCATCAAGCTCGGTTATGACCAAGCGCCGGCGCGAGACGTCGTCGCAGTACCGATTCTATTCGGCGGCCAAACTCTGGGCGTGCTAGTCGTCGCCAGTCTGCGTCGCCTTGACAGTCTTGCGACCGATTTCCTGCAGACCGCCGCCGAGCAATTGGGCATCGGCTTGAACAACGTCAAAACGCATGAACAGATGCTACGTCTGATGCAAGACGTCGAGCGGAAGGGTCAACGCATACAAGAACAGAACGAAGAGCTCCAGGCACAGAACGAAGAAATCCAGGCACAGAGCGAGGAAGTCCAGGCGCAAAATGAGGAGTTGCAAGCGCAAAGTGAGGAGATCCGGGCGCAGAATGAACAGTTGGCCGAACAGGCGGAGCATCTGCATGCGCAAGCGAAGTTGCTCACAGAGGCGGATCAGCGCAAGACGGAATTTCTGGGGCTGCTCGCGCATGAACTGCGCAATCCAATGGCGGGTATATCGAACAGTCTGTTCGTGCTATCGCGTCCGGGAATAGATGAGCAACGCGTCGCCGGCGCTCACGCGATTATCGACAGGCAGACCAAGCAGCTCGGAAGGCTCATCGACGATTTGCTCGATGTCACCCGCATCACGCGAGGAAAAATAAAACTGAAACCGGCGAAGGTCGATTTTGTAGAGGTGGTGCGCCATTGTGTGGAGGATCAGCGTGCCGGATTTGAGCGCGTCGGCATTGAAATCCACTTGGAGCTAGGCGAGACGCCGGTGACGGTGGAGGGAGATCGCGTCAGGCTATGTCAGATCGTCAGCAATCTAATCGATAACGCAGTGAAATTCTCCGATGGCGGTAAGCATGTGTACGTGCGGATACGCGCAGATCGCGATGCGGGCATAGCGGAATTGGAAGTCGCCGATGAAGGAATGGGCATTGACAGCGTCGCGTTCGCGCGGCTGTTTCAACCCTTCAGCCAAGGCGACCCGAGCCTCACCCGCAAGAACAGCGGCCTAGGTCTGGGTTTGGCGCTTGTCAAATCCCTGGTCGAATTGCATGGTGGCGAGGTCACGGCGCACAGCGAAGGGGTAGGGAAGGGGGCGTCTTTCAAGGTTCGCCTTCCCTTGCTATCTCCGGATGCCAAGCCGGAACCCGCGCCGACGCACGAAGCGGTCGCAGCGCGTACTGATACCACGCCGTGCCGCATTCTTATCATCGAAGACAACATCGACGTTGCCCGCTCGCTTGCCGCGGCTATCCGAATGGATGGCCATGACGTCCGTGTCGAGCATTCCGCGAAAGAAGGTTTAGCACTGGCGCGGAGTTTTCGCCCTGACATCGTGCTGTGTGATATCGGGTTGCCGACGATGGACGGCTATGAGCTTGCACGTCGCTTCCGTGCCGAAGAGGCATTAAAGGATGCACATTTGGTTGCGGTCACCGGCTATGCGAGTGAGCACGATCAGGAGCAGGCGGTTCGGGCGGGCTTTGACCAGCATCTACCCAAACCCCCGGATCTGCAGCGGCTAAGCGCCTTACTCGCTGATGTCGCCATCCGCAAAGCCAAACAACCGAACGGTAACTGAACTCTAAAGGAACGCTTTCCCTCGCTTGGTTCGCTTAGAGATGCTCACCCTTGTCGTCGCTTGATATGCAAAATTTGCGTCGCGCGGGCAACGACTTCGTTTTTTTCATCCAGGATTTCGGTGCTAAGTTCAGGCACATGCCGATCGCCATTCGCGGTGACCCCGCGTATCTCTTCCAGTAGCGCATCGGCTACTTCGAAACGTGCGCGGACCGTCCCATATCCGGGTTTGAGAAAATCGATGCGGCCGCCCTTGTGCGAGACGACATAGTCAGATCCCAATGCGCGTTGAACGACCAACCAGAAAAAAGGATCGGTCATGCTAAATAGGGAGCCGCCGAAATGTGAGCCCATATAGTTGCGGTTGAGCAGACCCAGGCGCATATCGACATCAATCACCCGCCAATCCGGGGAGATGTGACGCACACGAATCTTCGCCACCAAAAATGGCGGCCAAAGATTCAGAATGAAGGCAAAGCGTCGCGGAGAAAGCGAAGCAAGAAATTTGACGACGATCGGCTCCTTGGCGGCAGTGCCGCGACGGCCGATTCTACTTGTTCATGCGCTCAAAGCGGCGAAGCGCTTCGTTCCCGCGTTTAACGGCATCGTCTAGACCTTGCTTTGGCGGTTTGGTGAATGCCCAGACCTTTTCGAGTTCTTCATCGAGAATGTCCCGGACCATGGCTTGATTGCCTAGTCGTACCCCGCGTGAGTGCGCGGTTGGTTTGCCGGCGTTGGTCAACTGTCGAATCGAGCTATCGATACCAGGGAAAGCATCGTAGTAACCGCTTTTTTTCGTGATCTCAAATGCGACGCGCGACAAAGGCAAATAACCGGTGCGCTGATGCCAACGCGCCTGATTTTCCGGCTCGGCAAGGAAAGCGAAGAACTTTGCGATACCGCGGTATTCCGCAGGTTTCTTCCCTGCCATGGCCCACAGGCTCGCGCCCCCGATCGAGGTGTTGTACGGTGCCTTATTGATGTCGTCATAGTAGGGCAGCATCATCATGCCGAAATCAAACGACGCGTTTTGCTTGAGATTGGCGTAGGAGGCGGAAGAAGTCATCAAGAGGCCGCAATCGCCCTTCAGGAATAGCGCTTCGCCTTCGTCTCGCCGTCCGGCATAAGTGAAGATGCCGCTCTTGAGCCACGATGTCAGCAAAGAGATGTGGCGGATCGCCAACCGCGTATTGAAACTGAGTTGTGCGTCCAGTCCGTCGAAACCGTTGTTGCGTGTGGCGAACTCTTCGCTATGCCATGCCAAGGTGTTTTCAATCAGGACCCATGCGGGCCAGGTCGTCGTCAACCCGCAACGCGATCCGTTTTCCTGCAGCTTCAATAAGGCCGTCTGTACGTCGTACCAAGTCGTTAGCGGTTTATTGGGGTCCAAGCCTGCCTTTTGAAACAAGCTGCGGTTGTAAAACATGACCGGTGTGGAAACGTTGAAAGGCAAGCTCATGAGATTGCCGCGGGCATCGGAGTAGTAACTCGAGACCGCGGGACCGAGGCTGTTCGATTCCAATTGCACTCCTGCCTCTGAGAGCACTTGGTGGACGGGTCGAATGAGATTGCGCGCGCTCATCATATTGGCCGTGCCGATTTCATAGACCTGCAAAATATCGGGGCCGTTTCCTGTTTTTTGGGCGCTCAAGCCGCTACCGAGCGTCTCTTCGTAGCTGCCTTTGTAAATGGGGACGACTTTGTATTCGTTTTGAGAAGCATTGAAGCGATCGGTCGTTTCGACCAGTGCTTCTCCGAGTGCCCCTTCCATGGAGTGCCAAAATGACAGTTCAGTCGCTGCATGGGCAGCAGTGACACCGCTAAGAATGAAGAGCGCAACGGCGCGACGGAAGCGATGCATCATAGAATTCCTCTTAAGCCGGGCCGAGAGGGAGGCCCCATTGACCCAAAGATTATAGGGCGCTCGTGCTCTGCTAAACAAAGAGCGTTGCGCAAACGTGAGCAATTTGGACGCCTGATGTCGCGGCAAACCGACGCCATTGAACGACAGGCATGATTTACGCTCCAATAGCATCAAAGTAGGAAAAAACGATGCGCCTAATCTTGATTTTTCTAACGGTGATACTTGCGGCGGGATGTGCGGCAACTAAACCGCTGCCGCCACCGCCTTCGATCGACGAGATCGTGCAAATGTCGGCCGACAAAGTGCCGCCGGAGGAAATCATCAGGCGGATGCGCGAGGCGCGGGCCGTTTATCGGTTAAGCGGCAGCCAGCTCGCCGACTTGAAGTTGCGCGGCGTCGCCGATCCGGTATTGGACTACATGCAACACACCCGCATTCAGGCGGAGCGATACGAGGAATATCTCTACACTCGCGATCGATATATGTTCTGGGGGTGGCCGGGATACGGCCCGTGGGGCCCGTATCCCTATCCCTATCGCGGTTACCACTGGCCCTGAGTCCAAGTGCGAATACTTAGAACTCGTAGGCGGCCGTAAGAACTGCCGTTCGGCGTGCGCCGAACCAGCAGTCGCCGCGGCTCAAGCAGGTGCTGAAGTAAATTTCGTCCGTGATGTTCTGCACCGTAAGCGTGTAATTCCAATGCCCGTGCTCATAGCCTAGCATCGCGTCGAAGAGCCTGACGCGGTCAACGTCGGGTCCTTCTGTACCGCCTTGCCGGTCTCTGAAGGAGCTGAAGAAACGCATACCCAGTCCGGCTTTGAAGCCCGGCATGTCACCGATGGCGAAGCGGCTGCTGCCCCACACTGCGAACTGATGTTTCGGAATGCCCTCGAGGTCTTTATCAATGTCGATGTAGTTATAGTGAGCAGCGATGTCTAGCCATGGCAGCAATTTACCGATCGCTTCTAATTCCAAACCCTCGTTGATCGTCTTTCCGGCTTGCACTTGGAATGGGTTGCTTGGATCATTCGGATCGTTGACCAACACGTTTTCTTCTTTCAGTCGGTACACAGAAGCGTTGTAGCTCATGCGTTGTCCCGGCGGTTCATACTTAACGCCGTACTCGAGCTGTTTGCCTTCCACTGGTTTATAAAAACCGCCCGCGGCGCTGGCATTACCGGCTACCGGGGTGAAAGATTCGCTATAGCTGACGTACGGCGTTAGCCCGCCTCCCAACTTGTACATAACGCCCAAACGTCCCGTGGTGGCCGCATCTTCCTGCTCTTGCCCTCCTTCCGAGCGATTGTTTGCCCAGTCACGCCGTAGACCCGCCACGACGATCCAATGGTCACCAAGATACATCTGATCCTGGAGATAAATACCCGTTTGACGGAATTTGGAATGCGGCGACTCCACGAGAGGTGGCGTCGGAAAGTCGATTAGCACCGGATCATAGACATTGATGGGCGGTGCAAGAGCAAATGCGCTTTTACTGCTCTCGCGATGGGTAACAAAGTCCAGTCCGGTGATGAATTGATGACGGACATTGCCCGATTCGAACTTCCCTTCGAGATGCTGATCGACATTGAAGACGCGCGTTTTGCGTTTTTCGAAATAGGCGAAGCGCTCAAGCGTCGCTTGATCTGGACCCGGGAACCCACCGACAGGTGGGCCAAAGCTGTTTGCATAAAGCGAGGCGTAATCCACTTTGTTATAGGAATACCGAAGGTTTTGGCGCACGGTCCAATCGTCGTTGAGCGCGTGCTCGAACAAATACCCAATTTCCGCGCGCCTGGAATCGTAATGATCGTCCGGGTCGCCGATGAAGGTATCCGAGTCGATCCGACCGTTCGGGTTGGGGAGCAAGGTTCCGCTCCACGGGAAGAATTGGGAAGTGGAGCCGGAATGATCGTCCTGCCAGAGTGCCTGTATGGTCAGGGATGTGACACCATTCGGCCGCCATGTCAGCGAGGGCGCAAAGAGTTTGCGATCGTCTTCGACATAATCCACCTGCGTATCGGCATCGCGCACAACGGATACGAATCGATACAGCCATTGTCCGTCTTCAGTCAGAGGCCCGGTGAAATCCGCCTGTACCTGTTTGCGGTCGAAGCTACCGTACTGCACACCAATTTCCCCTTGTCTTTCGGCAAGAGGCCGTTTGCTGACCATGTTGATAATGCCGCCAGTGCTTCCTTGACCGTAGAGCATGGAAGACGGCCCGCGCAGCACTTCAATTCGCTCAAGCGCGTAGGGATCGACTCGCGCATTGCTCGTGTAATAGCCCGTCAATTGCCGGCGCAAACCGTCCGTATATTCGGCGGGATATGCGCCTCGCACGCGCACGCTATCCGTACGCGAATCGAGTCCGTATGCATCCGAGCGAACGCCCGCGCTGTAGTTGAGCGCATCTTGCAGCGATGTGGCGCCTTGGTCCTCAATGCGCTGTCGAGTGACGATCGACACTGATTGCGGCGTCTCGCTGAGTGGCGTGTCGGTTTTCGTCGCGGTAGCGCTACGTTTGGCCGCATAACCGTCCACCGGACTAGTCGCCGTCTCTTGTTCGGCCGTGACGTGGATTGTCGGCAAGACTTGTGCGCTTTGTGGTTCTTGCGCGCCTGCTACAGAGGCGAGCAGGGCTGCGGATAGTAGCGCGAGCGGCCGTTTGCGCCAGCGCTTTGGCTCTTTGTGCATCTTTTTCCTTCTTGGTTTGAGCTGGCGATTGCTGGCGTTTAACGATTAATGTTTTTCTCTTCTGGAAAGAGGCGGTTGTTGTTATCGCGCTTGGTGACGTGTTCTCCGAGCGGACTTAATGAGCGCGACGATCAGCGGCACGCTGAGAAGCGACCACGAGGCAACGTCCCACAATGCATCACCGACAAGCGCACTGAGAAGTCCCGCAGCGCTTAGCACCCCGATTGCTATCGGCCAACGAAACACTTCCCCAAGCTCGCGGCGCGTGCTCATAAGGCTTGTCTCGCGGTGACTAACGAATCGAGCTCCGCGTCCGCTTCCCGGACCATGACTTCAAGCGGCTGCTTGCGCCGCCGCCACCACAACACGAGCCCGCTCCACAAAACGACGATACTGATGATGTCCAACCCCGCCCACAAAACTTGCAGCGGCATACCCCCGTAATCGCCGAAATGCAGCGGCTGCGAAACGAGCAGCGCAGTCACGTACCATGGCATATCGCGGCTGTCGGTTACCTGCGCTGTTTTTGCATCCACCAACACCGGTTTAAGCAGTCGGGCCGTCAGTGGTTGCGTGCCACGCATAAAGACCGCGTAGTGATGCGGGCTGGAAAAATCGGTGCCGGGGAACGCAACAAATGCAACGCGCATGGCCGGTTCGCGCGCTTGTGCGGCGCGCATCGACGATTCGAGTGAAGCGAGTTGCGTCAGAGGCGGCTCGTTTTTATAAGGAGCGACCATTTCGGCCATTTGATCCGTCCGCCACAGGCCGATCACCGGTTCAGCGAGCGTGTTGATCACGCCGGTAAAGCCGACGACAAACAGCCACAACAAGGTGACGATGCCAAGCAGATTGTGCAAATCAAGCCACTTGATCCGGGGCGAGCGGTCTCGGCGCACCGCGCCGAAGTCGACCTTGCGCATGAAAGGCGCATAGAGCACGACGCCGGAGACAATTGCGGTCAAGAGCAGCAAGCCCATGAAGCCAAGAAACAAGGTGCCCGGTAGTCCAGCGAAAAGGTCGACATGCAGCTTGAACATCACATAAAGAAATCCCTGGTTGAAGTTCGGCTGATTGAGGATTTGCGCGCTGCGTGCGTCGACGGTGACAAACCCGCTTGCCTGTTCCGCATCCGGCGTTGCGCCGAAACTCACGGTCCACATATTCGTTTCGTCGATGTCACGAAATAAAAACAGCGGATATGACTTTGGATGCTGTCCCTGCGCTGCGGCCATTACCGCATCCAAACTCGCGAAGGGCGTGTTATCGGGCATCTCAGGCGCTTCAACCTCTGTGCCGAGCAGATGGCCAATCTCGTGATGAAAGATCAAGGGCAGCCCGGTTATGCACAGTAGGAGCATGAAGAGCGTGCAAATTAGGCTGGTCCATTTATGGATCCAGGCCCACGCACGAAGGGACTTAGCAGTCATATCAGACCTGTATGAACAATTGGACTAGAACCACGCCTCGATGCCGACGCCCACTGTTCGGGGGCGAGGGAGAATTGCCGTGTCGTCCGCAGGTAAACCTGCGGGGTCGGCGTCGAACAGCAGCGGAGTGTCTTCGTCCAGGACGTTGTTGACGAAAGCGAATAAGCGGTAGTCGCGTAAGTTATAGGCAAGCCGGGTGTTGACGATCCAATAAGGATCGGTCTTACCCCGGCCGAGGTTTTCGACGCTCGAGTAATAACTTTCGGAATAGCGTGCGTTACCGCCAACTTCGAAGCCGCTTGCGTGGCGGTAGTGAACGCCGAAGTTCGCGGTCAGAGCGGGCGCGCGGGCGAGGTCATTTCCTTCGAGAGAAGCGTCGTCATATTGAGTGATTTCTGTTTTGAGCAGGCCGATCTCGGCATTCAGTCGCAGACCGGATGCGACGAGCCACTGGGCGCCGAGTTCCAATCCATATGTTTTGGCACGGTCAGCGTTGCGCACGACATAAGACCAAACGTTCGGATCTGGATTCAGGTCGAAGGGCAACTGCATATCTTTGTAGTCGCTATAGAACAGATTGCCCGTCAAACGAAGTTTGCCGCCGAGCAGCTCTGCGCGGGTGAAAGCCTCGTAGGTCCACACGTACTCTGGGTCGAAGGTATAGCTTTCGAACGGAGGATCGAACGTGAATCCCGCTCCGCCGCCGTTATATCCCCGCGACGCTCCCGCGCCCATGGTGAGGCCTGGAACAGGCTCCCACGATAGAACCGCTTTGGGCATAAAGGCATGGTAGGTTTCGTCAAGATCGATCGCGAATATAAAAAGCGAACCGTCACGTTGCCGTCTTTCCTCTTCGTATCGCGCGCCAAGAGTCAATTTGAGGTCGGACGCCAACGCGTGGGTCAATTCTGCGTAGACGGCCTTCGTATGCGTTTCGTCGTCAAATGTGCCGCCACCGAACAGATCAATAAATTCATCCTGTTTGGTATCAAAATAGAACACACCGAGAAAACCTTGAGTGTCCTCGCCGGTGAATCGAATGCGCGGCTCAATCGTGAGATCTTTGCCGTCGATCCTCGCGTTGCCGTCGCCGGGCTCCGCGTAGCGGCTGATGCGAAAGTCGGATTTGGCAATGCGGTTTTCCAGCGTAACGAGCGACGACAGCTTCCAAGTCATATCCAGGATTCCGCTATTGGCGCGTGGCGCAAAAACGGGCATGGTCGGAAAGGATATTTGTTCGTCGCTGAACGGTCGGTTGACGCTTTCGGTTTGAGGATTGATGTGATCGGTGTGAACCAGGGTTAGCAGCGTGGAGAACCCAGGCAATGCTTTGGGTTGCAGCAGAAATTTGGCGCGCACGGTGCGCGATTCGTATTCACCCGGGTCGTTGACACCAGGATAGGCTTCAAAGCCGTCGACGAAGCTTTCGCTTACTTGCCGATCCATGGCGAGACGAAAGGCCAGTTCGTCTGCAACCAAGGGTAGATTGAATACAGCCCCGTATTGCCGCTCCTTGTGGCTCGCCGCCACAACGCGGAAGCCGACTTCGCGTTCGAAAGAGGGATCATTCGTTTTGACGACCACCGTACCGGCGATGGAGTTGCGCCCCTGCAGCAAACTCTGTGCGCCGCGATAGACCTCGATCTGCTTGACGTCCCAGGTGGACAAATCGCCGAAGACCACTTCGTTGTAGCTTGCCGATCGGCCATCGAGTTGAATGCCCAGGCGGGGCCGTGTGCCCGCGAGAAAAGCATCCGCACCTTGCGCGGGACCGGTGCCGTCCACGCCACGCACGGCAGGCGCGAGATTCTGCGTGCCGGTCGAGGTGATGTTCGGCACGCCGTCCAGGACGTTGTTGACTGTATTGAGCGAAGGATCTTCCTTGAGTTGACGTTCGTCCGTGACGCTGACGCTGGCCGCGGTGTCCGCGAGCGAACGTTCTGTTTTTTCTCCGATTACGGTGATGCGTTCAAGTTGAACCGGTGAGGCGGTTGTCTGCGCCCAAAGCGGTCCAGCGAAAGCGGTCGTGACGGCCAAAGCGATGGCCGAAAGGCCGTAGCGATATTGCATGTTGTTCTCCCTGATTTATAACCGGCATCGTCTTAGCGAGCCGTTTTTGGTTCCGATACGAAACCGATTTTTTTAATGCCTGCGTTGGCAGCGTCAGCCATGATTTCGGCGAGCGTTTGGTATTGCGTGTGTTTATCGGCGCGCAAGTGCAATTCCGTTTCCGGCGCGGTGCGTCCCAATTCAAGTAGTCGCGTCTGGAGCGTACTTCGCTGTATCGCTTCGCCATTCCAGAAAACCGCTCCATTGCCATCAATAGCGACTGCCACGTGTTCCGGTTTAATTTCGTTTAAAGCGCTTGAGGCTTGTGGCAGATTCACCTTGACCGCATGAGTAAGCAGCGGTGCCGTGACGATGAAAATCACCAGGAGCACCAGCATCACGTCGATGAGCGGCACCATGTTGATTTCCGACTGCACGCGCGAAGTCGCCGCGCCGCTGTCGAAGCCGCCGAAAGCCATTAAGCGGCTCCTTTCACAACTTGCGGAGTGCGCTTGGGCGCCACGCTGTCAACGTCGGCCGAGTAATGCGCGCCGGTTGTGAGGAAGGCAAAGAGGTCATGCGCGAATGCATCGAGTTTCGCGAGCACGACGCGGTTGGATCGCACGAATGCGTTGTAGGCAAGGACCGCGGGGATCGCCACAGCGAGGCCTGCGCCGGTCATGATCAACGCCTCGCCGACAGGCCCCGCGACTTTATCCAGCGTCCCCTGACCGGACAACCCGATGGCGACCAGCGCGTGATACACGCCCCAAACTGTTCCGAAGAGGCCCACGAAGGGCGCGGTACTGCCGACGGATGCGAGTACTGTCAGGCCCCACTCCAGCCGCGCGGTTTCTTCGTCGATCACTCGCCGCATCGAACGTGTGAGGAACTCCGAAGCTGTGCCGGCCTCGTCGAGTCGCGTGACCCCATGCCGCGCATGATGGCGCACTGCGACGAGACCGTGATACGCGAGGTGCGAAAACGGTTCGTCCGGATGCTTGTCTTCTAAATGCCGCTCGACCGCGTTGAGCGATGGCATGTTCCAGAAGGTGTCGAGAAACTTTGTGCTGCGTTGCTTACGCAATAAAGCTTGTACTGCCTTCGCGATGATGAGGTACCAAGTCGCGATCGACATGAGGACAAGCACAACGAAAAGAATCTGTCCGACAATGTCCGTCTGCGACAAGAAATGAGTGAAGCCCATTGCGGGCGCTTGCGAGTCCATTGATCAACCTTCGAGCGAAAAAGAAATGGGAATGAGCACCCATGCTCCGGTAGGGGTATCACCCTGGCGGGCGGGTGTGAATTTCCAACGTTGCTGCACGGTCTCCAATGCCGATTGATCGAGACGCGTGAAACCGCTGGATTTATTGAGCTCAACTTTGTCCGGCGCTCCGCTTGCCGACACGAACACGCGGAGCATCACCGTCCCTTCTTCGCGCATGCGCCGGGAAATCGAGGGATAAGGCGGGCGGGGATTCTGCAGATAGTCCGCGTTGAAGCGCGG
>DATEOW010000039.1:0-7174 GCA_035273665.1 Burkholderiales bacterium | reverse complement strand
GGTCTCGGTTCAAATCTGGATGTCAATTCCATCGTTTCGCAGTTGATGGCAATTGAGCAGCAGCCGCTGCAGAAACTGGCGCGCCAAGAGGCAAGTTATCAAGCCAAGCTTTCGGCCTTCGGCTCCCTGAAGAGCGCGTTGTCCTCCTTGCAAAGCGCGATGAGCGGCCTGGCGACAAGCGACCGTTTCAACGGGTTCAGAAGCTCCATCAGCGATAGTTCCCTCGCCTCTGTCGTTTCGGGCAGTGGAGCCGTACCCGGCAGCTATTCGCTGGAAGTGCAGTACCTCGCCCAAGCGCACAAACTCAAATCAACCACTTTCGCGGCGACGACCGATTCGGTCGGCACCGGCACCATCAGCATCGACTTCGGCACCTACAGCGGCGGTGCGTTCACGCTGAACCCGGATAAAGCGACCAAGACCATTACCATCGCCTCGGGTAGCGATACGCTTTCCGCCGTGCGTGATGCGATCAATACGGCCAATGCCGGTGTGACCGCGACCATCGTCAACGACGGCACCGGCAATCGATTGGTGATTGGCAGCAAGGATAGCGGCGCTGCGAACGCGCTACGGATCAGCGTCGCCGACACCGACGGAAACAACACCGACACGAGCGGCCTTTCGCGGCTGGCATACGACGCCGCAAGCGGCGGCACGGTGAATATGACTGAGACGGTTCTCGCGCAAAACTCGACCGTCGTCATCGACGGCATGACGATCAGCAAGCCGACTAATGCCATCACCGACGCTATCGCCGGCGTGACGATCAACCTCAACAAGGCGGCTTTGGGCACTACCGCGACGGTCAACATCACGCGCGATCTAACCTCGGCGAATAATGCGGTAGACAGTTTTGTGAAAGCTTATAACGAGCTCGACAAAACGATTGACGCATTAACCGCTTATAACGCCGAAACCAAAGTCGGCGCCATCCTCCAGGGCGACAGCACGGTACGGACTATCCAATCGCGCATCCGCGGTTTGTTGACGACCGGACTTTCCACCGCAGGCGGCGGTCTAAGCAACCTCTCGCAAATCGGCGTCTCCTTCCAATTGGACGGCACGCTTAAACTCGATTCGGCAAAGCTCAACGCCGTACTGAACGATCCGTCCAAGGACGTGGCGACCTTATTTTCCGCCATCGCCAAACCGAGCGACAGCCAGGTGTCCTTTGTATCGGCCAGTTCGGCAGTGAAGCCGGGCAATTACGCGCTCAACGTTTCGCATCTCGCCACCAGGGGTAACGCAGTCGCGTCGGTCGTCGCGAATACCACGATCACAGCAGGCGTGAACGACGCGCTGAGCTTTACCGTCGATGGCAAGAGCGCAAGCATTACGCTGAACGCCGGCACTTACACTGCTGCAAGTCTCGCTGCCGCGATCCAATCCAAAGTCAACGGCGTAAGCACGCTATCAGCGGATGATGTTTCAGTAACCGTCACTCAAAGCGGGGGCGTTCTGACCATGACCTCCAACCGCTATGGTTCGGCCTCCAGCGTGACCACGCTGGGCGGCACTGCCGCGGCGGATCTTTTTGGCGTCGCAACAAGCACGACGGGCACCGACGTGGTCGGGACCATTGGTGGCGTGAGCGCTTCTGGAAGCGGCCAGAACCTGAATCTCAACGGTTTAGCCGTCAAGATCACAGGCGGCGGCACCGGTAATCGGGGCACCCTTAACTTCGCGCGCGGCTTTGCATCTCAAATCGCGGATGCGATTTCCGAACTGGTGGATTCGGACGGCGTCATCGCCGGCCGGACCGACGGATTGAATCGTTCAATCAAAGACATCGACACGCGCCGTCAGGCTTTTAACACCCGGCTGGTGTCCATCGAAAAACGTTACCGCGCCCAATTCACCAATTTGGACATCATGATGTCCTCGATGACAAAGACCTCGGCCTTCCTTGAACAACAGTTGAAAAACCTGCCGAAACTGAATAACGACAATTAACGCGGCTTAATTTTTCGACTGAAATGCCGATGAAACAGTTATCGTCATTCCCAGAGTCTGCCGCTATGTTCGGTTCCTTCGGTTCTGCCAATGCTTATGCCCGCGTCGGGGTTCAAACGGGTGTCGCGAGCGCCGATCCGCATAAGCTGATCGGTATGCTGTTCGATGGTGTGCAATCGAATCTCGGTTTGGCGCGGCATGCGATGGCAGCGCGGGAGACGGCACGCAAAGGTGAAGCGTTGTCCAAGGCGATACGGATTTTGGAAGAAGGTCTGCGTGGCAGCCTCGACCGCGAACGCGGCGGTGACCTCGCGATGCAACTGGATGGTTTGTACGAGTACATGATCGGTCGTTTGCTGACGGCAAATTTGCGCAACGACATCGCAGCACTGGAAGAAGTGAGCCGGCTTATCGGCGAACTGCGCGATGCCTGGTATGCCATGCCGGCCATGGAGGCCGCATAACAATGACTACAGAGGTGGAAGTGCTGAACCATTACGAATCCGTTGCCGACGCAAGCGAAGCGATGCTGGCTGCCGCGCGTCAATCCGATTGGGATGCGTTGGTGGAAGCGGAAAAAGAATGCGCCCGCTGCATCGCTCGCCTCAAAGCCGCCCGCGCCGATGCCCCGCTTGGCCCGACCGGCGATAAACGCCGTTTCGACATTTTGCGTACGGTCTTGGCGCATGACGCCGAAATCCGCAAACTCACGCAACCGTGGTTGGCGCAATTAGAAAGCTTTCTAACCGCGACTGCGGCAGACCGCCGCGTCAGCGACGCTTACCGATAACCTTCACGGCGCGAGACGCCGGCACCCTTATGGAACTGCCACGTGTACCGCCGCCCGTCACCCCGCTGAATCCTGTCCGCCCCGTGGTTCGGCGCGAACAGGATCAAGACCAACAACCGGATGCGCGCGAGCGCCCGGACAAAAAGCGCCCGCCGCCTTCCCCGCCGGGCGAGTCCCATATTGACGAGTACGCCTGATGGACGCACTCACTGCGCTCCTGCGCCACATTAAGCTCGAACCGCTGATTCAAACAACGCCCACGCCACAAACGACTGGTAAAGCGTTGACGGAAACGCCCGTCCCCGCTGCGGCCGCGAGCGCAGACACGGAAAGCCATGCTGACGTGACGCATCCAAGCGCCAATAGCACGAACCTAACGCGTGCTACGACACAGACGCGCCTCGCCGCTACGGCGGAAAATTTGTTCAAACAGCATGCGAGCGATACCGAGACACCGGACGCTTCGGCATTTACACGTCTAAGCGCCGGCGCCAGCCTACTTGGCAAAGCGATCCATAGCGCCCAACAAAGCGGCGCGCCGCTGCCCACACTTCTAGCGCTCGACGTGGCGCATGACATCCCCGAACAGGTTGCTCAGCGACTGAACACCTCGCTGTCTCAGAGCGGTTTGTTTTACGAGGCACACTTGCAAGAATGGGCAAGCGGATCACGCAGTCTCGCTAGTTTGCATGCTGAGCCGCACAATCGCTTGGTCTTGCACACCGGGAGTGCTAACGCCGGAAAAGCGGATGCCGTTTCGGACAGCGGTTCCGCATCGACGGTCCCGGCTAGGCCGCTGGAGGAAGCCGTCAAAAGCAATGCGCTCGCGCTCCCGGAAGCGCTGCAACCTGTGGTGCGCGAACAACTTCATACGCTCGACTTGCAGCGAGTGCTTTGGCAGGGCGAAGTATGGCCCAATCAATTGGCGGAACTAGAGGTGGCGCCCGAACAACACGGCAAAGACCAAGAGGACAAGGCGCCGACTCAGTGGCAAAGCACCTTGCGGATTGATCTGCCGGAGTTGGGACAGATCGTGGCCTCTATCGTGTTTTCGGAAGACGGCGCTCGCGTCAGTTTGCGCGCTTCAATGCAGGCCATCGAAGCGCTCCGCGAGGGCAGCGACCAATTTCGCGGGGCGCTGGATGCTGCGGGAATCCCCCTGCGCCAACTCGATATCAGCAGCGCGGAAAAGAGCGAAGATGTCTGACGTATTTAAACCGATGCAGACGGCAGTTGCGCTTACCTACGACGAAAGCGATCTCGCGCCTCGCGTCACTGCCAAGGGCCGTGGCCTCGTGGCGGATGAAATCATTCGCCGCGCCAACGAGGCGGGGGTCTACGTGCACCAGTCGCGGGAGCTAGTGGGCTTACTGATGCAAGTGGACTTGGACCGCAATGTGCCCCCAGCGCTCTATCGTGTCGTCGCGGAATTGCTGGCTTGGCTCTATCGCACGGAAAAAGCCGATTTGCCTGCGCCCAAACCAGCGGACATTGGCTGAGCGGACAGCGGAAACGCGACCTAATACCGGGCCTTACACGCTTATTGACATGCCGAAGTGGCCCTAGCGGCTAAACTATCGCCTGCAAAAAACTCTATTTGGACCGAGGCTGCCTTGGAAGCACCCCCCATCGCCCGTCAACTCGCTTCGGAAGAATATGCACGCTTCCGTATTTTCGCGCGCGCGGAAATTGTCGGCTTGTTGGTCGGGCTCGAAGAAGAACGCAGCCCAGTCACGCTCTATTTTAATAACACCAGTTTCATCGTAAGCCGCGTGCTAAGCGTCGACACCACCGGCAAAGCGATCATCTTGGATCTAGGCTCCGATCCGGTCGCAAATGAACAGATGATGGCGGCACCCGAAGTTCTGGCGGTGACCACCTTGCACAACGTTACGCTCGAATTCAGCCTTGGCCCAGTGCATCCGCTAGAACTCGATGATGGACCGGCCATTCGCGCCGCGCTGCCCGAATTCATGCTGCGTTTACAGCGCCGAGAAAATTTTCGCGTGCCAACACCCGTTCTACGGCCGGTTAGTCTGGCTCTGCCGGGAAAAGATGCGGGCGGCCCGGCGCTTCTGTTGCGGATTACCGATATCAGCTGCGGGGGTTTGGGCGTTGAGAGCGATGCGAGTGCGGCTCATCTGAAAACAGGCGACGTTCTCGATAACTGCCGATTCGATCTCCCGGAGGTCGGGCAAGTCGTGGCGGCTGTGGAAGTCCGGCATATCGACCGCAATGAAGAAGGCAACAAGCTTCGTCTGCGTTTCGGATTGCGCTTTCTCACGCTCTCTCCGCAAATGGCGGCCCTTGTGCAACGCTACGTCATGAAACTTGAACGGGAATGGCGCGCGCTGCGTTAAGCTCGTTTGCATACGGCCGACGCCCTCCGGGGCGCATATAATCCCGGCCTGATCCACTCGCTGGTCCATTCTTGCAATTCGGCCTTTTCCTAATCTGGTGTATGAGCCGGCTGCCCTGGCCGCTACTTCGTGGCGCCGGGGAAGTCTTCGGTTTGCTATTTTGCTGGAGTTCCGCATACCGCCGGCGCATCGTACGCATCAATTTGAGATTGTGTTTCGCGCATCTGCCCGAGACCGAACGCACTAAGCTTTTGCACGAGCACTTCAAGGCTGCGGGCCGCAGCTTGGTGGAACGCGGGGTTTTGTGGTGGTCGTCCGCAGAGGCCATCCGCAAAATGGTGCGCCTGGAAGGCATGCACCACCTTGAGCAATTTCAAGGTCACCCAGTCATTCTGCTTGCGCCGCACTTCGTCGGTCTCGACATGGGGGCGCTGCGACTTAGCATGGAACTGCCAATCGCCGCAGTGTATGGGCCTCAACGCAATAAGCGTATGGATGCTTTCATCTCCCGTGGCCGTACCCGCTTCGGCGGCATGGAACTCATTTCGCGCAAACTTGGGCCACGACCGATCCTTGCTGCCGTACGTGAAGGAAAACCGCTCTACTACCTGCCGGACCAAGACTATGGGCGACGCAATGCGGTCTTTGCGAATTTTTTTGGCGTACCGGCCTCTACGCTCACCGCTTTGCCCCGGCTGGCAAAAATGGCAGATGCGATCGTAGTGCCCTGCGTCACCTATCAGACCAAGCAAGGTTACGTCACGCGTTTGTACCCGCCTTGGAGCGACTACCCGACAAACGATGTGGACGCGGATACGCGCACAATGAATGCATTCATCGAAGAACGCGTGCGTGAAGCCCCCGCGCAATACTATTGGTTGCATCGTCGGTTCAAAACGCGGCCTACGGGTCAAGCTTCGTTTTATCGATCGACAGACAGATGACAGCCGCCGCACCGCCGCTTGACCCTCGCAATCCCGTTGTGCCTTTCACGCTTGAGGTTGGAGGGAAGCCGCTTTATGCGCAGACGCTCCTGCGCCATCTACCCGGCAAACGCATTGTTGTGGCAGGGGAATGGGATGGCCGGCAGATCGTCGCGAAAATTTATATCGATCCGAAGCGGGCGCATGTTCATGCCGCACGAGAAGCGGCAGGAATGAAAGCCATGGCCGATCGAGGCGTGGCCACCGCGCGCTTGCTGGCACAAGCCCATAGCAACTCGATTCTCTCCCTCGTTTTTGAATACCTGCGCGATACAGAAACTGCATTGCATCGATGGCAGGTTGCCAGCAGCTTGGTAGAACAAAAAACGGTCATGAACGAACTGGTGCGCACAGTGGCCAGTTTGCATGCGTCCGGGTTGGTACAGGAAGATTTGCATCTGCGTAATTTCCTCATCGGCGGCGGCCGGACTTATACCTTGGATGGTGCGTCCATAAAAATCGTCAATAGGAGCGCCGTCCGCTTTTCCAAGGCACTCGATAATCTTGCTTTGTTGTTTGCACAGGTGGATTCAAAATTCGATGCGTTAATTGAAGATTCGTACAAAGAATATATCGCGCAACTCGGCAATGAATTTTCACAAGAAGATGTGATCCGCCTGCACCGCGCAGTCCAACGGCGGCGGGAAAGACGATCTCGCGATCACTTGGCGAAGCTTTTTAGATCCTGCACCGCGTTTGAAACCGATTTAAACGCAAACCGTTTTTGGGTAATCGATCGCCGTTACGATTCTGCCGCGCTCCGAGCGTTTCTTGAGAACCCGCATGAGATGCTTCGAGAAGCGCGCATTCTCAAGGACGGTCGAACCAGTACTGTGGCGACGATCCGATTGGATGGCCGACAACTTCTAGTGAAACGCTACAACATTAAAAGTCCTTGGCATGCGCTCAAGCGTTCAATCCAACGCACGAGAGCCGCGGTGTCTTGGCACAACGCCCATGTTCTTCAACTGTGCGGATTCGCGACGCCTCAACCCGTAGCATTGCTGGAGACGAGACGCGGTTTACTCAAGCATGTTTCCTACTTCATTACAGAATATGTCGACGCTCCGGATTGCTATTACCTC
>DATEOW010000038.1:0-69419 GCA_035273665.1 Burkholderiales bacterium | reverse complement strand
TGGTTGGCCGCACAATCTGGACAAGCAGACATCGTCCTGGGCACTCGTCTCGCAGTGTTTGCGCCCTTGCCAGACGTTGGTCTCGTCATCGTGGATGAAGAACACGATTCCTCGTTCAAACAACAAGAGGGCGTACGGTATTCCGCTCGCGACCTCGCCGTCTTTCGCGCGAGCCGGGCCAACGTACCGATTGTTCTCGGCTCTGCGACGCCATCGCTTGAATCCTACGTGCAAACCCGCACGGGTCGTTATGCACTGATCGAACTGCCGCTACGCGCGCGCGCCGGAGCCGCTTTACCCGCCGTACGCATGGTCGATGTGCGCAATGTCAAAGCTGAAAATGGCATCTCGCCCGCACTGGCAGAAGCCATTGATGCGCGACTGTCTAGGGGCGAGCAAAGTTTGATTTTTTTGAACCGTCGCGGTTACGCGCCGGTATTGGCTTGTGGCGCCTGCGCATGGGTGGGCGGTTGTCCGCGCTGCACAGCGCATCTTGTCGTGCATATGAAAGAGGGTCGTCTGCGTTGCCATCACTGCGGGCATGCGGCACCGATTCCTCGCCACTGTCCACAGTGCGGCAATGTGGATCTACTCCCTTTCGGGCGGGGCACTCAACGCCTTGAAGAAATTATCGCGTCGGAATTTCCGACTGCGCGTGCGCTCCGTATCGATAGCGACAGCACCCGGAACAAAGGAAGTTGGGAAGCGATGCATGCCCGAATCTCCGCGGGTGAAGTTGATTTACTCATCGGAACCCAGATGCTCGCAAAAGGCCACGACTTCCCCCGCCTGACGTTGGTCGGCGTACTTAACACCGACGCTGCGCTGTTGGCCCCGGATTACCGCGCGCCCGAGCGTTTGTTCGCGCAGTTGCATCAAGTCGCAGGACGAGCAGGGCGGGCCGATCTGCCCGGAGAAGTGTTGATCCAAACCCGTTACCCAACGCATCCGCTCTATGACGCGCTCGCCCGCCACGACTACAAAGGTTTCGCCGACACGCTGCTGGCCGAACGCGAGTTGGCGGGCTTTCCCCCTTTTATATACGAAGCTGTGCTTCGCGCGGAAAGCCGCGATCTGGCTTCTGCGCTCAGCTTTTTGGTCCAGGCGCAGCGAATGGCAGCGCCTGACGAGGTGGTGCGACTTTACGATCCGGTGGCGATGAGCTTGCCGCGCTTGAACGGTTGGGAGCGCGCGCAACTGCTGCTGCAATCGCAATCCCGGCCCGCGCTACAGCGTTTCTTACGCCGATGGATGGATCAGCTCTATACGATGAAGAGTGGGCCGGTGCGCTGGCATCTGGACGTCGATCCCATCGAGTTTTAGGGTTTAGAGCTTAATCTCTCTGCGCTTAAACCAACCGGCGACTGATAGTCGGTCACGGGTTGCCGGGAGGACTTCATGTTGAAATCGGTCCGAAAGGAAACATACGAGGGTCCCGCCCGTAGGCAAGATATCAACCGTTTCCTTCGAACTAAGCTCCAAGCGCAACTGACCGCCCTCATCGGGCGCCCACGCTTCGTTGAGATACAACACCACCGACAAGACCCTGGCATCGTCCTCGCGAAACCGATCAATGTGCCGGCCGTAAGACGCGCCTGAAGGGTAAAGTGCGAAGTGCGCTTCGACTTCATACAAACCAAGCATGAGTGCACGGTTAGCGCTGATCCTCAGTCCTTCGAAACGCCGCAGCAGATCAACTTGCGCGCTATGTCCCGAGCTCCCGTCCAGCCAATGGATGCGGTCTCCTCGTAGTGTTGGCACCAAGGTCCGACCACTGCCCCGGCCCACGCCCGCAGCAGTGAATGAACCGGCCGCATATTCGGCTCGCGCTTGCCGCGCAAGTTCGCGGACCGCCAGCGCAGGCGCCCACTCATGCTGGACGGCCCACCCCTGGGCGCCAAGCGTCTCAAGCAGAGCGCGATCTTCTTCTACCTCGTCGCTCGAATGCGACACGCCATTCCTCCACCGTTAGAAAGACTTGAGTGTTAATACCCCGAGCCACGTCTGCGCGTCCAGACGAAATTTAAAGCCGCATGAATTGATCAAAAGAATTCTCATAGTGGCGAAACAATGTTTTTTCTGAACCGGCATAGGCCTTGCTGAACCTGCCGCTTACGTTCGTGTCCCAGGAATGCTGCTTCGGTAGCCGTTTGACCTCGATTCACCCCAGGAGAACTCTCATGCTAAACAAACAAAATATTTTTGGCACCAACACCAGCAACGATCGCTACCGCCGCGACACTCTGAACACCGCCGGCTCAAACGCCACGGTAACGCCTGCTTCACCCTCATCTTCAGCCGCCAGCGCCAATCCCGCCGCGGAAGCCGCCGCCCGTCCGACGCCCGCTGCAGAAAACAAAACGGTACCGACTGCTGAAGAGGCGAAAGGCAGCCGCCTGACGGTAGGTCCGGACATCAAGCTTCGCGGCGCTGAAATTACTGATTGCGACACGCTTGTCGTAGAAGGTCGCGTCGAGGCCTCTATGGACAGCCGCGTCATCCAGATTGCAGAGCGCGGTTCTTTTCACGGCAACGTCGGGATCGACGTTGCGGATATCCGCGGGGAATTCCACGGTGAACTGACGGCGCGAAAGCAGCTCATTATTCGGGCAACGGGAAGCGTTTCGGGCACGATCCGCTACGGCAAGCTCGTGATTGAGGAAGGCGGCGAGCTAGCGGGCGATATCGCGAGTATTGCTTCGTCTACTGCCTCGTCGATTGCTTCGTCCCCTGGCAAGCCGGCAGCCACCGCCTCATCCTCGGGCAAATCCTCGACTCTCCAACCAGCCGGGACGCACTAACGACCGGTTATGGCGCGTGGCGGCCGCGCCGCGCGCCTCTTGCCAGCGCGGCTCGGGGTACAATGCGCGCCTTTCGTATGCCTCATGCAGATGCACATCGCTGACGATGAGGTTCAAGGCTCCAGCGCATCATGTCGGCGGATATTCGCGCCCATCTTCTTCAAGTCTTCACCACTGCCTTGGCGCAAGTTGCGCCCGGGCAATCGCCGGATCTCATCGCGTTCGAACGACCCAAACAAACCGGTCATGGTGATTACGCCTGCAACATCGCCATGCAGCTCGCTCGCACACTCAAAGCCCAACCGCGAGCACTCGCCGAACAGTTCCTGGCGGCGCTTCCAGCATCTTCGTTCGTTGAAAAAATAGAAATCGCGGGACCGGGATTTCTCAATATCCGTCTCACCGCCGCCGCAAAGCAACAAATCGTTTCCCGGATCGCCGCCGAAGGGCGCCGTTTCGGCTGTTCGGAGCGCGGGAACGGCGAGGCCGTACTCGTCGAATTCGTTTCCGCAAATCCGACCGGCCCGCTCCATACGGGTCATGGCCGCCAAGCCGTGCTGGGAGATGCGATTTGCGCCTTACTAGAGGCGCAAGGCTACAAAGTAACGCGTGAGTTCTACTACAACGACGCCGGCGTCCAAATACAGAATCTTGCCCTTTCGGTACAGGCACGCGCAGAAGAATTGCTCGGTAAAGCCGTCAAGTTTCCCGATGACGGCTATCACGGCGAATATATCCGTGAGATCGCCCATGCGTATCTTGAAGCGCAAGGCGAAGCGGAAAGACAACGCCAGGCAGTGGCTGATATGGATGCAATCCGAAAATTCGCGGTCGCTTACTTGCGTAAAGAACAGGATTTAGATCTGCAAGCCTTCGGCGTGCAGTTCGACAACTACTATCTTGAGTCTTCCTTGTATGCCGATGGGCGCGTGGAGCGCACCGTTCAGCGACTGCTTTCCTCGGGCAAGACCTATGAGGCCGACGGTGCCCTCTGG
Source organism: Burkholderiales bacterium (assembly GCA_035273665.1). Taxonomy (GTDB): domain Bacteria; phylum Pseudomonadota; class Gammaproteobacteria; order Burkholderiales; family SG8-39; genus DATEEW01. Next base: position 65,623 of record DATEOW010000038.1, on the reverse strand, counting down.
CTGAAAACGACCGATTACGGCGACGATAAAGACCGTGTCATGCGAAAGTCGGATGGGGGCTACACCTATTTCGTGCCGGACGTGGCCTATCACCTGACCAAATGGGAGCGTGGCTTTGCCAAAGCCATCAATGTTCAAGGTTCCGATCACCACAGCACCATTGTGCGGGTGCGCGCCGGGTTGCAGGCCTTGAACGCAGGCATCCCAGCTGAGTACCCGGATTACGTGCTACATAAGATGGTGACCGTCATGAAAGCCGGCGAGGAAGTCAAGATCAGTAAGCGCGCGGGCAATTATGTGACCGTACGCGATCTAATCGACGAGGTAGGGCGCGATGCTGTGCGCTTCTTCCTGGTCTCACGCAAGGCCGATACGCAATTCGTTTTCGATATCGATCTTGCCAAATCGCAAAGCGAAGAGAACCCTGTTTACTACGTTCAATACGCACACGCCCGTATTTGCCGAGTCATTGAACAATGGCGGCAACAAGGCGGCAGCGGCAATGTCGATAGTCTGATCAACGCCGATCTGTCGAGCCTTGTTAGCGAGCGCGAGCTCGTTTTGCTCGCAAAGCTCGCGGCATACCCCGATACTCTGGCTCTGGCGGCAGCAGAGCTCTCGCCGCATCAAGTGGCTTTTTATTTGCGCGACTTAGCCGGGGAGTTTCATAGTTACTATAATGCCGAGCGCGTGCTTGTCGACGAAGAGAAAATTCGCTTAGCGCGCCTCGCACTGATCGTCGCTGTGAGACAAGTGCTGTGCAACGGCCTCAGCCTGTTGGGCGTGAGCGCTCCCGAAACGATGTAGCCCCGGCAGGAACATGAACTACAAGCCGCATTCCAAATCCGCCAAACGCAAATCCCGTGGCAATACGCTGCTCGGCATTTTTATCGGCCTCGCGTTGGGCCTGGTGATCGCTGTGGGAATTGCTCTTTACGTCAGCAAGATGCCGTCGCCCTTCGACAAGGGGGGCGAAAAACCGATCAGTAAAAAGGAGATGCCGGCCAAAGCGCTGGAACCGGTAAAAGTCGAGCCTGAAAAGCATTTCGATTTTTACCGTATTCTTCCTGGGCAGGAAGTGCCGGTGAGCGATAAGGAGTTGCAGCAGCAAACCAAAGCCGCAAGTAAGGATAGGGATAAAAGCGACAGTCAAAAAGAACCGTACCTAGTCCAGGCGGGGGCCTTTCAAAGCCCGACAGACGCCGACGCCATGAAGGCGAAGTTGGCCTTGCTTGGCCTGGAGGCCAGCGTAGAACCCGCGCATCTACAGGATAAAGGCACGCTGTACCGCGTGCGTCTCGGCCCATATACCGACCTAGCGGAGATCAACAACGTACGCCAAACGCTGTCGCAAAACGGTATTAGTGCCTCGCTGGTGAAATCGCGTAAAGAATAGAAACACTTGCACCGGCCGGGCAGTCAACCCGATTAGGGTGCAACCGTTGTACTGAGGTCGACCACATGAGCGCTGAAGAGGAGAACCGAATGTTGAAACGTCTGCTTGCCGCAACCGCATTGCTTTTCGCAAGTACCTTTGCGTTCGCGCAGGAGAGCATTCATACCGAACTTCGCCAGCCGCTCAATACCGGCTCGGGCAACAAGATCGAGGTGGTGGAGTTTTTCTGGTACGGCTGCCCGCATTGCTATGCGCTGGAGCCGTATGTGCAGGAATGGTTGACCAAGCTGCCCTCAGATGTCGAGTTCAAAAGGATTCCGGCCCCGGCGAACGATGTATGGAAAGTCGCGGCTCGGATTTTCTATTCGCTTGATGCCCTTGGTTTGCAACAGAAATTGCACAAAGCTTTTTTCGATGCCGTACAGATCGATCGCTTACGTCCAACCAATACCCAGCAAGTTGACGACTGGTTGAGCCGGCAAGGTGTCGATATCGCCCGTTTTCATGCAGCGGAGAATTCCTTCGCGGTAGAAAGCAAACTGAAAAGAGCAGGACAGCTCTTTGACCAATCCCAGTCCAGCGGTGTACCCACGATCGTGGTTGATGGGCGTTATGTCGTGGAAATGGCCAAGGCGCAAACTCCTCAAAACATGATGGCGGCCGTGGATATCGCGATCGAGCAAGCGCGCAAAAATCGCGCGGCAAAAACGGCACCGCAGAAGTAAAGCGGTCGCTGCGATGCCTGCGCTGCGGGTGTTTATCACCGGCGGTTCAAGCGGTCTTGGGGCAGCGCTCACTGAGCTTTACTTGTCGCGCGGCGCGGTGGTAGGCGCCGTGTCGCGGCATCCAGAAAGATTAAGCCTTCAATCCGAGCGCCTGAGCCTCTATCGCACGGATGTCGCAGACGCCGCCGCGATGCAAATCACAGCACGCGAATATATCGCAGTGCATGGTCTGCCCGACATTGTCATCGCCAATGCCGGCGTTTCTGTGGGGGTCGATACGTTCCTCCCCGAAGACCTTTCAATCCTCGAGCGCACCTTGCGCACGAATGTCTGCGGTGTGGCCAACAGCTTCCAACCCTTTCTTGCCTTGATGCGTGGCCGCGGTAGCGGCACGCTCGTAAGCATTGCCAGCGTCGCGGGCCTGCGCGGATTGGCGGGAAGCAGCGCGTACGCTGCGTCAAAATCTGCGGTCATCACCTGGATGGAGAGCCTCCGACTGGAGATTTATGGAAGCGGCCTTAAAGCAGTGACGATCTGCCCAGGCTATGTCGACACACCCATGACGCGCGTAAACCGCTATCGAATGCCTTTCCTCTTAAGCGCAGAAACCGCCGCACGCCGCATCGCCCGGGTTATTGACCGCGGCAGCGCCTATGCCGTCGTGCCTTGGCAGATGGGCTGCATTGCCGCGCTGCTACGCTGCATGCCCCGTGTTTTGTACGATCGCCTGTTTGCACAAGCACCGCGAAAGCCGCGCAATCTTCCGACCTGATAGACTAAATCGCATTCTTCGCCGATCGCCATGACGACTCCTTACGAACCGCCCAAAGCAAGAGTAGCCGACCGAGAGTCCGGCAAGATGCGGCCAACGTGGCTGGCAGTGGCCGCTGGTCTTGCGGCGGACGTCCTTGGCACTGAATTATTCTCTCTGGCTGCGAGTTTCATCCTCGGTGTGAGCATGGCCATACAAGGCGCCAGCGAAGAAGAGATTGTCCAAACTTTTAGCGCAACCCCGTTCCGCGTGTTCTTCTTTATCAGCGGCCTGGCATTCACACTCATCGGCGGTTATGTGGCCGCGCGCGTAGCCAACAATCGCGAATATTTGCACGGCCTGTACTTAGGGCTGGCCTCAATGATCACCAGTGCTGTGCTCATTGTTCTAGTAAACAGCGAATCGCCGCTTTCTTTCGATATTGCCTATATGGTCTTGGCGATCCCCGCCGCCTTGATCGGCGCGCATTTGCGCAAAAGACATAAACGCAGCGGCGTATGAGCGCGCCGCCGCGATTTGTGCGGCTCGTCGAGGTGGGCCCACGCGACGGCTTGCAGAACGAAAAACAAAAAGTTTCCACTGCAACGAAGATCGACTTGATCGAGCGCTTGGCCGATGCGGGCTTACGCAACATCGAAGCCACGGCTTTCGTTTCGCCCAAGTGGGTGCCGCAAATGGCCGACCATGCGGAAGTGATGCGAGGCATCCGCGCCAAACCGGGCGTGTCCTACTCGGTCCTTGTGCCGAACCGGCAAGGCTTCGATGCGGCCGTTGAGGCAGGAGTTGAGGAAGTCGCCGTTTTTGCTGCTGCAAGCGAAACCTTTAGCCGCCGCAATATCAATTGTTCGATCAAAGAAAGCCTCGACCGCTTCAAGCCTGTAATGGAAGCCGCCCGTGCGCGAGGCGTCAAAGTGCGCGGCTACATTTCTTGTGTCGTCGGCTGTCCATATGAAGGTGAGGTCGATGTACACACCGTACGTGCCGTTGCACGTGAGCTCGACGCGATGGGTTGTTACGAAGTCTCGCTAGGCGACACGATCGGCGTGGGAACGCCTTTGCTGGTGAAACGCATGCTTGAAGCGGTGATCGCAGACTTGCCCACGAAGAAACTCGCCATTCACCTGCACGACACATACGGTCAGGCGCTCGTCAACTTACAGGCGGCTCTGGAAATGGGAATAGAGGTTGTCGACAGCGCGGTAGCGGGTCTCGGAGGTTGTCCTTACGCGCCCGGTGCTGCCGGCAATGTGGCCACCGAGGATGTCTTGTATTTCCTGCACGGACTAGGAATCGAAACCGGCGTCGATTTAAACGGCGTGTTCCACGCCGGCCAGTTCATCTGCAAGGAACTGGGGCGCGAGCCAAGCTCTAAGGTCGCGCAGGCGCTCCAGGCTCGCAGGCCCTAAGTGCCCTTGCGTTTTTTTGGCGTCGTGATCGACGGCGGATCGCTGGCCGGAAAAGTATCCTTGAGTTCGTCGTCAAGCGGCTTTCCCGCGGCTTCCCGATCTTTTTGCAATTGCTTGGCGGGCACTTTTGTCCCGCCTTCTTGCTCAAAGCTGTGCTTCTGAGGGTCAAAAACTTTCATCACTGCCGCTCCTGGTACCCACGTTGATTCCTGCCTTTTGCATATTTCGCGCCCGGGGGCTTTCAGGCAAACTCGGTGCAACAATAAGGTAGTTCAGCCCTATGAATTTCAATCTGCCCCCCATTACTCGGGCCCTGTTGCTCGCGAATATTGCCGTTTTCGTGCTGCAGTGGCTATTTGACCCAGTATTGATCGTCCTTTTCGGCCTCTGGCCCTTGCATGCCGGGTGGGGAGTCGGCGGTTTCATGCCTTGGCAAGTGCTGTCCTACAGCTTTTTGCATGGCGATCCGATGCATCTGCTGTTCAATATGTTCGCCTTGTATATGTTTGGCGGTGAACTCGAACAGTTCTTCGGCAGTAAGCGCTATCTCAACTACTATCTAGTTTGTATTGTGTCGGCCGCCCTGCTTCAGCTACTGGTGACCTGGCAAAGCGCGGCCACCTATCCGACGATCGGTGCGTCGGGGGGGGTCTTCGGGCTTTTGCTGGCGTTCGGGATGTATTTCCCGCGGCGGATGATCTTATTGATCATTCCGCCAATTCCGATGCCGGCATGGTTGTTCGTTAGCTTGTACGGCGCCTTGGAGTTGTTTCTGGGCGTTACCGGTACGCAAGCGGGCGTGGCGCACTTTGCCCATTTAGGCGGTATGTTGGGGGGCTATTTGATGATCCGGCACTGGCGGGACCAACGCAGGCGCAGGCTTTGAGGTAGCGAAGGGGAGGAAGCCGATGATCCATACAAAAATACGGACGAAGGCATGACGAAGGTTCTGGTGGTCGACGATTCGCCCAGCATGCGCGCGGTGTTGTGCCGCATGCTGGAAACCATGAATCTAGTGCCCGTGGAAGCCGATTGCGGCGAGCGCGCGATCGAGCTTTATCCAAAAGAAAACCCGGGCATCGTTTTGCTTGATGTCAACATGCCGGGAATTGACGGTTACGAAACCGCGCGCCAACTCCGCGCGCTCACTCCGGACGATTGGACGCCTATTATTTTCCTTTCCGCGAATGAAGCGGATCAGGATTACAGCAAGGCCATTGAATCGGGCGGCGACGATTACTTGATCAAACCGGTTGGGCGCATCGTTTTGCTCGCGAAAATCCGCGCGCTGCAGCGCCTCGATGAGATGCGGCGCAAGTTACAGGAAATGTCCACCGAGCTGGCCGCGTCCAACCGCAGATTGGAACAGCTCTCGCAACGCGACGGTTTAACCGGGGTTGCGAACCGCCGTTATTTCGACGATTTTCTCACCCAGCACATCTCTTTGGCCACGCGCCAGAAAACGAAACTGGCATTGGCGTTATGCGATGTCGATTCGTTCAAAATGTATAACGACAATTATGGCCATTTGGCCGGCGACGAATGTCTTCGCAAGGTCGCCACTGTGTTGGCGCGGTGTTGCCGGCGCGCAAGCGATCTAGTCGCGCGTTATGGTGGCGAGGAGTTTGCGATCGTCATGCCGGACACGGACGTCGCCGGTGCCGCCGCACTGATGGAAAAGGTGCGCCAAGCGCTAGCGGCCATGGCGATCGATCACCCAAAAAACCTTGCGGCGGTCAAAACCGTGAGTTTGAGCATCGGCGTTACGGAATTCCGTCATGGCCAAGACCAGCGACCGGAAGACATGATCGCGCGATCGGACGCAGGGCTTTATCAGGCCAAGGAAGCCGGCCGAGACCGCATCGTATCGAACTAACTTGTGCGGTGCAGGCTGCAGCCGCTCACAGTATGATCCGCTCTCCCTTGATAGAGCGATGATTGCACCGTGAGCCAGTTCGTTTATTCCATGCGGCGGGTGAGCAAGACCGTCCCGCCGAAACGCCAGATCCTCAAAGACATCTCCCTTAGCTTCTTTCCGGGCGCCAAAATCGGCGTACTCGGCCTGAACGGCTCAGGAAAATCGAGCCTCCTCAAAATTATGGGTGGCATCGACAAGAACTTCGACGGCGATGCCGAACCGATGCCCAATCTCAGCATCGGCTATTTAGCTCAAGAGCCGCAGCTTGATGCTGCGAAGACCGTACGCGAGGAAGTGGAAGCCGGCCTGGGCGAGGTGGCCCAAGCCAAACAGAAACTTGAAGAAGTTTATGCCGCCTACGCCGAGCCCGATGCCGACTTTGACAAATTGGCGGAGGAGCAAGCGCGGTACGAGGCAATCATCGCGGCAAGCGGCGGCGATGTGGAACACCAGCTTGAGCTTGCGGCCGATGCCTTGCGACTACCGCCATGGGATGCGGCGATCGGCAATCTTTCAGGCGGCGAAAAGCGCCGTGTTGCCTTATGCAAATTATTGCTCTCCAAGCCGGACATGCTACTCCTCGACGAGCCGACCAATCATCTCGATGCCGAGTCAGTGGAATGGCTCGAACAATTTCTCACGCGCTTTCCCGGCACCGTGGTGGCGGTCACCCATGATCGGTACTTTTTAGACAATGCCGCGCAATGGATTTTGGAACTCGATCGCGGTCACGGCATTCCGTGGAAAGGGAATTACTCGTCCTGGCTGGAACAGAAAGAGGCCCGGCTGGAACAAGAAGCTAAAGGTGAAGCGGCCCGCGCCAAGGCGATGAAGCAGGAACTTGAGTGGGTTCGCTCCAACCCCAAGGCGCGCCAAGCGAAGAGCAAGGCGCGCATCGCACGCTTCGAGGAATTAAGTTCGCACGAGTATCAAAAGCGGAATGAAACCCAGGAGATCTTCATTCCGGTGGGCGAGCGCCTCGGCGACAAGGTTATTGAGTTCAACAAGGTCAGCAAGGCGTTCGGCGATCGTCTTCTCATCGATAACCTCAGCTTCAGCGTACCGCCGGGTGCGATCGTCGGCATCATCGGCCCCAACGGGGCCGGAAAATCGACGCTGTTCCGTATGATCACCGGCAAAGAACAGCCGGACTCGGGTGAAGTGACGATCGGTCCGACCGTGAAGATGGCCTTCGTCGATCAAAGCCGGGAGGCTTTATCAAATACGAAGACTGTGTTCGACGAACTTGCGGGTGGAGCCGACGTGCTGACTATCGGCAAATTCGAAATGCCTTCGCGGGCATATATCGGCCGCTTCAACTTCAAGGGCGGCGACCAGCAGAAAATCGTCGGGAATCTTTCCGGCGGCGAACGGGGGCGACTCCATTTGGCCAAGACGCTCATGACCGGCGGCAATGTCCTCCTCCTGGACGAGCCGTCCAACGACTTGGATGTAGAAACCTTGCGCGCGCTAGAGGATGCGCTGCTCGAATTTGCGGGGTGTGTCCTGGTCATTTCCCATGACCGCTGGTTCCTTGACCGCATTGCAACACACATTCTTGCCGCCGAAGGCGACTCCCAATGGACCTTCTTTGCCGGGAATTATCAGGAATACGAAGAGGACAAGAAGAAACGACTCGGGGATGAGGCCGGGCCCAAGCGCATTCGTTACAAACCTATTAGTCGTTAGCCCCGACGAACGGTCTTGAACTGCCCCTAACCGCGGATTATCCTTTGTTGCAAAGGCCCGACAAAGGCTAGGGGAGAGTACATGAACATGGAAGTCAATCCGCTCGCAGTGTTTTCCAATGAACTGCATTGGATCGCCGAGTCCGAGTCCGACGGCTCGGACAATGCGGCGCAAAACTTTACCGACCATGCATTGGCAATCATCGAAGGCCGCTTCGATCGAATTGCGCAAACTCTCGCGGGTTATTGGGGCAGTCCTGCTTTTGACGCCTATATGGAACGTTTGCTGATCGATGAGCGTGGCAATCGCCAGGGCTTTCCGCCGGACGTCGCCGAAGCGCTCTTGCGGCTGTCCAGGCTCCATGGTGAAAAATTCGGTTTTGGCGCGGAAGGCGACGTCTGGTTAAGCGCGGCCAAGCAAAAGCACAACTAGTCTTTCCTCTCTGTCATCTATAAAGGATCGGCCGCCTCGTGCGGCCGATCCTTTATGCTTTATTGTCACGCGCACCATCCCTCCTACCATGAATGCTCAACTACCCTGCCCCTGCGGCAGCGGCGAGACGCTTCAATCCTGCTGCGGCCGGCTGCATGCCGGAGCGGCCGCGCCCACTGCCGAAGCGCTGATGCGCTCCCGGTATAGCGCCTACGCGCAAGCCCTTCAATCGTATCTACTCGATACGTGGCATCCGTCTACTCGTCCCTCCTCGCTCGACTTTGATCCGAAACTAAAGTGGCTTGGGCTGGAGGTGAAAAGACATCAGCTCCTGGGACCAGATGATGCCCTGGTGGAATTCGTCGCACGCTGCAAACTCAATGGACGCGCCGGCCGAGTACACGAACTTAGCCGGTTTGTACGCGAAGAGGGGCGCTGGTTCTACGTCGCGGCCGAGGAAACAAGGGAATGAACATTTGGGTCGATGCCGACGCTTGTCCTGCAGTGGTCAAGGAAATTCTCTTTCGAGCTGCGGAGCGCAAGCAGATTCCAGTCGTGTTGGTGGCCAACAAATGGTTGAGGACGCCGCCTTCGCCTTTTATTAAGGCGATCCAGGTGCCGCAAGGTTTCGATGTAGCCGATCAATACATCGTCGATGTCGCCCAACCGGGGGATCTCATTATCACCGCCGATATCCCCCTCGCCGCTGCGATCATCGACAAAGGTGCTCACGCATTAAACCCGCGCGGCGAGTTGTACTCCAAAGAAAATATTCGCGAGTTTCTAAACATGCGCGATTTCATGGACGGTTTGCGCGGCAGTGGTATTGAAACAGGCGGCCCCGCCGCATTCAGTCAGAGCGACCGGCAAGCTTTCGCCAATAGCCTCGACCGCTTGCTGACGCGGACGGCGTGACCATTTTTCAAAGTGCAACGAGGGTTTGCCGCCCCCACCATGTTTCGCCCGGTTGAACGCTAACCGGGCGTTGCGCCGCGGCGGCCTCCACACATAGCATGTGCCGGAAGCCGAGCTTCGGCATATCGGGTAGTTCGGCGCAAAGCGCTTCCCATGGGTTCCAGATTACCGTGTCGGGAAACCCTTCGTTCTGAATACCGAGACTGTGTTGCCCGTCGCGCAGAAGCAGAGATCGATTGGCATCGTGGTAAACCCGGTCAATCGGGCCGGAGACGTGCAAGGTCGGGCCACTGTCCTTCTTGATTTTGTCGCCATCCAGGGCGTCGCGATACTGAAAGCCGTACAAACCCTCCAAGACGGCATTTTCCACTTCGTCGACCTGTAGATAGGTGTGCAAAGCCGCAGTGAAAGCAAAGGGCCCATCGCCGATATTTTCCACCGACAATTCGACATCCAGGCGTGCCGCCTCTAAGGCCACGGATAGTTCTGCGCTGAAAGAATGCGGCCATATCCGTCGGGTGGCGTCGTCATCGCGGCAAGCGAGTGAAACCATGACGTAACCGTCGCGATGGTTACGCTCCGTCACCGTCCAGAGATGCTTTCGCAGAAACCCGTGCTTGGGCAAATCGCCCAGACCGGAGAACTGCGGAAAGGAAATCGGCATACCCCCCCGGATAGCGGTCTGCATGTCGAATACGGCAGCATCACTTAAAAACAGACGTTCGCGCTTGTCCGGCGTCGTCCATGAAAGTACTTGCGCGCCGTAGAGGGAAACGATGGCACTGGCTCCCGAAGGCGCGGTCAGTCTCAAGGCCTCCAGCCCGTGAAAATCGATGGTTTCGATTGCTTCCTTCATTCTGCTTCTCCGGTTCTCGCCATACTGCGTTGCACGCAAATTGGGTGCCGCATGCCAATCGTCATAGAATCGCTGTTCACTGATTTTTAGGGGTGCCCAATGCGGGCTCGATTCAGCGGAAGAAAGCGTTTGTTGTTCCGACTTGCACTCGGCGCCATCAGCGCGATGAGCGTATGCGTTTTTCTGTCCGCGATGTTGTTGCACAACATCGGTGTCAATTTTTTCATCAAGTTTTCGGCCGTATTGCTATTTATCGCATCGCTTGGCGTATGCGCCGTCCTGCTGCACTTATTGGACGAATATAGCGCGCTGGTCCGACCCGGACAGCGCACATGGAAAAAATTGACTGCCATGAGATGGGTTGAGGTAAGAGCCTTGACGGCCGCTTGCCCGGCGGGCATCAAAGTCGCCGTTATTGGGGTCGGTGCGCTCGCTTTTTTTCAATGCCTGCGTCTAGGACATTTCGCCGTCGCCCAACCTGGCATCGCTGCGCCGGATGTGATCGGAATACTGTCCGGGGCGACATTTTTTTACAGCCTCGCGATTCCCTTTCTCTTGGCTGCGGCTTATATGCCGGGCAGTTATGCCGAAGAACTGCGGAGCGCAGCTAGCCGCGCCCGATAAAGGGCATCTTCGTTGCGAGTATCGTCATCGATTGCACGTTGGCTTCTAAGGGCAGGTTCGCCATATAGACGATCGCCTTCACCACATGCTTCACATCCATCAGCGGCTCCATCGCCATTTCGCCATTGGCTTGGGGCACACCGCTTGGCATCTTGGCCACCATCTCCGTTGCAGCGTTGCCGATGTCGATCTGACCGCACGCAATATCGTATTTACGGCCGTCGAGCGATGTCGATTTTGTCAGCCCCGTGATTGCATGTTTGGTTGCCGTATAGGGGGCGGAAGTAGGCCGAGGAACCTGCGCCGAAATCGAGCCGTTGTTGATGATGCGGCCACCGCGCGGCGTTTGGTCTTTCATTATTTTGAAAGCTTCCTGCGTGCAAAGGAACACACCGGTCAGGTTGATATCAACGACCTTTTGCCACTGTTCATAAGGAACTTCTTCGATCGACGCAGCGAAGGCGCTCACACCGGCGTTGTTGAACAACACATCGAGCCGACCGAAAGTACTTTTTACCCGGGCGAAAATCGACCGCACCGCAATAGGATCCGACACATCCCCGGTGAGTGCGGTAGCGCGTACCGCCGCCTGGCCTGAAGCGACAATCGTTTCATCGAGCGGCTCTTGGCGGCGCCCGACCAACACGACCCGGTAGCCGTCTTCCAAAAGAGCTAAGGCTGCGGCTTTGCCGATGCCGCTTCCAGCCCCCGTAACAAGGGCAATGCGGGAATGAGCGGTCGAATGAGCAGTCATATCAATCTGAAGGGGAAATTGTTTCGGTTTCGATTTTTGGCGCGCGATCCAGGCGATGCATCAAGAAGACCAAGATCACTGTGGCGACGAGCATGAGATAAGGACCGAAGAGCCAGAACACCAGTGGAACGGAATAATAGTATGCGCGCATGCCGACGGTGTGGAAACGCCCGGCACGATTCAAATGGAAACTGACGTAGCGCGGCGTGATCGCCGGATTTTGGCGTGCCGCAGGAACGTTAATCATGTAACCCACATGAATGAACATACGAATTGCCATCGTGAAGGCAAAAAAAGCAATAAAGAAATCGAGTAGAAGCAGCATGAGCTTGCCCACGAACACTTCCGTCTGCAGCGACCCGGATAAATTGAGCGCGTGCCAAGTACCCGCCAGATTTGAGCCTTGCCCTGACAGCGTCAAGGTGCCGATGATGAGCAGCACGGCGGTAGATGCTAAAAACGTAGGCCCCATGATCGAATTTCGTAGCGTCTGCACGGCCAGCACTTCTTTGCCAGGCTCAGACATCACGCTCTCTACCCAAGCCGCACGAGCGATCGCATTGACCGATTGCACCGTGTAGAAAGGGTCCCTCTTGAGCTTCGCGCGAATAAAGATTCGATAGCCGAGTAGCATTGTCGCCGCGAGGATCGCAGCGACAACATCGTTGCCCAACCACTGGAACGTACTGAGCATGACTAATGTCCGTGGCCGAAATGCTCATCGGCAGGTGGTGCTTCGCCGCGCATTTCCGCCCGTGATTGGCGCAACACACTGACGGCGGAAGTCAATGCGAGCAAAGCCATCACGACCGCGACACCATGATCGGGCCATCCGGATTGCGTACCAAACACACCCAACGCGGCACAAATTACGGCCAGATTCCCCAGCACGTCGTTACGCGTGCAAAGCCACACCGATCGCATATTTGAATCTCCCCGCCGGAAACGATACAACAGAAAAGCGACCGCGAGATTGCTCAGAAATGCGAGAGCGCCCACGATGCCCATGGTATGCGGATTGGGAAGCACGCTTTGCACGACGCTATAGCCAACATAAACAAGTATGGCAATGCCGTACAAAAGCATGGTCAAGCCTTTGAAGTAGGCGGCACGCGCCCGCCAGATTAAGCCCATCGGCAGAACCAGCAGGCTAATCGCGTAATTGGTTGCGTCGCCAAAAAAATCCACGGCATCGGCCAGCAGCGACGTCGACCGGGCATGCAGTCCACTGAAGACCTCGATGAGGAACATGGCTAGGTTGATCGCCAAAGCCCACCAAAGCACGCGGCGAAAATCGGCGTCTGGTGAGGGCGGACGGCAAGCGGCGCTCATGCCGCCATTCTATCTCCCCCCGCGGTCGACTGCCCTGGCCTAGCACCGCGGCTGCTCGGGCCTGCCATACCTCGCCAACCGGTCCGCCGTTTGCAGAAGGGTGGGAATGTCTCTAGCAATGAGAACTTCAAAAACGGTGAATGCGCCCCCCGCACTTCGCTTAGAGAAGGCCGCCGACTGCCGATTTCGCCTGTGCGGAAGTCTCAACGTCTATAGCGTTGCTGGGATTTGGGAGCCCTTGTTCGAGGCATCACGGCAGTGCGCTGCCCAACCTTTCTTTGTGGATTGTGAAGCTCTCGATTACTGCGATACGGCTGGCATTGCGCTCTTTGTTGAACTCTTGCGGACCCGGCGAGAGGCCGCTCACATAGAGAACCTAGCCCCGGCATATCAGAGCCTGCTCAACCAGTTCGACCCAAAGGAATTTGGCCCTCGGCCAAATTCCGCACAAACGAAGCTCAACCTGATTGAGGTCTTAGGGCGCTTCGGCTCGAGATTTGCCGCAGGGGCGCGGGAGCAGATCGGTTTTATAGGCGAGGCCGGTGTTGCGCTGGGCCACACCTTTGGGCGGCCACAAGCTTTACGTTGGCGCGATGCGCTGGCAATCGCGGAAGAAGTGGGCGTCAACGCATTACCTATCGTCGCACTGATCGCATGCCTTATGGGCGTCATCATGGCTTTTCAATCGGCGGTCGCAATGCGTCAGTTTGGCGCCGAAATATTTGTCGCCAACCTCGTCGGGCTCTCCTTATTGCGCGAATTAGGCCCGCTGATGACAGCGATCTTGCTAGCCGGGCGTTCGGCCGCCGCCTTTGCCGCCGAAATCGGCACAATGAAAGTGAACGATGAGATCAGCGCATTGAGCACGATGGGTCTCGATCCGGTCCGTTTTCTTGTTGTGCCGCGAATGCTCGCCGGCTTGCTGATGACACCGCTGCTCACGATCTTCGCCGATCTCATCGGTTTACTAGGCGGCGGCTTGGTGATGCTGCTTTTTAATATCCCGCTAGTGACTTATTTCAATCAATTGCTCACAGCGGTTCAACCCGGGGATTTTTTTGGCGGGCTCGTGAAGTCCTTTGTCTTCGGTTTACTCATCGCAGGTGTCGGTTGTTTGCGCGGCTTGCAAACGGGACAAGGTGCGGCAGCCGTTGGCATATCGGCCACACGCGCAGTAGTAAGTGCGTTGGTATTGATCGTTGTCGCGGACGGCATCTTTGCAGTGCTTTATTACCATTTGAATGTTTAGCGATGCGCAAAACCTTCGATTCCGCTCAACCCGTTGTGCAAGTCGATGCGCTTCGTAGCGGCATGGGCGCGACCATCATTCATGATGGCGTTTCATTTGAGGTGAAGCGCGGTGAAATCTTTGTCATCCTGGGTGGTTCCGGCTCCGGAAAGAGCGTCCTGATGCGACACCTCATTGGTTTGCATGAACCGCTGTCCGGCCGAATTTTCATTCACGGCCGCGAGCTGAGCACCGCTTCCGCAGCGGAAAGAGCCGAGATTTTGCGAAGCATCGGCGTGATGTTTCAGCTCGGTGCACTTTTCGGGTCGATGACCTTGCTGGAAAACGTCAGCCTGCCCCTAGAAGTGCATACCGGCATGCGCCCGCAAGCCATTGAACTCGTCGCTCGCATGAAGCTTGCACTAGTGGGGTTGAGCGGATTCGAAGACTACAAGCCCGCGCAGATTTCCGGCGGGATGGTCAAGCGCGCTGCAATTGCGCGCGCCTTGGCGCTGGATCCGGCGGTGGTACTGCTCGACGAGCCATCCGCAGGCCTCGACCCCATTACGTCGGCGGGAATCGACAGGCTCATCTTGCGACTACGAGACACGCTTGGCATCACGTTTATTGTCATTACGCACGAATTAGAAAGTATCTACGCGATCGCGGATCGGGCAATCATGCTGGACAAGGAGAGCAAAGGAATCGTGGCAGAAGGCAAACCGCAAGAGCTTCGCGACCACACGGACAATCCAAAGGTACGCCAGTTCTTCAATCGTCAAGCCGATGAAGAAGGGATAAGCGCAACGTGAGTGTGAAAGCACATTATTTTCGCCTGGGCATTTTTATCCTGATCGGTATTGCCCTCTTGGTCGCGTTGGTGATCGCCTTCGGTGGCGGTGGTCTCTTCCGCCGGCAGCTCGTGGTGGAAACGTATTTTAACGGCACTGTGCAAGGCCTCGACGTCGGTTCAAAGGTCAAATATCGCGGCGTCCTGATCGGCGAAGTCACTACATTGGGATTTACTTCAAATCGCTACGAGAACCATCTGCCACCGACGCAACGCAAACCATATGTCTATGTGGAAGCGAAGCTAGACCTCGAGCAGGCTGGTTTCAACACCAAAGTGGACCCCGCGCTCTTGGATAAACTCATTCAAAAGGGCTTGCGCGTGCGCATGTCGGCACAAGGCATCACGGGGACCTACTTTCTTGAAATGGATTATCTGCCTCCAGAACGTTCGCCCAAGCTACCTTTCGATTGGCAACCTGCACATCTTTATATCCCTTCTGGTGCAAGTACCGTGACGCAGATTCTCGAACGTGCCGATCGTTTTCTTGCGCACTTCGAAGATATGAACCTGCCGAAAGTCGCACAGGACCTCGATGCACTGCTCATCACGCTCAACACGAAGCTTGATCAGCTCGACGTGCAAAACATCGGGAAGGACTTGCGTGTAATGGTGGGTGACTTGCGCGACACCGCCGGCCGCCTGAAAGCTGTGCTTGGCGGCCCCGAAGCGCAAAGCACCATGCGTGACGCGGCGGCTTCCGCCACGCGTCTAAGAAAATTGCTCGAAGACCCAAGTCTGGATAGCGTACCGGAGGATACGGCCGTATCCATGCGACGTTTGCGTGAACTGCTCGAAGGCGAGGAACTTGAGCGCGCACTCAAAAACCTCGATTCCACCTTGGCTAGTCTGGACAAGGCCGCAGCCGGCAAAGACAAGGATGTCGCAACCATTATCGACAATCTACGCCGCACCAGCGAAAACCTGCGCGACTTGAGCGAAAGCCTTAAACGCTATCCCGGCGCCGTGTTCGCAGACCCGCCCCGGCGAATCGATCCGTCCAGCGCGAAATGATGAAACGACTACTCAGTGTCCTATGCGGATGCGCGCTTTTTCCATTGAGCGGTTGCGATTTGGCCAGACCGGCGGTCGAAATCCGCAGTTATTTGCCGGCACCCTTAAGCGCGCGGGTATCAAAACCTTTGGACGCGCGCCTTGGCCGCTTCGACGTGGCGCCCGCGTTCGAAGGAAAACAATTGGTATGGCGCCTCGACGAAACGCGATACGAAAGTGATTTTTACAACGAGCTGCTGACGACACCGCGAGAGATGCTTATGAATCGCACCGCTGAATGGTTCGGCATCAAAGACGGCTCGGCGCAACTTGGCTTGTCCGAGCCGTCATATTTGCTTGAGGCCTATGCGCCGGAACTGTATGGCGACATGCGAAGCCGTCCCGGCCAGGCGGTCTTACGAATGCATTACAAGTTGACCGCTTCGCGGCCGACGCCGCATGTTGTATTCGAGCGCGAATACGCCGAGCGCGTGGACTTGGAGGCGCCCCGCCCGGAAGCCTTCGTCAAGGCGTTGGGGACGGCGCATGAGCGCATTCTCACGCGCCTACAGGCCGATCTGCCGTCGCCTTAAGGTATTTCGCTCAGCAACGCCTCCGCCCACTTAGAGGGAATAGCGTAGGTGATGCCAGACGGTTGCGTCATGGCAGTCTCCTTGCTTCCTTTTAACATGCCCATGTTGACTACGCCGACGACGGCACCAGTGTCCGGTTCATACAGTGGACTGCCACTACTGCCCGGGTACGCCGTGGCATCGAGTTGAAAAATGGGTAGCGGCGCGGCGCTCAGTCGCCGAATCAGTTTTGGATCAAGCTGCGCGGAATTTCTGCTGGGGATGGCAACGGGCGTTAGTGCGGACACCATGGCGCGATGCGTAACCGGGAACAGACCCAGGACGGTACCCATCGGGTAGCCGGTGAAAAAAAGGTTGTTGCCCTCACGCACCGTCTCCGAGCGCTTGACTTCGAGCGCGGGCAGCGGCGAGCCTTGTATACGCAACACGGCCAAGTCATGCTCGGGATCATTCGCAACTCGCGTCGCCACACGCGCAGCGCCTTGCGCACCGCTGACATGCACGGCGACAGCGATGCTTTCCCGATCCTCAAGTACCGTCGGCAAAACATGTGAATTAGTAATAATCAATGTGCCGTCGCCCACCACGAAGCCCGTGCCGCGAAAATTGAATTGCGGTGCACGGGTCGGCAAATACGTGCCGACCGCGACGATCGACGTTTTCACTCGCGCGATCGTTTCCTCGGGAGACGCGGCGTGGGACGCTCGATTGATCGCGAGGCCAAGCAGCAGCACAAAAAATGGAAGGCGTTTGATCATATTTTTTCTCTAGCCGCCAGCGCAGGTTGCACGCTTACATTAATTGCACAACAGGTGACGGCTCGGTCAACGCATCATCAAACGGATGATCGATGCCGCCGTAGAAGTGACGAACCCGTTTGAGGTATTCCTGCGTCTCCCGGTAGGGTGGAACGCCTCGATAACGGTCTACTGCGCCTTCGCCGGCGTTGTACGCTGCGACCGCGAGATCGACCCTGCCTCGATAGTAGGAAAGGAGCCAGCGTAGATACGACAACCCGCCCCGGATGTTTTGCGTCGGGTCAAGAATGTCTTTGACTTTGAAGCGCTGCGCCGTGGCGGGAATCAACTGCATCAAACCCTGCGCATTCTTGGGCGAACGAGCATGCGGATTGAAATTGGATTCGACTGCAATCACCGCTAAAGCAAGTTGCGGATGGATTGAATATTCAGGTGCAAGCTTGCGCACTAATTCAATCATCCGTTTTTTGCCGGGATTGAGCGATTCCAGCGCGCTGAAGTCGAAAACCCCGTTGGCTCCAGGCGCTCCCGCCCGATCAATGAACATGCAGTCAGGCAAGCGGCCGACCGCGTGGCCCGCGAAGGTCTGCGCACGTTGCGCATGCGGGTGGCCCTGGGCCGCGGCCAAAGCGAAGAATACCGCCGCGCGCTCATCGTCCCGCGGGACACCGCGCCCATTGGCATATATCCATCCAAGTGCGTACTGCGCTTCGGCATCGCCCATGCGTGCGGCCTCGCAATACAATGCCATGGCCTTCGCAATATCTTTTAGGACGCCTTCCCCGTGTTCAAAGGCCACGGCTTCGCGCAATAGCGTCGCGATATGTGAAGTCGTTTCCGCTTCGATCGCGAGCCGCGACGCTGTCACCACATCGCTGGTGCTCTTGCTGGTCGCATTGAGCGAGAGTTTTTTATTTTCGGCCAAGCACGAGACTGCGGTGCACATGAGCACCGCGGCAACGCCATACCTCCATTCAGGACGCGACGCTCGCATGGACGTCCTTCGTGCCGCTCACGTCACTGCTAAAGCGCTCGATGTACCAAGGCAATGCTTGCTCAAGCCCTTTGACGATATCATGTGTCGGCGCATAGCCGAGAAGACGCTGCGCCTTCGAGATATCCGCCTGCGAATGACGCACATCACCTGGACGAAAATCACGATGCACCGCCTGCACCGATGCTAGCGCCGGGAAGCGCGCACCCAGAAGATCGCGCAAAGTCGTGAATAGCTCATTTAAATTTGTGCGCCCGCCGACGGCGACGTTGTACACCTGATTGATTGCATCGGGATTCGTCGTGAGCGCGGCAAGAATGTTCGCCTGCACCGCGTTTGCGACGTAGCAGAAATCCCGAGATGTCTCTCCGTCACCGTTAATGACCGGTGCCTCACCGCGAAGAAGCGCGCGCACCCAGCGCGGAATCACCGCTGCATACGCGCCTTCCGGATCTTGACGTGCACCGAACACGTTGAAATATCGCAATCCGACGATCTGCATGCCATAAGCGCGCGCAAAAACGTCGGCATAAAGTTCGTTGACATATTTGGTGACGGCATAGGGCGACAACGGCCGTCCGATGCGGTCTTCTACTTTGGGAAGAGCCGCCGAATCGCCGTAGGTAGAGCTCGATGCGGCGTACACAAAACGCTGTACACCGGCTTCTCGCGCGGCGTCCAGTATGTTGAGAAAGCCCGTGACGTTCGCCGCATTAGTGGCGCGCGGATCGACCAGTGAACGGGGCACCGATCCCAACGCGGCCTGATGCAGCACGACCTCCACGTTGGTGCAGGCTTTGCGGCACGTTTCTATATCGGTGATATCGCCTTCGATGAAGACGTGACGGGCCCAAGCCGCTTCGCCTACCGCGCATTCGACCTGTTCGAGATTGCGCCAGTGGCCGGTGGAAAAATTATCCAGGCTGACAACTTCCTGACCCATTTGCAAAAGCGTCTCGAGCAAGTGTGAGCCGATGAATCCGGCGGAACCGGTCACCAGCCAACGCATCGGCTTCTGCCTCAAGGAGGCAGAAGCTTTTTCAGTCCATTCGGCTTGCGTCATTTTAAAGCCGCCACACGTGCAAACCTTGCGCGCGAAGCGCTGCCGCGTCCGCCTTGCATTTCACGTCGATAAAGATTCCCTTGGGCGCCAACTTGGCGGCGTAGTCCTTCGCGGACCGCTCGATGAGCGGGCGGTGCGCCACCGCAGCAACGATCGCATTGGCGCGCGGGAGCTTGTCCCAGGGCGTCAGAGTGACGCCGTATTCATGCATCGCCTCTTCCGCATCGGCCATCGGTTCGTAAATGTGCACCTTAGCGCCGTAAGACTGCAATTCGCGGATGATATCGATGACCTTCGAGTTACGCAGGTCGGGGCAGTCTTCCTTGAACGTCAGTCCGAGGACGATCACATCAGCGTCTTTGACGGTGTGTCCCGCCTGGATCATCTGTTTGACGGTCTGCTCGGCGATGTACTTCCCCATGCCGTCATTGATACGGCGCCCCGCCAAAATGACCTGCGGGTGATAGCCCAGCATATCGGCCTTGTGCGTCAAATAGTAGGGATCGACTCCGATACAGTGACCGCCGACGAGACCCGGGCGGAAAGGCAGGAAGTTCCACTTCGTGCCTGCGGCCTCAAGCACTTCCGTCGTGTCGATACCAATACGGTGGAAGATCAACGAGAGCTCGTTTACCAACGCGATATTTAAGTCGCGCTGCGTATTCTCGATGACCTTCGCCGCTTCAGCGACCTTGATGCTGGTGGCCCGATGCACGCCGGCGCTGATGATTCCGCCGTAAATTTCGGCGACGCGTTCCAAGGTTTCAGGTGTGTCGCCTGAAACCACTTTGACAATGCGCGTGAGCGTGTGCTCTTTGTCGCCCGGATTAATCCGCTCAGGCGAGTAACCGACATTGAAATCTTTTTTCCACTTCATGCCGGAGAACTTCTCCAGCACCGGAATACAAACTTCTTCGGTGGCACCGGGATATACGGTCGATTCATACACGACAATCGCGCCGCGCTTCATGTGCCGCCCCACTGACTCACTCGAACCGACGAGGGGGCTAAAATCCGGCTGGTGTGCTTCGTCAACAGGCGTCGGCACGGCAACAACAATGAAATCCGCTTTGGCGAGTTCCGCCGGATCAGTCGTCACACTCAGCTTGTTCGCGGCTTTCAACTGCTCGGTGCTGACTTCGCCCGTAGGATCCACAAAGCGTTTATAGGCGGCAACTTTCGCCGCAGATAAATCAAAACCGATGGTCGTGTATTTTTTCCCGAACTCGACGGCTAACGGGAGGCCAACGTATCCCAGCCCGACAACAGCAACTGTACTCATGCAATTCCTCGTCTCATCATTCCATTAATTCGATAGTCAGACTCTCAGACTCAAAGCGTTTTCAACGCCGCTTCCGCTTCAGCCCTTATTTGCTGGTTCTCGTGCTTGGCCAAGCTCTGTAATTCGCGACGGGCGGCGTCTTTGTTGCCCGATTTCATGAGCGCTTTCGCATAGTTCAAACGAATGCCGGGCGCTTGCGGCGCGAGCTTGATCGCCTGCTCCAAAAGCGACAACGCTTGCGCGGTATCGCCTTTGTCGAGCAACAGCATGCCGAGCGTATCGAGCACCGCCGGGTTTTGCGGTGCGATCTGCTTGGCTTTCTCCGCATAAGTCAGGGCGGCAGGATCGCCCAGCTGGCCGGCTAACCAAGCCAAGTTGTTCAGCGCAATGACGTTGCCGGGTTGGGCCTCAACAATGATCTTGTAATGCGCGCTCGCGGTCTTGTAATCGCGGTCCGCCATTTCTTTTTCCGCGATGTAGGCGCGCGCACCGATATCTTTCGGGTGTTCTTTCAACCATCGCGCAGCCAGCGCCTCTGCTTCTTGCGGCGCCCCCCCAGCACTTAAAGTCCGATGGAGTTTGATGAACAAGCCGGTATTGTCAGGTTCGAACTTGAGTGCTGCGCGATAAGCCGCCTGCGCCTCCGCTGTCTTCTTCTGCGATGCGTGAATGTCGCCCTCCAAGACATGTCCGAGGCCGAGCTGGGGATAGCGTTTCTGCACTTGGCGCGCTTCCGTCAAGGCTTCTTGGAATCGACCATTGGCTGTCAACACGGCAACGATATCGCTATGCGCGGAAAGGAGGTCCGGCTTGATTGCCAACGCTCGACGCAAGGCCTCTACCGAACGGTCGACATCCTTGCTCGCGGCATAAGCTTGCGCCAACCGCATCTGCGCGGCGTGCGATTGTGGATTCAGCCCTGCGAGTTTGCTGAAGGTGGAAATCGCCTGGTTTGTTTCGCCCGCCATGAGCTGGGCGCGACCGGCGATATCCAGTACACCAGCCTGCGTGGGAAAGGCGGCCAGCGCATCCTGCGCCGCGTCTAACGCGCCTTTTTTATCATTGCTTTTAATATAAGAATTGATCAACGCGATACGCGCGATGGCAGAACTACTGTTGCTTTCAACCGACCGCTTGGCGATGCCCAGCACTTCCTGTTCGGGCGCCCGTATTTCCTCGAGGTACTGCAAATACGCAAGCAGCACTTGCTCGTTGTTCGGTTCTTTAGCCAAGACGCCCTCGAAACGCTTTCGTCCGGCATCCGGCTCTTTGTTTGCCGCGTCCAGACGTCCAAGATTAAGCAGCGCCGGTGAATAGGTCGGCGCCAACGCCAGTGCTTGCTCGAAGCTCGCGCGCGCACCTTGGTGATCGCCCATGGACACGCTGAGCGCGCCTTTAATATTGAAGGTAAATGGGTTATTCGGTTGCTTCTTCTCTAAAACCTCCATCGCGGCTTTCGCCTTGTCGTACTGCCCACTACGCAAGTGCCCAAGAATAAGGAGAAGATCCGATTTAATATCGCTGGAATTTGCCGCCGAGGCCGCTTCCAAATCCGCTATGCCTTCGGCGACCTCGCCGGTGGACAAGCGAAGCTGTCCAAGGCGCGAACGCAGCGCCGCATTGTCTTTGTCGAGCGCGGCCGCTCGCTGCAAGTATTCTTCGGCTTTCTTCAAGTCATTGTTGGCCAGCGCAACCTCGCCTGCGAGCGCGTAGACCTCGCTGCTCGGTTCCGGTTGGTCGAGCAGATCTTTCAGCGTTTCGGCCGCGCGTGTGCCTTGACCCATACGTAGATACACCGCAACCAATGCGCGACGAGCCCCCGCGTGTCGCGGCATACGATCGAGCGCCTTGCGCAATTGCTCTTCGGCTTGCGCGAGCGAGCCCAATGCAAATTCTGCGCTGCCTGCAACAAAGAGAGTTGGGCCATGATCCGGCGCGACACGCAAAATCTGCAGCGATATATCGCGGGCCTGTGTGTAGTTCTTTTGCCTCAGATTCAGCATTGCCTCAGAGAACATCAGCCGTATATCTCTTTTGCCGATGATTTTTTTAGCCGCTTCGATCTCTTCTTTGGCTTTGTCGAGCTTGCCTGCGTTGAGCAAGGTGGCGATCAGCGCATTGCGTGCCGGGCGGTTATCGGGCTGCAGTTCAAGGATGCGCGCATACAGCTTCTGCGCTTCTTCCAGCTTTTGCCGGTTGCTCAGCAATTCCGCGTGAAGCATCATCGCTTCTATGCTGTCGGGTGTCTCGCGAAGGATGTCCAACACCGCAAGCTCGGCTTCCTCCAGTTTGCCTTGCGCAGCAAGTAGCCGCGTCTCCCCAACGCGCGCAGGCACATAGCCAGGCTTGGCGCTGCGTGCATTAACGTAGGCCGCCTTGGCTTCGGCCACCTTGCGCTCGTTTAAATAAGCGTCGCCCAAAACCGTTTGAAAAGTCGCTTGTGCATCGGCGTCAGCGAGTTTTTGATTGCCGTATTGCGACAAGAGCGCCGCTTCTCTATCGATTTCAAGCATGACCCGTCCGAGTACCGGCAGCACGCGCTCCGCCGAATAGCCGAGCTCCAGCGCTTTCTGCAGTTCCTTTTCGGCAGTAAAGAAATCGCGCGTCGCATACAGCGACATACCGAGTAGATAACGCGCTTCGGCATTGTTGGGCTGCTGTTGCAACGCATTGCGCAACTGAATGATCGCGGCATTGTGGTCGTTCTTTGCGCGATACTCCTTCGCGGAGGCAACGAGCGCTTCGGGCTTCTCCCCGCAACCGGCAAGCAGCGCGACCGAACAACATAGGAGCGCGCTGAGGGAAGCAATTCTTCTTAGAACGTTTTTTGTAGTCATGACTTATAGTCCTGCTTTTATTTGAGTCCGAATCGATGCATCAAATCGTACAAGGTGGGACGGCTGACGCCGAGCAACTCCGCTGCGCGGCTTAGATTGCCATTGACGCGGCCCAAGACGCGTACCACCGCCTGTTTTTCCGCGGTTTCTCGCACATGGCGTAGATTGAGGGCTTCGGGGTTCTCCTCCACCTCGTCCAAACCAATGTCATCCGCGCGCAGGGTCTGTCCCTCCGACATGATCACTGCCCGCTTGATGGTGTTTTCCAATTCCCGAACATTCCCGGGCCATGGATGCGCCTCAATCGCGGCAAGCGCCTCTTGAGACAAGGTCATGCTTCCGCGCTTCTGTTCACTGGCGAAGCGGCGAACAAAGACGTGTGCAAGCAGACTTGCATCGCCCGGCCGCTCGCGTAAAGGCGGGATCTCCAAAACCACTTCCGCCAGCCGATAGTACAAGTCTTCTCGGAAGCGCCCGTTGGCGATGAGATCTTTGAGATGCTGATGCGTTGCGCAGACGATACGTACATCGACCGGAATTTCCTCTCTCCCGCCGACCCGCTCGATGACGCGCTCCTGCAAGAACCGCAAGAGTTTGGCTTGCAATGGGTGCGGCAGATCGCCGATCTCATCGAGGAAAAGCGTGCCGTTATGAGCGGTTTCTATTTTTCCCGGCGTTGTCTTCGCAGCACCGGTGAAGGCACCCTTCTCATAGCCGAACAACTCGCTTTCGAGCAGGTTCTCCGGGATAGCGGCGCAGTTGATCGCGACAAAACGATTGTCTTTACGCGGTGACTGACGATGCAGCGCCCGCGCGAGTAACTCCTTGCCCGTGCCAGAATCGCCCAAAAGGAGCGCGGTGGCGTTGGTCGCGGCTACTTTCTCCACCATGCGGCAGACGCGTTGCATAGCCGGGTCGCGGGTGATCAAACCATTGGGATCGCCCTCCATCGCCACTGCTTGCAAACGGCGATTCTCCTCCTGCAACTCGAACAATCTAAAGGCCCGCTCGATGGTGAGGCTGAGCATCTCCGGCTCGAAAGGTTTGGCGAAAAAATCGTACGCCCCCATACCAATCGCTTTCAGCGCATTGTCCCGGTCATGCTGCCCCGTCAGCACGATGACTTTCACATCGGGCGCAAGCGCCAACAGATCTTGTAACAGCCGGAAACCCTCCCGGGTGTCGTCCGGATGCGGGGGTAAACCCAGATCCATCGTGATAACTGCCGGTTCGTAGCGACGCAATTGCGTAATGGCGCTCTCGTAGTCGTCCGCGACCACCGTTTCATAGGCGTCGAAAGCCCACCGCATCTGCTTCTGCAATGCCGGGTCGTCTTCGATAATCAGCAAAGGCTTGCGTTTTTCGCTCATGCGGCTTGAACCAAGTTGATTTCGGCGTTCTTCGGCCGAGGCAGATATACCTGAATGCGCGTTCCCTGTCCGGGGACGCTCTGAACTTGCAAACGAGCGCCAATCCCCTGAAGGTATTGTGCGCTCTCGTATGCGCCGATCCCCATGCCGGTCGGTTTGGTACTTTGAAAAGGTCGGAACAAACGCTCGCGCACGAATTCGGGGCTCATTCCGATACCGCTGTCCTCGACTTCCAGCAACGCTTCGGCGTCGCTTGCGGGAATAACGCGAATCTCTACCTGTCCGCCGGCTTCCGTTGCGTCGAGTGCATTCTGAACGAGGTGCCCGACGACGTGTTCAAGTCGTTCCTCATGGCCGCATACAGTTAGGTTTTCCTCCACTTGAATACTTAACCGCTCTCCGGCGCCCTTGGCGCGTTCCACACGTCGAACAATCGCGCTGAGATCGATTGCTTTGGCGTTCTCTATCGGCGTGGCGCCGGCGCGCAGTTGCATCAACAGATGATTCATTCTGCTGGCGACGTGCTGTACGGTGTCCATCATATCGCGCTGGAACTCGGGATTGTGGCGATGGCGTTCCGCATTCTTGATCATCAGATTCAATTGCGCCACAAGGTTTTTCAGATCGTGAACGACGAAAGCGGACATGCGGTTGAAAGCGTCGAACTTGCGCGCCTCCATCAGCGCTTCGACGGCATTCACATGGCCCAAGTAGCTCGCAGTCTGGCGGGCGGCCGTTTTAAGTAAATCCAGAACTTCCCAATTGATATCGAGTTTCACCCTTGAGTTCGCGAGCACGACAAAGCCGTTCAACTCTTCGGCGCCCTGCAGAGGAAGCACGATCCATACGTCCTCCGAGCGTTCCATCCAGTCAGGCAACACAAGCCCATCGTAAAGTTCGGGTTTGAGTCGATATTGGGAAACATCGACAACCCATCCTGTTCGCGCGAGGAATAGGGCCAGCGAACTGGTGTCGGACTCCGATTCTGCGACCGCAGGCATATTCCATCTGGCCACCTGCCGGAAGACTTTCCCTTCCCGGCGAAGCCATAAAGCGCCCGCGGGGCTTTCGACCAGATCGGCGAGCGCTTGAATCGAGGTCTCATTCAAATTTGCCGTTGCCTCGCGGCTCGATAAGCGTCGAGTGAAACGAAGCCACTCTTCCCGATAGTCATAACGATAGGAAAAGAAATTCTTATTGACGAACACGCGCAGCTTGCTGCGCAGCGTCCCGGACGAAAAGAGCATGCCTAGCAACAATAAAGCGCCGAAAAGAAGCGCCACTTGTAAAGTGCCGCCCCAGCTCCCGCCAAAAAAACGAATGTAATAGCCGATCGCCGATGCAAGCAAAAGATAAATGCCGCATCCGAGCAGCGCGGTAGAGTGGAACACCACTTGCCGCGACATGTGGATGTCGATCGTCCACTGTTTGTTGCGGGCCGCCGCGATGGCGATATAGGGAATCACCAAGGCTTGTGTTGCGGCGTGCGCACTCCAAAGATTCTGGCTCAAGACGCCGAAAAGCGAGGCCTCGGCGTACATGTACAAGTTATAAATAAAAGCGGCTCCAAGGCCCAAGCAAAGCGGCTTGAGCGCCCAGCGGTTCGCTTCCGGCGCATTGCGCCAGATTTGTTCGAGCAAGACCAATTGAAGAATAGCAAGGCCCACCATGGCGGAATAACCAAACCGCGCATCCTGGGTAGGCACTGCATCGGCAGGCGGATAAGACGGCGAATAGCCGGCTCCCAAAAGAAGCACGATGAGCGCAAAGAGCCCGCCCTTGAACAACAACGATTCCCACGGCCGGCTATTGTCTCGATCAGTGGCGAGCAACAACAAGAAAACGCACCATGCTGCGATCTGCGCAAGTTGGAGCCAACGGCTTAGCGTCCACCAAAGGCTGTTTTGCGTGAGGACGAAACCCAGACCCGCCGCTGCCCACGACGCCCCAAGCGAAACGGCGGCGAGCAACCACCAAGCGCGCGAGCCGCCGCGCCATGCCAGTGCGAGTTGAATCGCAAAAGCAGTAAACCCTAGCGCAGCGAAGCCGTAACTCCAGGTCGCTGGGTCGGCAAAAGCGGTGGGATTCAAGGGAGCCTTTCGGGCTTAAATAATCGGGAATGTATTACGGGAGCGCGCCGGTGGCGAGTGTCATCCCACCGATCCGGCACTAAGCGCTGATGCGGCCTCAGCGCGCCCCTTCACCCCACAGGACCACACGCACCGTTTCGACCAGAACCAACAAATCGAGAAAGAGTGAATGGTTTTTGACGTAATACAAGTCGAACTGTAGTTTGCGAGTCGCGTCTTCCACAGACGCGCCGTAGCTATAACGCACTTGCGCCCATCCAGTCAGACCCGGTTTGACGCTATGACGCGCGCCGTAATAAGGAATCGATTGCTCCAATTCGCCGACGAACTGGGGACGCTCAGGGCGAGGACCCACAAAGCTCATTTCGCCTTTGAGAACATTCCAAAGTTGCGGTAACTCGTCCATACGCGTGCGGCGGATAAATTTTCCAAACGCGGTGACCCGTGGATCATTCGTTTGGGCCCACCGCGCTTGGCCATCGCCTTCCGCGTCGGCGACCATACTGCGGAATTTGTAGACCGTGAACGGTCGGCCGCCCCGGCCCACACGTTCCTGACGATAAATGACGGCGCCGCCGCCCTCGAACAGGATGGTCAATGCCACGAGCACCATGAGCGGAAAAGTGAGGACGAGCAGCGTACCCGCGGTCGCAACGTCGAAGGCGCGTTTGACGATATTGCGCATGCGCCCCTGCCTAAAGCCTTCGCCATAAATCAGCCAGCTCGCCTTTAGCGATTCGATGGGCACCTCGCCCCGCACACGTTCATAAAAACCGGGCAGGTCGGTCACGCGGACACCCTCGAGACGGCAGTTGAGCAGACAACTCATCGGCACGACGCCACCGCGTTGTTCGCGTACTGCGACGATCACTTCGTCAACGGCGAGATATCGGATCAGGGATTGCAGCGACTCGACCGGTTGCAGCACTCGGTGCTGTGGAACCGATACGTTCACGTTATTGCTAATGGGATAGAAGCCAACCACGGTATAACCCGAGCCGCGCGGCCCCATTAAGGCTTGATCCACCGCTAAGGCGTCTGCGCCCGTTCCGAGAATGAGCACACGGCGGCTAAGCAAAGTACCGCCCAAGATCGAAGCGCTTAGGACACGACGTAAAATTAATAAGCCGGCTAATACGAGGAGGACCGTGTAGCCCAGCGCATCCTGATAGAGGCCGCCATGCGGAAGCGCCGAAAAAAGGGCGTAAGCAAGGGGGAACCCAATCAATAGGGCGACCAATAGGCGAGGCGCCATATGCGAAAAGGAGGGCGCGCTATCGCGTCTGTACAGTCCAAGCGCGCTGTTGACGCAAACCATCAAGGCTGCGAACGCGAAGGCCGGCAGAATGGGCAGACTACTCGACAGCAACGTGCTGTGCGTCTGCATCATTACCGCAAGCAGAATAGCGGCGAAAAATAATCCCGCTTCGAGCGCTAACTGCAGAATCGTTGCCAACGGTACGTAGTGGCGAAACAAGTTAACCATACAAGCAAACCCCTCATCTTTTTATCCTCCGTTTATCGTTTTTGTTATCGCTCTTTTTTATTACAAGACTGCATTCCCCCGCGCTGCACATTGTTACTGCGGTTCCACTGGGCAAAAGCAACCTATACGTCCTTCGCTTCTTTTTGGACGGCGATACTGCAAAACTCGAGAAAACTGTTGTTCTTTTAATTGCGTCGCTATGTGACGCAGGGGACAGGACTTCCATTGACTACGGTGTTTGCCTGGATTTGACCGAATGCATATGCAACATTCGCTGACGCTTCAGGCGGCTGTAACGAACCGCAGTATTGCCTCTCCTAACTCTATTTTTAAGTGCTTAAACTGCTCCTTCGGTTGCCTTACTCACGCTTCATCGTGTCATACCAAACACCATGTTCTCAATTCCTCGTTAGGCCTAAGACTAGAGCTATGTATCATCGTCTAGTACACAAGCTCAGCCTAATTACGGCGAGACTACGGGCGCTTAAGATGCCATAGCGGTTTGTTTGGGTTTGTTAAAGATTGACAAATACGCGTAGCACTTGCGCCCAACCCACTTAGCGCTGCAGCGCCCCTGCGAACTCGAACTTCCCCGCCGATGCAACTGCCAGCAACCGGCATGCCATAAGTGGTACAGACAAACTGGGTCTATTCAGTACGCTCTGACGTTTTGCGGAAGTTTCTTATCAGCTTCATGGCGCTATGCAGCAGCAATAGCCCTAAGGGCATGCGCAACCAGAACGATCGAAGGAAGAGGAGCCAACGGGCAACGCGCTCCGATATGGCAGGAGTGCGTTCTGGGTGTTCGGTAAAAAGTACTTTCGGAAGCAAAAGGCGCATCATTGTACGGGCCGCATAGCCCGGACCCCTAGTATTTAATTTTTCGAACAGGGTATTGGGCACAGGCGTATCGAAGATGGCGACGCCACAGTCCAGTGCATACCAGAGTGGCCGTTCTATACCATGCACTCGCGCATGCGATATCAGCTCATCCCAGAAAGACGGCGTTTGCCCGAAGTTTCGGATAAGTTCGTCGATATCCACTAGATCGCGCGCACGAAAAAGGCAATCGGAATCCTGAAACAGATGGACTGCGGCATGCAGCACCTGATCGGCAGGATGCGGCACGCGGAAAAAACCTTCTTCTAGCGGAATGGCATCGCGTATGAGCTGCGCCGCCTGAGGATGAAGACGCCCGGTAGGGGGAAGGATGTTGTGGTGTACATCCAACTCCAAAGCGTGCCCAGGCAATTGCATCGGCGGCAATTCATGTGACCAATCTCGATAATATTTTTGATCGTAAGGATCCGGTTTTAGCGATTCCCATCCGCTATCGATCAGTCTGGTTTCAACCTCGTCCAAGCGATCCCGATCGACCAGCAGATCGAGATCGCCTACCAGCCGTTGATGCGCCAAAGGGAGATTCTGAGCAATATAAGCCGCCCCTTTAAGCAGGACGATTGGGATAGCAGGGTCACTCAAGGCTTGGCGGACGCTATCCATTTCCAGCAGCACTTTCTGCCGTCGAAAGGCGAGGGTGGTCAGCGCGGATTCAAAATGCGCCCGTACCGGCCCTGGAACAGCGGCCCATTGATCACTATCTGCCCGTAGGCGGTACGCAACCGTTCCCAGGAGGCGCAAACGTCTCGCCGTGCGCACCAACACGTCCCATTGCTCGAGTGATAGGTCCGCAGCGCTTGTGCGCCCGCCAAGCAACCCCAGCAAATCTACGATGTGCGGCGCCGGCCTGAACCAACACAGGGTAGAAGCGGCACTCATCGTTCGCTCTCGAACAGGCGCTGCACGCGCTCGACCGCTTCCTCAAGCGTGCTATAGCGAAGGCTGTAGCCACGCGTAGATTCGACAAGCCGTGTTACGGCACGAAATCCGGCGGGCCCAAGTACTTCGTAGTTGAAGGAATTCGTGGAGAGCTTGGCGAAACAGCGTGCCGGCGGCAATTCCTCCAGCACCGTCGCCGCCCCCGCTTCGTAGGCGGGAAAAAGCACGACATGCGGCACTGCCGGCTCATCTCGTCGATCCACGCTGGCGCGATCTGGCGCCATATGCGCGACGTCGCCTTTGCGCGTTTTCGGGAACCGTGGACCAAGCACCGCGTCAGGATGAAACCGGCGGATGACCTCAATCGATTCGTTCTTTAATGCGATGGGGCGCAGCAATGCGCGCAGCGTCCCATCCATCGGGTCAAGCACGCCAAACTCATCGGAAAGAAGCCGAAAACCTCTTGCACTGAGGGCCGCCGTCAAGGTGCTCTTTCCCGATCCCGGCAAGGCTGGAAGGATCGCAGCGCGCCCGTTTTTCTCTACGACGCCCGCATGCAGCAACAATTTGTGATTCGAACGGTCGGCAAGGCACCAATTCAAGCCCCATTCCAACAAAGGTAAATGCGTATCGCCGGGAAAAAGCTCGAAAGGCACTTCCCCGTCTACAAAAAAGCGGAGTTGCGCACGGAACAATTGCCCAGGACGGCGAACAAGTTCAAGTCTTGGAGCGACATCAAAAAATCCACTCGGCTCTTCGACAGGGAATTGCCCATAAACGCGTGCCAATGCAGGCGCGAGTGCAGGTACATCGCTGCGAATATGGACGCGCGCCGTGCCAAGAGATAGTCCGATGCCTTCCGCTTGCAGCGCTCCGCGGAGTTGATCGGGCGCCAACTCGTTAAGTCGCCTCATAGGCTGCGAATCGCTATGCCCAGGCTCTCCAACTCGATTAACAGGCCCTCAAGCTGATCCTCTACAGATACGCCATTCTGGACATTCATTCCGGCTTCACGCATACGTCCGACCAAAATATCGAAGTATTGCGGTCCCTCGGACAAAACGGAAACGACCTCGGCGGCCGAGACGTTCAGAAGATGGGTTTCCCACGATAGAGGATTGAAGACTAGTGATTCGCCATCGAAATGGCAGATCTGCGTTTCAGCGGGAAAACGCAAAGACCATCTTTGGGATACGTGTTGCTCGCCCACGAAACGACGAGAAACTTAAGCGCGATTTTTGTTGGCGGCGACGAAGGAAACCCAGCAAGTGCAGGTCGCCAATTGCCCGTCTTCTTTTTCCCAGGAGAAACCGACGACTTCGCCGCTATTCGGATCGACCTGGACCAGCGCATAACGCCAGCTGTCGGTCGATTTACGAGAATATTGGGGTTTGGACATACCGGTGTATTTGGGATTCTTCCCCCACTTGTCGGCAGCGTCCAACTTCCACCACTTGTTGTCGTGGCCTAGAACGTAGAGTGCTTTTGCGTCGTAATCGGCGTCCGGCTTGTCATGCTTGCCTGAAGAGTTCCACTTGAGCTTGCAGACTTCCACTTTCTTGCGAAGCCAGTTATCGCTTTTTTCGTATTTCGACAGGACGGCCTTGGGACCGTCATAACCCTTGGATCGCTCATCGTCGCGCGCTAGACACGCCCCGACGCTGAGCATCACATTGCCGCCCCCTCCACCGCCGCCCCCATGATGACCACCGCCCTTGCCCCCAGCGGAGGCCGTGCGCACGGTCAAAATCAGGGGTGCCGCCAAGGCACCTTTCACTAAACGTCGACGTTCCAGGCTCATAATGTTTTTTCTAAATTCGCTCGGACAAGGCCGAGCCGATTTGCAGAGCGTCTAAAGCAACGCTGATGCCAAGACCCGCATGGTGGGCAGCATATTGTTTCGAAAAGTCATTTCTTATGTTTGTTATCCGACAAAACAGGCCATGAAGTCGTTTTGTAAAGAATGTCGACAGGCACCTGCCTTGCAACCCCTCGGGCTCGCCTTTGTACCACCCCTGGGCACGCGGGAGTGTTAAAAATGGAAAATCTTCGTCCCGCATGAAACGCCGCACACTCCTGAAAGCAGCCGCCGTGTCGATTGCCTCGCCCTTCGTGGCGCGTGCCGTCACTGAGCGGGTTCCTGATTCGGAGTGGCGAGTCGAACGCTTCGCGCTTGATCCCCAAGGCGCTCGAAGCATGCCGGCGTCACCGAATAAGCATTCACGCGTCTGCTACGCCTCGTTAACCCGGCGCCATTATTTCTTGGGCGGCGACATGCGCAACCCCTGGGCGATCGAAAGCGGGGTTAACACCTTATGGAGCTACGATGCCCTCGCCCAGCGTGAAGGCCGCGAAGCATGGCGCCTTGAGTATCCCTATTGGGGCCCCGCGGGGGAGGTGCAACCTTGTCACCCGGATGAAGTGACCCTCGTTGAAGATGCCAAACGCGGTCGCCTCCTGATGGCGGGCGGCTACATGTTCAAGGAAACCCTATACGAAACGCCGTGGAAAGCGGGCGCAGCCACGCCGGTGCGTCAACGGCTTATGAGCTTCGATCACACGGGCAACCGCAAGTGGCAAGTCAGGGAAGGCGATTTTTTTGGCGGCCAGAGCGGGTCGCGCGGTGTACTCGACCCGATCGACGACCGTGTCTACTACGCGTATTACGATGGCGGCGCAGGTACCGCGATTCGCGTGCTCGATCTGTCGAGCCACAGCATCGAGCGACGGTTTTCCAATGGCGATGCGCGTTCAAAGCCCGCAGCGAGATGGCGACAAGGCGCCATAGACCCCGAGCGCCGGCTCATGTGGTTTCTCGACTGCGGCAAACGCGAGCCCGCACGCATATTCGAAGTGGATTTGCGCAGCTTCAAAAATCGCCTACTCGCGACCTTGCCTTGGCCGGTGTATTCGGCGATCGATATGCCCTACTTGAGCCGAAGTCGGGAATTGTTTTTATGGGGCCCACACGGCGGCAGTCCTGAGTCGGTGCTCGTGTCCACTGAAAGCGGCGCGCTTCATCCCGGGCCCCCGCAACCTCGCAATCCGCAAGGCACGGCGTCCTATTTGAACTACAGCAGCTACGACCCGACACTCGACGCCATCATCTCTTTCGGCACCGTGGGTCGACCGGGTGCGGTAGACGCGATCTTCCATTACAGCCGGAACAACAAACCGCTAGCACAAGCGCTGTTCTTCATCGGTTCGGCTCACGCTAAAGCCGTCGATGCGAATTTCCTCCCGGCCCCCGGCGAAGTCAAAGGTGTTGCGCGTAACAATATCCGCGCCGTGGGCGCATGTCCGAGCAAGGATTGCGTGTATCTCGCCTATGGAGGACTAGCCGGAATGCTCAAGGCGTGGACCTCCGGCATCATCGCCGAGAGTTGGGGACCCTACGGCGCGCTTGTGGTCCATGGCGGCGGCGATGGCGATTATTTCGGCACGGAGGCTTATGCCTTTCCCTTTGATACGCTCAAATGGGAACGTGTCGGCGAACCGACCACCGCCATGAATGGCAAAGGTCATAAAAAAGACCCCAGTTTCGATCGCATTGAATGCGAACATGGCGACGGAACGCCAGGCACCCCGCATACGCATGACACGTTGCATTGGCTACCGCCCAGCTACATGGGCAACAAACGCGGCGGTCTTTTGCGCGTGTGTTCCACCATCGTCTACACCGTATGCGACACCTATCGCTCGCATGTGCTGGACCTCGATACGGGGAAGTGGTCGCGTTTTTCGCTCAACAAGGCGAAATCGCATGGTCTAGGCAAAGTGCAAGGAAGCGTGTTCGATCCCAAGCGGGACCGAATCTGGCGCTCACCTTCTCCACCGCGACCCACCGGCCTAAGTTATCTCGATTTGCGCTCGCGCCAGCACACCGATCTCAAAATCAAGGCGCCGAAAGAAACCGCCTATATGGGCACGAGCGTTTATCTCGAAAAGTCGGACACTTGGGCGATGCTCGGGGTCAATCGTCCGAGCGGAGAGGCAATACTGTCCTTATTGGATTTAAAGGATCCGCGAGCGTGGCAGACCGGGCGTTTGGGCGGCGATGAAATTCCCAAAAGCGCCGCCTACGGTT
The DNA here is from genome assembly GCA_035273665.1 of Burkholderiales bacterium. Taxonomy (GTDB): domain Bacteria; phylum Pseudomonadota; class Gammaproteobacteria; order Burkholderiales; family SG8-39; genus DATEEW01. Next base: position 31,394 of record DATEOW010000038.1, on the reverse strand, counting down.
GTGGTTTTGAGTTCTGTCCCGACTTGCAATGCATCTTTGCGTACATGCCGTCCGCGCGTCGCGGCCGCCAGCAGGTGCTTTGGCGCATAGAGGTACCCGAAGATCCTTTTCAAGGCGAGTGGCAAGTCAAACAATTGACCATGCGCGGCGAGAAACTTCCGGACTTCCAAGCGACGGGAACTTTCAAACGCTGGCATTGGGTCCCTGCATTGAAGTGTTTCTGCTATGTGGGCAGTGTGGACGGGCAGACTTATTTATATCGGCCTGAAGGTATTTGAACCGAGAACCTGCGGCGCCACATCGGATATTGCAGCAATCCAATCACCGCCGTAGCGCAACCGCATATCAACACATAGCGTAGAAGTAAGGCCGACGGACTGAGCGCGTACTGCGGCCCGGAACTCAAGAAATACTCAAGGCCGGTATAAACGCGTCCCTCAATGATGAGTGCCTCGGCCAGTCCTGCTCGCATAATAAAAAAGCTCACGACGATCAAGAATAACCATACGAGAACGCCCGCGAAGATTGCGTGTGCGCCCTTGGACGCGACGCGATAACTGACAAATGCCGGCGCCGCTCCTATTAGGCTCAGCGCAAGCATCGAGGTGAAGGCCGTCCATGCTTTGCTCGAATGCAAAGCCTCGCCGTTTTCCCACGAAAGCCCTTCAAAATTCCAATACAGTGCGCCGAATAAGAAAGGGATGGAAACAAACCAAAGGATCGAGGTTAGGTGAGGCCGCTGCACAGCTTTGGCAGCACGGGCGACGCCAAGCCCACCCCCAGCGACGGCCCAGAGCAATACGGCCTGCCATATCGCACTGTTGATCAAAGCAGTCGACGTGAACACCATATCCAAAAGCGCGGCGCCAAGAAAAGCAGATAGAAAGTACAGCGCGCTTACTGCGGCTAATTGGCGCGCGCTCCGTTCCACAAAGAACGTCAACAAGGGGAGACGAGCAAGCGCGTAAAACCACAGCAGCAGTACAGCCAAACTCAGTAAGAGAGGCGACTCCAAAGCTTCATGGAAAAAGGCCGGGGCACTCGGCCAGAGCAATCCCAGTACGAGCGTAAGAGAAGCGGCCAAGAGCACCGCAATTTCTGTGTGCCAACGCCATCGTGGTGACGTAGATGACAGTGCGAAGCGGTGCATCCTGCGCGACAACAAGATGTAGCCCATGAATGCGCCCAACATTTCCACGATGATATTGCCGAGATCCGGCGAGCGGCCGGGCAAGACCAATTTGCCTGTCTCTATTCCGCACGCGAAAAAAAGCACCATCACGCCGCTCAGGACAAATAGCCGCTTGCGGGATCGCCCTATCCAAGCAAGCGCAAACCCAAACGGCGCGAAAAAAATGGATTTGTGCAAAGCCTCTGTCAGCGCGCGGTATTCCGTACTCGCAAAATAGGCGATGAATGGAAGTTTGCTGACGGCCTGCCACCGGCGTGCGAGCAGGTCTGCGTCCAGCACGAAATTGTAGGGGTACCAGAACACGAGCATGACAACGACGGCCCATAGAAGACCCGATGCAACAGGCAACCATGCAGACCCTGCCACATGCAGGGACAACTTGTTCTCACCGGACCGAGGGGCAAAACGAGAACCTATTCGCAACCCGGCGAAGACGCCTGCGCCCGCGAGCACGACATCCGTAAGGTCGGCAATGCGGCTCAGTATAAAGACCTGCATCAACTCGATACCGATCGCCATCGCGATGAGCCGAACGAAAACTTGGAAAGACGTCCATCCGAAGGCGCGCCAAGCCAGCACAGCCGGTGGAACCCAAATCAACACATCGGTGAGAAGGTCATAGAGAAGCTCTGCGCCCGCTTTGCCGGTATAGCTGAATGGGAGCAAGACGATTTTACCGGCGCGCAACTTACGGTATATCTCCGCCATGCTCATGCTGAGATCGAGAGGGAACGCACTGTAGATCACCAGCACCGCGATATAGGCGAAGAACACCGATCGATATCCGCCGCCTTGCTGCGCACTTGGACGATCGAGCCAGAGGCCTAGTGCCTGTCCCCAAAATTTCCATGCGCATAAACCTAATCCGGTCCCAACGCTTTGCGCCAGCAGATCGTTGAGTGAAGGGTTGCGGGGGGGGAAATAGATTTGCGCATACTCAACGGCGCCACCCAGTAAAAATGCCAAGCCGAATATCGGCAGCACCGCTTTGATCAAATCTGACCAGCGATGTCCCGTCTTGAAGCTACCGGCCAGAAAAAAGGCGAAGGGGACGAATAAAAGAACGTTGGCTGCCCAGTCGGAAGAAGTATCGGGACCAATGGGCTGTCGCAACATGGCGCGCAGCTTTGCAAGTGCTTCCGTCTCTGTGGTGACTTCATAATCGAAAGGCACCAAGCTCCCGTAAATAATGAAGAGCGTGAATGCGGCGGCCATCCAGGCAAAGGCCGGCGATGCGCCCGGGGTAGCTGCGGCAACAGTATTCTGATGCTCAGCGTCCGTCATATGCGCCGTAAGCCCGAAGTTGCCTCGGCCTGTCGAGAAAATCTGTTTCGGCGCCGGGAAATTTCATCAGGGCACTCGGAAGACGTCCGCCGAGAAGCAAGCGGCCGACTCGCGGCCGTAGATCCAGTATTTCCAAGTCGCCGCTCGCCTGCCGGAGTTCGGCATCGGCCGCATCGACGTCGGCGAAGAAATTTTCCAACATGGGGGCGTCGCCGGCGGAGGGTCGGGCCGCGAACACGGCGTTCGCAACAATTGTCGGCGTGTAACCGGCATCCACGCCGGACACCTCGATGCCCGTCCCGGCGCTCAGGACGGTATTGTGAAAAACCTGAACGCTACGCGGCCGATGGTTATGGGGTTGTATCCGTAGCGCGGGGCCGTGCGGATTGATAAATAGATTGTTGTAGAGGGCGAGATTGCCTTCCCCCTGGAAAAGCGCCTCGGTGGGATTGTCGTAAAACAAATTGTTGTAGATAAGATAAAGATCGTTGCTTCCCGCGCCTTCAAGCGGCGCATGGCCGATCAACACGCTAGGGCGAGCGAGCGGGCCCTCGGATGAGCCCGATGTCTTGATGAAATGATTCGTCCGAATAAGGGTCTGCTGCGGCGTAGTCGGCAAGTTGTCCAACGACGGTCTGCGATGTTGATGTTTGATCTGCATCGCATAACCACGAGGATTAATGACGACGTTCTCCTCGATAAGCCCAGCTACGAAAGGAGCCGCCCCATTGGAATTGCCGAAATACATCCCTGTTCCGGGTTCGATGAAGGTGACGCGGCGAACCACCCATTCCCAAGAAGGGCACTTCGTCGATATGGCCACAGTTTGCTGATCGTGCCCATGGCCGACGATGCGTAGATCTTCGAGCACGATGTGATGCGTCCAATTCGCGTGCCCCTCGGCTTTAATGCCGTCGACAGGCAAGCCGCGGCCATCAATCTCGAGTTGGCGAAGGACGATGTAAGCGGCGTCGATGAAGCTCACGGTATTCGCCCCGGGTCTGCCCACAAAAATCGCCTTTGCCGGCGGTGCCGGCCCCTCGATGGTCAACGGTCTGCCCGGTTCGCCTTGCCGGCGATGGATCGGCAAACCGTTGCGGTATTCACCTTCCGCCAAACGCAGCGTGTCGCCCGGCTCGAGTTGACGCAACATCGCGCGATAGTTGTCCGGATTCGCGTCCAGGACTCTGCCTTGCTTGTTAGCGGCGGCAAGGTGGGGCGGCCAAAGTGCGACGGTTAATAGAAGCGACACAAGCACAAAAAGGCGTACCAATGTGTACTGCCCAACGTGAATCATTGTTTCAAGTCGCGGTTGTAATAGGCACAGCGGGGTTTTCATCATAATATCTTTGCCCCTGACGCCCGCCTTCGTGCGGCAAGACTTTCATTCCATGACTAATTCGCGCGACGACTTTATCTCAACTTCGCCGCAGTGGTTCACTGCGTGGCTGAAATACTTCGGCGGCCCGGCCGGCCAGTTATGGCAAGACACGCAAAGCGGCGACCGGGCAGCCATCGCGATTCAACGCGAACGGGCCACGATCGGTCCGATTCCCATTGCGATCGGACGTGCGGCGGCAAATTCGCATACGCCCCGGTTCGACGCGCTCGGTAAACTGGATGACGCATCGAGCGTTGAACGTCTCATGCGGGATATGAACGTAGCCATGCTTAGCTTTCCATACCTTTCGGCGCAATCTCAGCTTCTGCGTGCCGTACAAGCGAGCGCGCTCCTGCATCAAGTCGAGTTTTGTGAGGCGGCCCCTTTTATCGATTGTCGCGGCAGCTGGGATGACTATTGGCAAAGTCGCGGTAAGAGTCGAACCGAGTGGGGTCGCCGCGAGCGCCGCCTGATGGAAGATCAGAAGGCACGTTGCGCGATGCTGACGCAGTGGGACGAGATCGAACCGATATTCGAGCAAATCCTTGCCATCGAAGCGTCAGGATGGAAGGGTCAAGAAGGTTCCGCCATCGTGCAATCGCCGCAAACGCTCGGTTTCTACAAGGAAATGGCCCGTTATTGGAGCGAAGCCGGGGCGCTGCGTCTATTCGTCCTCTACATCGGCGAACAAGCGGCGGCCTTCGAATTGAATGCTGAATACCGCGGCGTGCTGAACTGCATCAAACACGGCTATGACGAGGCGCTGGCGAAACAAGGGCCGGGACAAGTTCTGCGCATGCAAGTGCTGAAGTGGGCCTTTGCGCAGCCACAGATCAAAACTTTCGACATGTACGGCCCGCAGACCGAAGCAAAAATGAAATGGGCGACGGGTGTTGAAAATCTGCATACCTTGCGCGTGTTCCGCGACTCACTCAGCGGGCGGTTGGCGCATTTACGCTATGTCGGGTTGCCGAAGTTGAAACGCGGTTTGCAAGGGGAAAGCGCTCCTGCACCCCAAGCTTCGACCCCTTAAAGATACGGAAAGGGCTGTGATGAAACACCAACTCTTTATTTTCTCTCCTGAGTCGTCGCTAGTTCGCGTGCTTGCGGCTGTTGCCCTCACTCTGTGCTTTTTTTCCGCCGATGGCTTGGCACAAACGCCGAACGACTACTACAAAGCCGGCCAAAACAAGGCGACGAAAAATCTCCTGCATAACGTCGAGAAATATCACCTCCAAAAGGGCGTAGACGCCCTGCGCAGAGGGAAATATCAATACGCGTGGGCGGATTTGGATTTCATGCTGCGCTATTTCCCCAATCATCCGCGCGCCTTGATGCTCATGGCCGAAGTCTGCGAAAGTTGGCGCGATCCGAAATGCAAAGCAGAAGAATATTTTTCCAGAGCGATTGAGCTGAGTCCCGATCAAGCGCCCGCGCATATCATTCTGGGCATCCATCAGCATCAGCAAGGGAAATACGCCGATGCCATACAGAGCTATCAAACCGCGCTGTCGATCGCGCCTAATTCCGGCAATGCGCATTACAACCTCGGCCTGGCCTACTTCGCCAAGGGCGATTACGCGAACGCGAACGAGCATGCGCAAAAAGCGTACGACTTGGGCATGACTTTGCCTGGGTTGCAGCAAAAGCTGGTGAAGGCGGATGCATGGAAACCGCGCGCGGCGGGCGAAGCGGCGAAGGCGGAGCCGGCTCCTTTAAGCGATGCCAATGCCGCCAACCCGCCTACGATCGAAGGGGCGCCACTCGCACCCCCGAACGCGCGCAACAGCAAATAAGGCAATAGAATCGTCGGGACGCCGCCGGGAAGCGGCGAAAAATTCATTTCGACAACAAAACAAAGCCCATGGACGATGCTCGGAAGCTGCGCGTTGTGCGCGTGTGTGATTCGCTCGCATTCGCGGCCCTGCGTCCTGCATGGGATGATTTGTTGCGGCGACTACCGCGGCGTTCGGTTTTTCACACACATGAATGGTTCGATGCGGCGTGGCAATGGCGCGGGCAGCACGCCAGCCTAAATTTATTGTGCGCCTACGCCGGCGATGAACTCGTCGGTATCTTTCCGCTCGTTCGCGAAACCGAAATCCGCTGCGGTCTTCCGTGCCGAATCCTGCGCTTTCTCAGCGTGCCTGACACACAGCTTTGCGATCTCATCTGCGACCCGGGCAATGTTCCCGCCGCCTGCCGCAGTTTCGCCGAAGCATTATTGTCGGCGAAGGATTGGGACATCCTTAATCTTCATTATTTACCTGAAAACTCTCTTGGGGCCGGCCCAATGGCTGCGGAACTCCGCAAGCATGGCTGCGCGATCGAAAGTAAAGCCACCGGAGCGAATCCTTATATCGAGTTACAGGGCGATTGGGAGCAATACTTCGCCACGCGAACGCGCAGTTTTAAAAAAGCGCACAACCTCGCCATCAACCGACTCAACAAGGCGGGACGCGCCGAAGTCAAAAGCTTCAAGGGTGCACAGTCGGAAGCACAGTGCGCGCTTGAGCAAGTAATCGAAATCTCGGCGCATAGCTGGAAACGTCATACCGGTAATGCGCTCGATCAAGCCGGACCGCAGGCTTTTATACGCCGTTTACAACAGCTGGCTGCGGACCGCGGGTGGTGGCTGATGTGGTTGTTGGCCTTGGACGGCAAGTCGATCGCCATGGAATGCCAGCTGGTTTATGAAGGCAATATCCACGCACTCCGCGCCGATTTCGTCGAAGGCTATCCGGAGATATCGCCCGGTGCCTACCTCAATCGCGAACTTTTGGTGCAGTCCTTCGGCTGTGGTCTGCAGCGCTATTACATGGGGCCGGGCGATAATGCATACAAGCAGCGGTGGGCGCAGGGCGACGAGCAAGTGCACGAGCTCACCGCCTATGGACCGCGTTTGCGTGCGCGTGGGTTTGCACTGATCGACCTTCGATTAAAGCCCTTCGCGCGTCGTGTGCGTGCACGCTTTGCGCATAAAGAACACGTCACGGAAAAAGATAAAGAAACATGAGCGGAATCTGCGGCTGGTTGGGCAATCTGGAAAATAATCCTCAACAGATCATCGCCCAGATGGCGAGCCTGCTTCCAGGGCAAGACATGCCCATGTCCCGAAGCGCGCAAGCGACGGGCTTTGGTCTTGCCGCGCGAGGCATGTCCGGCACTGTTGGGCTTTACGAGCAGAGCGGTTACATTCTCGCGATGCAGGGCCATCCTCGCTGGTTGCAAGATGGCGCCGGCACAGCCGATATTGAAAACGTTTGCCGCCTTTTTCTCGATGCCTATCTTAAGCATGGAGCGGCCGCGTTATTGAGTCTCAATGGCGACTTTTCGCTGGCGTTGTTGAACAGCCAGAAGCGGCATGCCCTACTTGCGATCGATCGCATCGGAACGCGCAATCTTTGTTATCAAGAAACGGCTGCTGGACTCATCTTCGGTGCGACGCTGGACACTTTGCGTGCACACCCGCTATCGCGTCGTGAGCTCGATCCGCAGGCTTTGTATAACTACGTTTATTTTCATATGCTGCCGGGTCCGCAAACCGCATTTAAGTCGCAGTTGCGCATGCCGGCCGGACATTATCTTGAGTCGAACGACGGGCACATTCACCTGCGTCCTTATTGGCGCATGGAGTTTGTGGAAGACCGTCCGAGCAGCGTTGAAGGACAACGCGACGCGTTTTTGACTGCGGTGCGCCAAGCGACTGCTGACGCGGCGCAGGGTGCTGAAGCAGTGGGTGCCTTTCTGAGCGGCGGTACAGACAGCTCCACCATCACAGGCATGCTCGCCAAGGTTGCGCCCGGCAAACCGCGGGTCTACTCCATCGGCTTCGACGCAACGGGATACGACGAAATGGAATACGCGCGTATCGCCGCGCGCCATTTCAAAGCGGAACATCATGAATACTACGTAACGCCGGAGGATGTCGTCGATGCAATACCACGCGTCGTATCGGCTTACGACCAGCCCTTCGGCAACGCCTCTGCCGTACCGACTTATTACTGTGCTCGCCTCGCCCGAGAAAACGGTATTGAACGCCTTCTTGGAGGCGATGGCGGCGATGAACTCTACGGCGGCAATGCGCGGTACGCCACCCAACATAAGCTCGCTTTCTATGAGCGCAGTCCTGCCGCTTTGCGATCGCTGCTTCAATGGGCGCTGCAGGTCCCCGGGATGAACGCCATCCCACTCGCAAAAAAAGCGCGAAGCTATGTCGCGCAGGCCTCTCTTCCTATGCCGGCACGTTATGAGAGTTATAACCTTCTTGAGCGCCTGGGTCCTGAACGCGTATTCAATGAAGATTTTCTCGCCGCAGTGGATCGCGGCGCGCCGCTCGCACTATTGACGCAGCGTTATGAAGACACCAACGCGCAAACGCTATTGAATCGCATGTTAGCGCTCGATTTGAAATTTACGCTCGCGGATAACGACCTGCCGAAGGTAACGCGTATGTGCGAGCTGGCCGGTGTGGACGTCAGCTTTCCGATGCTCGACGAGCGCGTCGTGGATCTTTCCGCCTCACTTGCGCCGGATTTCAAGTTACGAGGGACCCGCTTGCGCTATTTCTTCAAGGAGGCGCTGCGCGGTTTCTTGCCGGACGAGATTCTGAGCAAGGAAAAGCACGGCTTCGGCTTGCCCGTTGGCGCTTGGCTTTTAGGGCATGCCCCGCTCAACGATATGGCGCGCGACAGTCTCGCGCGTCTACGTCAGCGAGGCATCGTGCGCTCGGAGTTCATTGATTTTCTATCGGACCGCGCGTTGCACGAACATGCCGCTTACTACGGCACTATTGTGTGGGTGCTCATGATGATGTCCTTGTGGCTGGATAGCCGCGAGCTTTGAGCCCGATGAATAGCGAACGCACACAAAGGCGCGTGCTGGTCGTCGCCTTTCACTATCCGCCCGACAACACCAGCACGGGTGTTTTGCGCACGCTCAAATTCACTCAATACCTGCATGGTCACGGTTGGTCCTCCACCGTGCTTACTGTGCCGCCGAATCTTTACTACAGCACCGACGCCGCTTCCCTGGCGAAAATCCCGGCGCACGTCGAAGTCCGACGCAGCGCTGCCGTCGATATCAAAGAAGCGCTCGGCTTTCGCGGCCTGTATCCCAGCGCACTGGCGGTGCCGGATCGATATTGGCCCTGGTTGTTTTCCGGCACGCGGGCCGGAAGCGAGCTATTAGGCAGCGGTCGCTTTCAAGCGCTGTACACCACCTATCCCGTTCCCACCGCACACTGGATAGGCTTGCGGTTGAAAAAGCGTTTCGGCCTGCCTTGGATTGCAGATTTTCGCGATCCTTGGGTCGAGGATTCGATGCCCTGGTATCGGCGCAAACTCGAAGGCATTCTCGAAGCGAAAATTATGCGTCACGCGGATCGCGTCATCTGTAACACCCCAGCCATGCGACGATTCTTTCTTGAGCGCTATCCGCAAGTGGATGCGGCCAAGTTCGTCACGATTACCAACGGCTATGACGAACCGGACTTCGCGCAGATCGAACCGCACACTGAAGCACAGTTTCATATCATTTATCCCGGCGTGATATCCGTCGGTAATCGTCACCCGCGTCCACTTTTGGCCGGTGTGCGTTTGGCCTTGGACAAAGGATGGCTCCGCGCCGACGATCTCAAAATCACCTTTTTGGGTTGTGGGGAATGGGCACAGTCAGCCGCCTTCCAGAACGAATTGCAGCAATATGGTTTAAGCACACAGGTTGATTGCGTGGTGAAGCGCATTCCTTATGGCGAGGCCCTGAAACGCTTGGCAGGCGCGGATGTTCTGACTGTTCTCAGTGAAATGGCGACCGCAGGTGCTGAAGCGGAGCAAGCTTGGACGCGCTTGCAGGTGCCGGCAAAAGTCTACGAGTACTTGCGTCTGGGCAAACCGATGCTTGCTTTGGTTTCCGAAGGCGCCGTGAAGGAAGTGCTCGCTGAAACGGGCGGTGGCGCGCCGGTGTCGCCGGACGATACTGAAGGAATTGCGGCGGCGCTGAGAGACCTCTATGCGCAACGTCACATCCCTAGACAAGCACGCGAACCGTCTCCCAGTGTTCGCAAGTACAGCCGCGAGCAACTAACCGTGCAATTGGCTGCCGAATTGAACCGATTGTGCGATTGATATGCGGGTGATTCTACTGAGTTGCGCCGGCGCTCCCTTCAGCGCTGAGATGCTCGAAGCGCTTGGCTTAGATCGACCCGAACTTCTTCATCACTTTCAAGCCGCCATCCTCTCCTTGCCGCATCGCTCGCCGCTGGCCGGCTTGCCGAAACATAAGCAGATTGCGGCCATTGTTAAGCAAAAAGGATGGAAGGGCTTGGTCCGTGAAGCCCGCTTGGCCTTCGGCCACCGTCTCCACCGTTTGAAGTCGAAGATTCCAGGTGCAAAGGCCCTAAGCGATTCGCCTTTAAGAATCGAAGCCTTCTGCGATCGCCATCGCATTCCCTACCGCTATACACGCGACATCAACGACTCGGAAAGCATTGCAGCTTTACAAGCGCTCGATCCCGACATCGTTCTTATCGCTACTTTCAATCACATTTTGAAGCGTGAAGCGATCGGCATAGCGCGTATTGCCACATTGAATGTGCATCCTTCGTATCTGCCAAATTACCGGGGAGCCGATCCAATCGGCGCAGCACTTCGTGATCGCGCCAGCGAGAGCGGCGTCAGCTTGCATTGGATCGATGAAGGCATCGACACCGGCGACATCGCGCATCAGAGGGCGGTCACAATAGAGCGGGGCAGCGATGCGGTTAGCTTGAGGCGACGTCTCGCAAAAACCGCTGCGGAACTCGTGGCTTCAACGCTGGACGATGCTTCGCGCGGGCGAGTGCCGCGGCAACCGCAGCACGGTTAAACCGCACGTGCCTCTGTTTTTCGCCCATTCAATGCCAAACGCAGGGCAAATCGCGCAGGTGTTTTGTCCCAGGGCGTGAAGCGCGGCAATTGAAACGGGTCGCGGTGACGTGTGGCGGCGCCCCATGCCGTGCTGAAGGCGGCCTTGAAACCGGCCGCTTTGACCGCCGCGATATGCGCAGGCAGGTAATCTCGCTTCGGCACGCCATTGGGATACGCAAACAAGCTGATGGGCTCGCCTAGAATGCCTTGCAAGATTTCCCGCCCTCGCCCAATCTGCTCACTGGCTTCGGCCTCGGGTACCAAAGCGAGAATGGGGTGTGTAATCGTGTGGCCGCCGATTTCCATCCCCGCTTGGCGCAGCTCTCGAACTTGCGCCGAACTCATCATCAAATCATCCGGCAAGGCGGCGCCAGCCGCTTCCGTCAGTGCTTGCACCACTTCAGACCGCCTTGGTTCGGGGATATATTTGATCTTCGGCAGCAAACTGGCGATCGCCGAGCGCTTCTCGTCCAACGTAGCGAGGGAGATCGGTTCGCTTTGCAGCGCGGGGACTTCTATCGACGACTTCGTTGTGTTGCGCAGCGCATACACGACGCTGTCGTTCCACATTCGGCCACCATCCAGAAATCCCGAAGCGATGAAAAAAGTCGCATGTAAACCATGCCGCTTCAACAATGGCAGGGCGACGGTCGCGTTATCCGCATAGCCATCGTCGAAGGTGATCGCAACGCTGCCCGGCGGCAACTCCCCCTGCTGCAGGCGGTCGAGTGCTTCGGGAAGGGGCAAGACATTGAAACAGCGCTTCAGCGTCTGCAGCTGCCAATCGAAATCGTTGGCAACGGTGTCTTGTACCAATGCGTCCGCCTCGCGTAGCACGCGGTGATAAATCAACACGCCAAGCCGATTCTTTTCACCGCCGGGCAGCGTGTAGCGTGCCAGACCTTTCAGCAAAAAATGGCTCATCCCCTGCGGCGCCCCGATAGCACAAAAGCGTGACTGATGAGCGCGCCCAAGAAAGGTATGAACTTGATGAGTACGCGCAGCGGGGCGCTTTCAAACAGAGGTTGGAATTTCGCCAAGCGCATCGGCACGATGGGCACCCAATGAAGCTTGACCTCGCTCAGGCCGGTGTTACGCATGCTTCGTGCGAGCTGCCATGGAGAATCGTATCGCAAATGCATCGGCAAGCCCCGCATGCGCGCGCGCAGACGTTGGATCAAAGTAGGCAGGCAATAAGCGTTCAAGGCGTCAACCCACAACTCGCCTCCGTCTTTGAGGCAATCATGTAATTCACGAAGCGCGTCGTCTGGCCGCGATAAAGCCTGCAACACGCCAAAACACAAGGCGCCGTCGAAACTTTTTGAGGCCACAGGCAATCTTGTCGCATCGCCTACCGCCCAGGTCGCGCCTTCGCCCCCCTTCCGACCGCGCGCCTTCTTCAGGGATGGATATGAGTAATCCAAGCCAAGCACTTTGACGCCTGAGGCCATGAGGTAGCGCGTGTAGCTCCCCGCGCCGCAACCCACATCGAGCCATTGTGCATTGCTGATAGCGCCGGACCACGCCTGCGCGAAATGTCTCAAGCGCGCGTCGAGTCCGCTCGGTGACCAACCGGCAATGCCGGCGTCGTCATCGAAGCGCAACGCATATTCTTCGAAACGACGACGCCAGCGTTTTTCAAAAGCCGGCTGCGGATCGATTTTCACGAGACATGCCCAGTCGCCGGGTACGTCGCCGGTCGCAGCTGCGATTGGTCGACTGCCTCAGGCACAGCGGCCAGTTCGCGTTCGACGACAATCCGAGTCAACACCAACAGCGAAATGATCAAATAATAACCATCGAAATACGCGAGTCCCAAAAAGGCGCCGGCAACCCAATAAGCCAACAAACTGACTTGAGACATCAATGCCAGATCTCGCGCCCAAGTGAATTGCGGTTTCCCTTTTGTCAGGCGAACGATGCGCGATCCCGTGCGCCAAGTAAGCCACATCAGTATTAGGAATAGCGCAAGACCGACAAAACCGTGCTCGCCCAAAATCTCGAAATAAATGCTGTGCGCATCGTGAAAATCGTCGGGCACCGGTGCATAGCGTTCAAACCATCGCGGCGTAAAAGCATCGAATCCGCCGCCAAACGGCCTGTCCGTCGCCACGTTGACCGCGAAGTGCCATGCATTGATTCGGCCCATCGCCGAAGCATCCTGCTCATAATTTTGAATGGTGTCCATCTTCGCCCACCACTCATGCGGCATGAATGCCAAAAAGGCGGGTACAGCGAGAATCATCACACCTGTGATCAGCAACTTGCTGCGGCTCTTCCACCAGAAAGCGGCGATCATCACACCAGCGCCGAGGAGGGCGCCGCGCGAATGCGTTCCGAGCACGGCAATCCCGGTCAACAGCATCGCGATGCCAAGTCCCCAACGTACCAACTTCTTTTTTGTATTGAGCTGGAGATAGCGCATCAGCGGCATCATCATGAGTAGCGCCAGGCCGATTTCGGTGTTGCCCGATATGAAAGTGCCTGGCGGCCCGAGCACCATGTTCGAACCACCGCCGATGAGCGTGAAAATGCCTCCCTTTACGCCGTAAAAACCGACGGACACGACCAAAGTCCAGGTGAGCCAGTGGATCCGCTCGCGGCTTTGCATCAGCATGAAACCCAACAAGATGACGATCTGAATCTTCAGCATCTTGACCATGCCGTCGACCGCATCGGGCCCGTTCAAGGCGGTGAGCGTGGTGAAGCACATCCAAAGAATAAAAATGATGAGCGTCACGGTCACCCGATTGATCGGGAAACTTTTTTTCTCCTTCGAAAAAATCAAGCCGACCAAGGTGCAAATGCCGATCACCTGGGCGAAAGGCAAACTGCCGGCGAAACCCCACCCAAGACGGTGAGGATTCATGATGCCGACCCAGTTCCAGCCGATAATGCCGAACCAGGGCGCACGGATGATGTAGGGCAAAGCCCCCACGATAATCAGCGTGACGACGATATCTCTCACGTTGCAACACGCCTTTCCAATAAACAGATTGACCAGCACTTGCGCTTGGGTGCCGCTTTTTCCAAACGCCATATCACACGGCGCAACGCGGCGCCGAATAGGTTCGGGCGAATTTCTTCAGGCATCTTTTTGCAGTTTGAGCATTTCCAAGTGCGCGTCGCCCAGACATTCCCCACGCTGCGCGCAAGACGATAAAGAAAGTCGGGCGCATAGCCCGCGATATCGCCGATTAATTTTTGCTCGGTGAGCGAAAACTCGGGGAACATCGCACCCACGCTCTTCTCATCGAAGTAGCGTAAATGGTTCATGCTATTGCCGACGTATCCACAATGTGAACATTTGTAGTATTCGTTCCATACCCGCTGCCGATAGGGCACCGAAACGAGCAGATACCTGGCGCTGACCCTTTCGAGCTCCCGGATCCCTCGTCTGAAGGTTTGTTCGGGTAGATGCTCGAGCACCTCCGTGCAAACGATGATATCGAAATGACGATCGGCGAAAGGCAAACCTTCGATACTGGCGTACGCGAGCTTGAATTCCTTCGGGAGTGATTTATTCAGCGGTAGATCGATGCTCACCAGATCGAGACGCCGGTCCAAGAGTCGCGTCATTCCCAGTTCCAGAAAACCAACCTCCAAAGCACGTTTTGCGTCGGAAGGTATCGCGTCCAAAGTCGCAACCAAACGGTCTTTTTCGCGCTGGGTGACGCCCGGAAATGCGGCCTCAAACTCCACGTCGAACGCACTTGCTTGCGCCATATCAAGCCCCGGCACTTGAAAAAGAGCGTAGTGCCGCGCGCGCGATGTCTTTCAGACGCGGGATTGCCACACGGCCGTTGATGCTCTTTACCTCGCGCAAAAAGCGGAGATAGCTTTTCAAGCCGGAAGTGGATGCGCTGTACGACCCCTGATGAACGGTGATCCGTTTCTGCGCTTCGATGCTGGCCACTTCTTGGTCGGTAAGCGGGACGAGTGTGCTCAACTTGTTCAAAATGCTCAGCGAAGACAATTCGTTGCGAGCCGTGTTCTTGGGATGGGTGATGTTGTTCTCATGGATGCGGTTTCTAGATAGCACCCGATCTACGAAAACGAAATCGCCCGCTTTGGACAGCTGAAGCATCAGCAAACGGTCGGCGTGATAGAGGATATCGGTATTGAAGCCGCCGACCGCTTGCAGCACCGCTGTACGCACCATGAAGCTCGAGGGAATGATGAAGCTACCCGGCAAAAGGCCGGTGAAGAGACGTTGGCCGAGCAAAAATAAGCCGGACTCGGGCAGCGGCTCGCCGGCGGCAATGGCTTTTGCGCGTGAGAAAGGCGCGCTGTCGGGACCATGTTTCGAGAAATAGACGCCGTCACCGAATGCGGCCACCGCATTGGGCGCCGCGCGTGCAGTTTCTTCCAGGACCGCAAGGTTATTTGGCAACCATAAATCGTCCGCATCCAGAAAAGCGACCCATCCTTCACGCATTTCTTTGATGCCGTTGTTTCTCGCTTTGGAGGCGCCGCTATTCGGTTGACGTATGAGCTTGAGCGGCATGGGACTTGTACGGGCGAACGCCTCGACGATGTCCGCAGTGCCGTCTTTGGAACCATCGTCCACGACGATAACGTTGTCGGGCAAGCGAGTTTGGGCCGCAATACTCTCCAGCGCCTCGCCAATGAAGGACGCCGCGTTATAAGCGGGGATTAGAACATTGATGTATTCAGCGCGCGATTGCGTACTCATTCGAATCCATGGCCCTGTCGCTGGAGCTTAAAGGTCGCCATTTTGCCGTTTCTTCAGTAGGCTGAGTAAGTACAAGGCCATTTCCGGGCTCCACCAGGCGCGCCGGAAAAATAGGCCCATACAGCGCGTCATTAGCGCTGAAGAATCGATGGCCGGCGAATCCAAGGGCATCGCTCGTAGGAGAAAGTCGATAGCGAAGCGCAGGCTTTCCCTGCGCGAAGGCACGCGCCTGTCGCTCTTGTCTTCGAACGGGATATGCGCCCATTCGGGGTAGGTGTGCAAAATAGTGTCGGTGTGCAATCGACGATCGCATCGTAAGTCCGATGGAAGACCTTCCAGAAAATGCCAGATATCTTCTTCGAGATAGGGCATACACACGTCTAGTCCCTCGCGCGGAGGGAAGCACAATGCGATTTCGCGACGTGTGCGATTCCAAAAATAGAAGGCGCGCAGCGGGTCATGATGCGAGGCGTGCATGGCTAACTCGTCGCGCAGGCGCTGACGCGCTTTTTCCATCGAGAATGCCTGCCGCATATCGTCATGCAGCAGCGCGGCCCAACCGCCGGTCGATCCTCGCCAACGTTCCAATAGTGCGTCGGCAACGAAGTGGAGCTCTCCTGCCCGATAACGATCATTCAACTGCTCGTTCTGATAGCTGCTTTGCGACATCACGTCGCCGCCGATGCCGTCGTACACACGCCGGGCACCAACTTCCTTGAGCCACTGGCGCAGCGGTTCGAGTTGCCCGTGCTCATCTGCGCAGTAACCGGTCTCGCTTAGATTGTTCAGGAGATTCTGGACGTAGAACCCCGGTTGTCCGAACACGCGCAGAGGACTACCGAGCTCTCGAGCAAGTACTGCCGCAATGCGCGCATCGTTATCAACGCGTGTCGGGAGGTGTCGTTGCGTCACGTAGGCTTCCGGTGCGACGTTCAAGCGCTTCAACGCATAAGCGATATGTCGACTATCACGGCCCCCTGTGAGGGGCAGAAACAAGCCTTTCTCCGGCGCCGGCAGCGTTTTCTCTACGGCGCGGTGAAAAAGCTCGCCATAAATTCTAATCGCCCGATCGCGCTCGATCGCATGAGCCGGTGCACTGGGCCGCTCTCCGCGATTCAAATCGGCACCGCGCGCGGGCCGCCAACTGAGTTTTGAATTCGGCGGCAGTTGACGTATTTGAACGAAAGCAGTGTCGTCACCGAGGAAAAAGCCTAAGCGCAGAAATACTGCCAGTGCCGTTTCATCTAGGGTCTCGTTCGCCTCGACCAAATCGGGAAGATGTTCCGAAACGCAGATCGATTCCGCATCGCTCTTCCAAAACAGCGGCTGAAAGCCCATCGTGCAATTGCTGATTTCGAGTTTTTCCCCGTCCCAATGCCACCGCGCATGAATTCCATTTGCAATTCCCAGGGTGCAACTCGTTCTGCCTTCGATCTGCGCTTGTCCATTGCGCAATGAGACACGCAAATACCGGCCTTTCGCCGTCGCGCCTTGCCCCAACACCCTGGTCTCGTGAATCGATATTGCCGTCATTTTTTCAATGCGCCGCGAACGCGAGCCAGCAGTAAGTCTACTTCGCCGCTGATCCCGTGCTTCAGGACATAAATGGAAGTAAGCCAACCCAGCGCTGCCCCAGCGCCGGCCAGGGCCAACACTAGCCAAATTCGTTCCGACTCCAAACCAAAAATGGCGACCGTCGTGATCGGCCCGAGGGAACTCGATAAGGCAACCGCGCCGCTGGGTAAGAGTTTCTTAAAGATATCCAGGGCGCGAATGCCCGCCAACGAGCGAAGGCGCCGCATGGTGAGGATTGAACCAAGGCATGAGGAAATGACGATCGAGGCGGCGACCGCTTCCAGCCCGAAAGGCGCGCTCGCAAGAATGAAGGCCACACGCAACAATTGGGTTAGAAACTGCAGCTGCGCATAAATCTTGACTTCCCCGAGCGCAATGAAGAGTTGGCCGGAAAAGCGGAAGGTGCTGGCCAGCGCAGCCCAGAAGCACAGGATGCGTGCGACGGGCACCGATTCGTTCCATTGGGAACCGAAGAGCAGGTTGATCAAGGGGTAAGCCATGATCCCGACAAAAGCGAAGAAGGTCCACGAGATGCCGCTCACGAGATGAACGATGCGCAAGTAGATCGGCGCCAGGTCCTCTCCGGCCCGATTCTGGGCGGCGAAGTACGGGGTAGCCACCGTAGATATCGCGGTACCGATGAGCCGATTGAAAAGATCGACCATGCCGTTGGCGCGTCCAAAAAAACCGACGGCTTCCATGGATTGGAGCTTGCCGATAATGAGATCGGGCGCACCGCGGCCCATCTCATTCACAATACTGGCACCGCTCAAAAACGAACCGAAGCGGAGCACGCGAGGTAGTTCCCGTCGACCGGGTAGCCAAGGCAGGACCGCCGGACGCAACAAGCCCGTCAATAGCACCGTCATTGCGATTCCCACCATTGAGGACCACGCGAGAGACATATAGCCTAGCCCCATAAAGGCGAGGCCAATGGCCGTCGCGGTATGTGCAAGCGAGCCCAGAGAGCGAACCCAATACAGCGCACCGAATTTCATCTCGCGACGCATATAGGCCATCGCGACTGTGCCGAAGGGAATTAACATAAAATTCGCGGCCAGAACGAGCATGACATTGCGCACACCGGGTTCTGCATAAAAAATTGCGGCGGGAACACTCAAAACCGCCAATAGCGCCGCCATGCTCCAACCAAGCACGAGCGTGACGGTCATCGCGGCACGGATGCGATCTTCGGTAAGCTCCTTCTCCTGAATGATGTATTGGCCGACGCCGAAATCTCGCATGATGTGTGCAAGCCCCACCAACACTGCGCCCACCGAGAAAACGCCGATATCCGTCGGCGTCAATATCCGCGCCAGCACTAAGGAGCCGGCGAAACTGATGAACATGACCGTATAGTTCTCCGCGAAGGAGAGTGCCAAGGTTCGGCGAACGGGACTCATCGGACTATGTCGCAGTCATAACGAGCCCAGCGAGCGGTTTGCGATGGTGATTTCATTCAACGGCGCACAACTGATGCGGCAAGGTTTTTCCAAATAAGAGGATTGCGTAAATCCGCACGAAGGCCGCGCAAAGAGGCTTTGACCGCCTCTGCATAACGACCGCGCCGCCGGTAATAAACTGCATCGCGGTTGTGCGAGTACCCGATAACGCGTCGAAGCGCTTTCCGATGCGCCGCAAACTCCGGCATATCGTGCAACTTCTGATAAGACAGCGCACTCCCTTTCCCAGGCGGCCCTTCTTCGGCAGTAATGGCGCCGGCATGCTGGCGATAGAGGGCGACGATGCGCGGCGTGAACGCTACATCCGCGACGCGCGATGCGCGCAGCCACATGTTCACATCTTGAGCGCGGCGCAATTGCTCGTCGAAAACGCCCACTTTCTCAAAAACGCTTCGCTTGATGATGACGGTTCCGACCCACATGGGTATCGCGCCGACAAAAAGATCTACCGGTTTTGACAAGCCGATCGGTCGGCCGCTTTTGAAAGCAGACGCCACATTGGCGTAGCGATTCAATCGTGCAGCCACGAAGGGCTCCGGTTCTTGCGGAATCTCGCCATTGAAGATTGCATGATCGCCCGAGAGAATTTCCGCTTGCGGAAAAAGCTTCCAGGCTTCGATCCGCGCTTGCATCGAATGCGGCAACCATAAATCGTCGCCGTCCAAAAATGCGAACCAATCGGCATCCGATGCAGCCATACCAAAATTACGACCCGCAGCGATGCCCCGATTTCCTGTATTCGAAACCACCCGCACACCAGGAAGTTTCGCGAGTTGATCCATCAGCTCCAGGGTGTACGCATCGTCGCTATGGTCGTTGATCACCATCACTTCAACCTCCCACTCGCAATTCTCTTGAGCGAGCGCCGAGCGGACCGCCGATTCCAGGAAGGTCCCCCCGTTATAGCAGGGCATGATGACTGATACTTTCATTTTGTTCCTCGCCTACACTGCATTGTCGGCCGCGGCCATTGTTGCAGGCAGGGGCACTTTACTGGAGACGTACCTAAACTTGCCGGATCGCTCGGCCGATATCGCATCGACACTTTCGATCAGCACCTGTACCCCCGCGCCTAGCCGAGCTTTGAATCCTTGCTCGATCGCGGCGAGCGAATCCGGACCGAACTGCGCACCGCGCACAATTTGCACGCGAACGAGCTCCAAGCTTTCCTGGACTATTTTGAAACTTTCGAGCCCGGGTAAACCCCTTAAAACATAGATCAACGCCAATCCGTGCATCACCGTGCCATCGGCGGCAACGACGAAGTCGGTGCTGCGCCCTTGAATTTCCTTCAGTACCGGCAATCCACGGCCGCAAGCGCAATTATTTGTATCGAGCGACGCAATATCGCCAGTGCGGTATCGAATAAAAGGAAACTCTTGAGTGGCAAGATGTGTGACAACGATTTCTCCCGCCTCGCCAGCAGGCAGAGGCGCACCCTGCTGATCGACGATTTCGACGACGATATCCTCGGCAGTGATGTGCATTCCGCCTTGAGGGCATTGATGCGCGATGAATCCCGCATCACGGCCGCCATATCCGTTTGCCACAGGGCAAGCGAAAACGGTTTCGATAGTGTTGCGCTGATCTTCGTACAAACGCTCGGAAGTGACGAAGGCGACACGCAGCCCGAGATCGTCCATCCGCTGCCCGCGTGTCTGCGCATGACGGGCAATCAGCGACAAAGAAGAGGGATAACCAAAAAGCATGCGCGGCCGTCGGTCACGAATGCGCTGGACGAATTCATCCAGCTTCGCCTCGGACATTTCGAATGCGGGCAATAACTCCGTCCGCAATAAGCGATCGCGCAGCATGCGAACACTGTCTTGAGCGCCTAACTCGATAGGAGATCCCCAGACCACGATTTCCGGATCGCCGATGTCCACGTTCCACCATCTTGTCGCACGCCACTTCGCCGCCACATCATGACTAACCCGTTCTCGCCCGATGTAAAAGATCAACGGTTCGCCGCTCGATCCTCCAGTGTTAAAGCGAGCCAGTCCTTTGGCTCTTTCCGATTTCAAAGCTTCGACGTTGGCCCGGATCTCTGCTTTTCCAAGAAAAGGCAGTTGTCTGAGATCCTCAAGCGACTGAAGTTTGGAGGCGTCGAACCCGAGCTTTCGCCACTGCTCTCGATAATAGGGAACATGCGCTTGCGCGCTACGAAGAAGCGCTTGCAGACGCCGGAGTTGCAGACCCTTCAAATCCGATGCGCTCAACCACTGACTGCGCTCGAGTTCGCGCCGCGCAGCGACTGTCGTGTGTTTCTTCAAACGTTCATGAAGCGGAAATACTGCCCCCGCGATAAGCCTCGTATAGATGTCGCCGGCCATGCTCATACGGGGCTCCGCGTCGCGGCCGAAACCCTAAGCACTTCTTCATATAGGGCGGCGAGTTGCGTTCGCACTTCCGGCCAAGTGTAGCGTTGCGCCATTTCTCGCCCTGCCGCGACCAGTGCCGAGGCCAGCGAAGGTTCGCTCAAGATGCGCAAGGCTGCATCGGCCATGGCTTGTGGATCGCCTGGCGGCACAAGCAAGGCGGTCTTTCCGTCATCGACCATATAAGGCACACCGCCGACGTTCGTGCTCACCACGGCTACACCACTCGCGAGCGCTTCCAGTACTGAATTGGGCATATTGTCCACCCGGCTCGGATTGAGCATGAGATCGGCGGACGCGTAGAGGGAAGCCATCGCATCGCGATCGAGCGAGCCGGGAAAGCTCGTCGCTTCTCCAACGCCCAGTTGCCCAGCTAAACCGAGAAGCATCTCTCGTTCGGGACCTCTGCCGGCGATCGTCAAGCGCGCGCGCGGGAAACGGCGGCGAACAATGGCGAATGCCCGCAAGGCTGTCGCGCAATCGTAGAGTGCCTCGAGGTTTCGCGTCACCACGAGATGCGGCGCTCCATTCCCTGTATATGTGCCCTTTGCGCCAAAACGAGAAAGGTCGACGATGTTCGGAACGATGCGCGCTTGAACACCGAATCGACCGAATACGTCTCGCAAAAATCCAGAGGGAACCGCAAGCGCATCTGCGCGCCGGAGGATGGGTAGCACCCATTTCGATTCGCGCCGCAAAAAAACTTCCGCTTCGCCACCGCGATAGTTGACGACAACCGGCACGCCACGGAATCGGGCAATCAGAATTGCCGGGACTGCGAACAGATGCCAGGACCAACCGGAGTTCGCCATAACGTGAAACAGATCGACACGGCCCGCCGTGCGCCAAAGCGAAAACTTATAGGGAGCAAGACGCGAGAGGGCTCGGAGAATCGGAATTCGGCCTATCCAAGTCGGACGATAGTCGGCGTTGGTACGGATCAGTTCGACCTTGCAGCCCTCAGCGCTTAGCAAAGCTGCGAGCTGTTGTGTCTGATTGGCCATTCCACCCGCGGGCGGCGGTAAAGGCCCGACCAGACCGATGCGAAGACCGGCACGCATTCAAGCAGCTCGTCCCGTTAAGGTCGCGAACACTTGTTGATAGCGTGCGACGCTGCGTTTCCAATTGCGCTCGGTTTCAACGTGCTGCCGACCCGCTGCGCGCAACCCCGGCCATCCTTCGGTCTGCCGAAGCAGTTCTTCCACCGTCTCGGCCAAATGCTGCGCGTCGCCCGCCTTGAAAAGATAACCGGTCACGCGATCTTTGACGAGCTCACGATGGCCACCGACATCCGAGGCGACGAAAAGTTTGCCTTGCGCCATGGCTTCCAGCGGCTTGAGCGGCGTGACCAACTCGGTGAGTCGCATTGCATGGCGTGCGTACACCAGCACATCGATGAGGTTGTAGTAATCCTGCACCTTGTTGTTCGGCACGCGGCCGACGAAGCGCACGCAATCGTCCAAGCCTAGCCGCTTGGCTTGCGCTTTCAATGCCGCTTCCTGCGGCCCACCACCCACTAATAGCAAGCGAAGCTTTGGATGTCGGGGGCGTAGCTGTTGTGCGGCTTTCAGCAACAGGTCGATCCCTTCATAGGCATAGAATGAGCCGATAAAACCTAGAACGACCGCGTCCTCTAAACCTAGGGATGCGCGTAAGGCTCGATCGCCGGGTTGATCGAATTGAAACTTCTCCACATCAACCGCGTTAGGAATAACGGTGACTTTATCGGCCGGAATGCCGCGCGCAACGATGTCCTGGCGCAACCCTTCGCAGATGGTTGTCACATGCTGAACTCGTCGCATGACGTAGGTCTCAAATGCGCGGGTCAATCGATAACGAATACCGCCTTCGCGCGCCGTGCCGTGGTCCACTGCCGCGTCTTCCCAGAAGGCCCTTACTTCATAGACGACAGGGATACCCAATTCACGTCCGACCCGTAGAGCCGGCAGCGCGTTCAACGCAGGGGAATGCGCGTGTAAAAGATCCGGCCGCAATTGCAGAGCGAGCGAGCGCAGACGCGCAGTCGTGGCATTCATCAGCGCGAGATGGCAGAGCAAGGGCAACTTCCGCCATCCGCGGGGTTGCCAAAGCGTACGATAAAAATCCATGCCTTCCGCCTGCTCGCGGTCGATCTGCGCGGCGGTATGCTTCGGACTGGTGAGATGAAAGGTTTGCCAACCGAGGGCGCGCTGCTCGCGAAGTATGGACAGCGTTCTAAAACTGTAACCGCTATGCATCGGCACAGAATGATCGAGCACGTGCAGCACCTTGAACGCATTGAACGTCGCGTCCTTAACCGTTTGCGGCGGCATGTCCCTAATCGGCGATATAGCGTTCATGGGCTATGCCGCCTGCGGGACGGGCACGCGCTGCTCGTCCATCACATTGCGTAAAAAGCTTTCAAACATGAGCACCGTCCACAGCGCGGAGCTGTGGTCTCGAATACCGGACTCATGCTGCTCGACAAGCTGACGCAGCTGCTTCTGATCGAAAATTCCCGTATCGGCAAGACGTTCACCGAGCAGGCTCTCACGCACGCGCTCTCTCAGAGGCCCGCGGAACCAACGGGCCAGCGGCACAGCGAACCCCATCTTCGGTCGATACATGATGTCCGCGGGAAGATAGGGCTCCATTGATTTTTTCAGCAACCATTTGCTCTCTTGGCCACGCACTTTAAGCGAGGTCGGCAATGTGGCGAGCCATTCGACCAGGTGATGATCCATCAGCGGTTCCCGCACTTCGAGCGAATGCGCCATGCTCGCCCGGTCGACTTTTGTGTTGATGTCCCCAACCAGATAAGTCTTGAGATCCAAATACTGCAACATGGAAAGCGAATCATCGGTCTGCGCACGCGCCGCATGACGGCGGAACACTTCCAATGCCTGATAGCCGCCGAGTTGCGAACGGAAGTTATTGCTGAAGAGCGCTCGACGGGCGCGGTCGCGCACAATGGACACGCCGGTGAAATAAGCCTCGACGGAATCCCGCGCCAGCGCTTCGAAAGTGCTTTTCGCGCGAAAAGCGCGGGGCGCCCAATCGGCCTTGGGATAGACGCGACCCAATAGACCGAAGATCGGACGCCTGAATGATAAAGGCAACGCTCCTCGCATCCGCTCTTCCATAAGATGCATGCGGTACCGGCGGTAACCACCAAAGTTCTCGTCGCCGCCATCGCCTGACAGCGCGACGGTGACGTGCTTACGCGCAAGCTGGCATACGCGGTAGGTGGGAATCGCAGAACTGTCCGCGTAGGGTTCGTCGTATAACTTCGCGAGTTCGTCGATCAGACCGAAATCATCGCTTTTCACCTGTTCGACATAGTGACGCGTGTTGTAGCGGTCCGCCACCTGTTGCGCGAAACGGGTTTCGTCGAAAGCAGGATCATCGAAGGAAATGGAGCATGTGTTGACGGGTTCCTTCGAAAGACCCGCCATCATTGCGACCACTGCGCTCGAATCGACACCTCCGGAAAGAAACGCCCCGAGCGGCACTTCCGAAATCATGCGCAGCCGCACGGACTCTTGCAGTCTTGCGATCAATTCATGTTGCGCATCTTCGTCGCTAATGCTTGCATTAGGGCGAAATGAAACATCCCAATATTCGCGTGGCACCGGCATTGGCCCGCCACGACGAAAAGTGAGGGTATGCCCGGGCGAAAGCTTTTGCGCGCCGCGGAAAATCGTACGCGGCTCCGCCACATAGCCCAACGCGAAGTATTCTTCGATTGCAAGCGGATCGAGTTCGCGAGGTAAATCGCCTTGCGCGAGCAAAGATTTCAATTCCGATCCGAACAAGACAAGGCCGCTATTCAACACGGCGTAGTACAGGGGCTTCACACCAAGACGATCACGGGCGAGGAAAAGTGTTTCGCGATTGCGGTCCCATAATCCGAAGGCGAACATGCCGCGGAATCGTTTGACGCAATCCTCGCCCCAAGCTTCCCAGGCGTGCACGATTACTTCCGTATCGCTTTTTGTGCGGAAGACGTGGCCGAGTTTTTGAAGCTCCGGGATCAATTCCTGATAGTTGTAAATTTCGCCGTTGAATACGACGACAACGCTGCCGTCCTCGTTATAAAGGGGCTGCTGACCGGTAGACAGGTCGATGATCGAGAGCCGTCGATGCGCGAGGCCCGCTCCGGGTTCGATATGCACGCCGCCTTCGTCGGGGCCGCGATGGTGTTGGACGGCGTTCATGCATGCCAACGCGCCTGGATGAAGTTCGCGCTTGGTTTTTATGTCAATGATGCCTGCGATACCGCACATATCAGCGTGCCTTTCCTGCTCGCTGGGTGGCAGTGAGCTGTGCTTGAATGTTGTCGCCCATCTCTGCGGCGAACTGTGTAAGGATTTCGGGCGGTTCCGTACTGAATTCAGCGTGCGGTGCGTAGATCACTACCACCGCCGAATCGTCCCCATGGCCACGTAGCTTCGCCAGCACAAGATAGACTTTGGCCATATAACGATTGGCGGTGAGCCGCCCATCGACCCAGAACCACTGCCATGCGAATAAGCGTTGCTGTTGCACGCTGCGAAGTGCGGCGCCCTGCGCCTCGACCTCAGCCGCGCCAGCCGGCATCGATGCACTGACGCGGTGGGTGATATCCCAACGACGGTTGCGCGTCGTGACCAGCGCATTGTTGATATTGACGAGTTCCGCGGCCTGCGATTGATCGCGGTAGTAACCGATATAGAGACCCACTTCGCCCTTCGGTCCATCGAATACCTGCTGCAATTCCGCGCTCGGTTTGTCGTAGTCCGGGCGCCACCCTGCCAAGGTGCCTGAACGAGCCGCCCAATCGCCCTTAGTCGATATCGGTTCCAAGGCGACTTGATTGCCCAGCGGTTCGTTGAGCGCTGTCGCAACCGGTGACCAAGGAATCATGCAGGCGAGCAGAAAAATCGCGGTGAAACCGATTGCTCTGAAGGGAAGCGGCGCGGCAGGCAAACGCAAGGCGACTTTATCCGCGTCGATGGGGCGCTGGTCTTCGCGCCAGCGGCCGCCAATGGAAAACATGAGTAACATGATGGCGCCGAAGAATACCCAGCCATAGATCAAATGGTCCACGCCGGTGGCAAGTTTGTTGCCGCTAAAATGGCCGAGCATGACGATCATGTACGCTCGCAGCCAATTGGCGATGATCGGCACGACGACGGACAGCCCTATAAAGACTAGGCGACGACGCCTGGTCCGATAGGTGAGGTAAGCGTATAGGGAACCGACCATGAGCGCGGCGATGAGATAACGCAAACCACTGCAGGCCTCCACCACGGACCATGCGCCGGAGGGAATGATGAAGCTCATTCCTTCGCGATAAACGGGAATGCCGGTGATGCGCAGCGCAGCGACGGTGAAATCCGCGGTCCAAGTCATGAGCCAAGGTAGAAGAACCTCGCCGA
This sequence comes from Burkholderiales bacterium, assembly GCA_035273665.1. Classification (GTDB taxonomy): domain Bacteria; phylum Pseudomonadota; class Gammaproteobacteria; order Burkholderiales; family SG8-39; genus DATEEW01. The sequence goes on along the minus strand of DATEOW010000038.1, from coordinate 5,121 downwards.
AGGGCACCATAAAAAAGAGGAAGACCATCGGAAAAGCGAGCGCATGCATGATGCGTGTGCCGCATAAGGCCCAGATCGACAGGGGCAGCATGGCGACCACTGCGAATTGTGTAACGCCGACCGCACTTCCGAGTTGTCCTGCAAGCAGCACGAAACCAGCGAACGCGATCGCCGCAGCAGCGGGAGGATAGGGTTTGCACTCTGTCACCGTAAGAATATTGCGGACCCGCCAGACGAGGTAGAAGAAAATCGGCAGTACCAGCATGCCGTGTGCGTAAGTCTCGGAAGTCCACCAGGTTTGTGCCATCGAGTAGCTGACCTGCCAATGCCAGCCAAACACAAACAGTGCGCACGCCGCGATGATCGCGATCACCGAGGAAGCGTTCGACATAGGCCGTCTACGCGTTAGTTGCGCTTCTACGAATTGGGGATCGGTATGCATGGCGTCAATTCAAACTGGTGACGCCATGGCGCGTACAACCCTCGCAGACGGGCGCACTTCGTCGCCCGCATTCAAGGCTTGCTGGATAGGCGATAGATTTTTGTCCCAGTCATAATCGGCGAGCACACGGGCTCGTGCGGCACGCCCGATTGTTGCCACGCGCGCAGCGTCGTTCAACAACGCCAAGGTCTTTTCGACGAAGCCGCCAGCGTCCGCTGCCGTTTCGTATTCCAAACCCTCGATAGCGTCCACGCCGCTAGCGCAGGCCTTCGACGCGATGACGGCTTTTTCCATTGCCATCGCTTCCAGCACCTTATTTTGAACTCCCCGCGCGATGCGCAAAGGCGCCACGACCAGATGCGCGTGCTGCAAATATGGTCTTACATCCGGGACGCCGCCTGTCACGGTCACGCCTTCCAGTTTGCCGAGCGCCTGCACGGCAGCGGTGGGACGCATTCCGACGACGAAAAATTGAATGGTTGGTCGCACGATGCGCAATGCCGGTAAGATTTCTTCCGCGAACCACACGACGGCATCGACATTCGGCCAGTAATCCATGGCGCCTGTAAACACGAGCGCTTCAATACCAGGCTCGAAAGGCGAAGAGCGCCGCGCATCCGGTGAAAAATAAGCCGCATCCACGCCGTTCGACATGATCTGCACGCGTCCGCGCGCATCCGGTGCCAGACTTTCAAATAACTTCACTTCCGCGCCGGTGACGAGGTAACTCGCATCCGAAGCGAGTGCCATTTCTCGTTCGAAGGCGAGCAGCCGCTTGCCCTCCCTTGCGTACAGCCAAGACATCGGCCATTGATGCTCTGCTGCATAAGCGGTCCATTTGGCCGAATCGACATCGACCATGTCCACGACACGCTTGAGCTCCGGAAATGGCTGCACATACTGCGCCATGACGGAGGAGAACACGACGGCCTTCTTGATGTCGTGTTCGCGCACACAGCGCCTCACCCATTTTGCCAAAGCGCCATGCCGGTAATAGGTCAAGCTAAGCGCTTCCCCGGTCAGTAGTCCGCGCAGCGATGCGAGGCGCGCCACTCTCGGTGAAAGACTCGGAATATACAAATCTGAGCAAAAGCGGCGCAGTTCATCCAAATGCACAGTATCGGCGGGATCATCAATGAAACTGCCCAGATAGACCCGGTATCGCTCGGCGAGATAACGTAGGAGCCGATAGGAACGGAGCTTGTCGCCCTTGTTCGGGGGAAACGGAATCCGATGCGCTAAAAACAAAAGCGGTTGCATTTCGGCGCCCCTCATCCGAGATGCCGAACCAGATGCGGCCCAATGGCATTTACAATCGGCAACGGCAAACGCTGCCATAAGGCGATGAAGGCGCGGTACTTCGGATTCAGTGGATTGTTCTGCGGAACCTGGTCGCCCTTATATAAGCAGTATTCATATGCAAGTGGCGTCGGTTCGAAGCCCCAGTTCTTCTTGAAATCAAAAGAGCCCGTCCCTCGTTTACTGCGTCCGTAGTCGAATAAGCGGCACCCTCGTTCACATGCGCGCCGCATCAGCTCCCAATACTTGAAATCGTTTGCCGCAAGGTCCCGCGCCCGTTCATCGTCGCCTGCGTAATAAGGCAATACTTCGTCGCGAAAATAAAAACTAAGCACGCTGGACAAGGGCCTGCCCTGAGCGTCAGTGACGGTGAGCACTTCGCAATCCGCACCAAAGCTTCGCTGCAACGCTCTGAAGTATTTCTTCGATAGTGGGGGCGTTCCGTGCCGGTGCACATTTCCGGCGTAGAGCGCGAAAAAACGGTCTACGTTCGCGTCAACATGGCTGAGAAGGCCATTCTTAATTCCTTTACGCACCATCGCGCGCTGCTTACGCGGAATCGCCAACATATTGGCCTCGACGTCCGGCAGAATTTCTTTGCGGAAGGTGACGTACAAATCCTGTTGCGGCCATGTGCTCTCCCGTTGCTCACGATCGCGAAGTTCCAGGTGGCTAACGCCCAGACGCTGTCCCAGTTCCTTCGCGTGATCATGCAATGCCCTTAAAGCAGCGTCCTCCACGACAGCGGCCCCGCCGTATACGCAGAATGGAAGAGAAACCAAGGAGTGGCCGAACAATAGGCTTCTGATTTCGGCGAGCGGCAAAATGCCGACAACCGCATCGTCTCGCTCGGCGATCAAATAATGGGTGCGATGGCCGAGCACATCTTCAAGAATGCTGCGCCAAGGACTGCGGTGAAAAAAGCTAGCGGAGGGGCAACACTCGACAAACGCATCCCAGCGCGCAGTATCTTTCGCCTCAAAGCCCCGTACGCGCAACCCTGCAGCGCCCACAATCGCGTCGCCCGCTTTCATACACGGCTTTCGAGAAAAACCCGATCCATACGGTCCCAAGAAAAATCGCGCAACAGTCGCTGCAAGCGCCGCTCGGTCCGATGCAAATTGAGGTAGTGGCGGAAACGGGTTTTCATGTTGACGCCGGGAATACGCGGTTGCGCTGGATCGAGTTCCCAAGGGTGAAAGTAAAAAATTGCCGGCTTTTCATCCCTGACGTTCACTTGCTTAATCAACCAACGGGACATTGCATAAGGCATCAGACGGAAATAGCCGCCGCCACCACTAGGCAAATTGGTATTGAAGAAACGCACCGTGGTCACCGGCACTTCCATGAGTCCGGTGCGCGATTGATAACTGAAGCGCGGCGCGTCGGGCATTCCATAATGGTCATGACGCACCGGGTAGACGCTGGAGCTGTAGCGATAACCGGCCTCGGCAATGCAATCGAAAGCCCATAGGTTCTGCTCACTGATCGAGAAGCTCGGCGCGCGATAGCCTTTCACTTCATGACCGCCAAGATCTTCCAGAATTTTTTTCGCCGACCCAATGTCTTCGCGCAATTCTTCGCGGCTCTGGTCGCTCGCACGCAAGTGAGCATAACCATGGCTCGCAAGTTCATGCCCCTCGGCAACAATTGCGCGCGGAATCTGAGGGTAACGTTCGGCAATCCACCCGAGCGTGAAGAACGTGGCTTTAGCGCCGGCTTCGTTGAGTAGCGCCAGGATGCGATCAACATTGCGCTCCACGCGGCACGGTAAACGGTCCCAGTCGCTCCGTGGTATGTAGGGGGCAAAGGCAGACACCTGGAAATAGTCTTCCACATCCACAGTGAAGGCATTAACTACCTTAGCGGGCGTTCCCATCAAACGGTCGCCTTTGCATGACGAGTCACGAGCCATTTGGAGAGATGCGCAGCAATACGATCCGCGGCATGTCCGTCCCACAACTCGGGAACGCGGCCGCGTTTGCCGCCGCTTAGGAGAATCTCGTCCACCGCCTGGAGAATCATTCGGCGATCGCGTCCCACGAGCATGTTCGTTCCCTGCTCGATGGTGATCGGTCTTTCGGTGTTTTCGCGCAATGTGAGGCAGGGGATCGCTAATGCGGTTGTTTCTTCCTGCATGCCGCCGGAGTCGGTTAGGACCACCGTTGCACCCGACATAAGGCCCAGCATTTCAAGATATCCCTGCGGCGGCAGAATTGCGAAATTCGCGCCCGCAATCATTTCGCCCAATCCGAAGCGGTCGATGTTGGCCCGAGTGCGCGGATGCAACGCGCAAATCAAAGGTAGTTTATTGCTGACCTCGCGCAGGATGCCGAGCACTTCGCTTAGCGTTTCAGGTTGATCGACATTTGATGGCCGATGCAAGGTAACGACCCCATATCCTTTTGGATGGTCAAGAAGATCGGTGCCTACTTTCGCGCTTTGCAGCGTGCTGCGTGCCGGCACTGAGGCGGCCCGATTCGCATGCAAGGAATCGATCATCACGTTACCGACGAATTCAATACGCTCGGCCCGAATGCCTTCGCGCTCCAGGTTGGCTTGCGCGCTACGCTCGGTGGTATAGAGCAGGTCCGATAGCTGATCGGTCAAAATACGATTGATCTCTTCAGGCATTGTGCGGTCGTTGCTTCGCAGCCCGGCTTCGACATGTATGACTGCAATCCCTTTTTTGCTTGCGACGAGACTACAGGCGAGCGTGGAGTTGACATCACCCACTACGACAACGCAGGAAGGTTGCAAATCATCTAACACAGGTTCAAAGCGGCGCATCACTTCGGCCGTCTGCACGGCGTGAGTCCCCGAACCGACTTCGAGATTAATGTCCGGCGCCGGAAGCTTGAGATCGACGAATAGCTGGTCGTTCATCGCGACATCGTAATGCTGGCCCGTATGCACGAGCAACGCCTTGGGCAACCCTGGGTGCGCGGCAAACGCGCGCAGGATCGGCGCCATTTTCATGTAATTCGGACGGGCACCGACCACACAAACGATTGGACCGGCGGTTCGGCTCAGATCGTTCATGGTTTTCTCGAAGACTCGTTGGCTTTCGCGCTACCGTCGGCCGACGGCTGAGAAAGACGCTGCAGCAAATCCAGCACGGCATTCAAAGTTTTCTCTAAGCGCCCGATCCGCTCTTCCATTGCCGAGAGCGTGTGAGTGCTGGTGAGTTGTTTCACGCGCGACGCATTGTCGGCGTGACGCAATTGAGCGATGTTCAAATCGTTTACGCCGGGCATCCGCGCCAACGCAGCGTGTTGCGCATCCTGCGGCTGATCTTGCGGCGGCGTAGAAAGCATGGGTTCTGGCCCTAGCTCGTCCTTGATTTCTTGTGCAACCGCATGGACGTCTTCGGCCTGAAA